>DKCO01000042.1:0-8379 GCA_002452215.1 Spirochaetales bacterium UBA6872
TATGCGACTGAATAGTTACAAGCGATTTATATCACTATCATATGCATAGTCTGAACTTTTTATGATAGCCTCTATTATGCTGAGAGAAATCTCATCTCCATTTTTTAGAGGATCATACTCTTTCCCATACCATTTAAAACGCATTTCAAGGTTTTCTTCATCCTTGTCATACTCGACAGAAAGCTCAATAGGAAAAACTGGAGAGGCATTTGGGATGATATTAATTGCAACCAGCTCCTCGAAAAGAAGACGCAAATTGATTGTCTTCTTCTTTCCAATCATGTGCTTTTCTCCAAACAGTTGCAACTTCTCGCTCATTGCAATGAAGTCATAATCCTTGGATTCAATCAACAAAGAAAGGACATTGAGATGCTTTACAAATGCTCTAGTCCTCTCTCTTTCAGGGTGGTTGAAAATCTCATCTGGCGTTCCATCCTCATATATGATGCCTTGATCCATGTAGAAAATACGAGTAGAAACATCATGGGCAAATTTCATCTCATGAGTGACAATCAGCATTGTCAAGCCCTCTTTTGCAAGCTCATTTATAACTGACAAGACCTCACCTACCATCGTTGGATCAAGAGCTGATGTAGGCTCATCGAATAAGACTATCTCTGGATCCATCGCAAGTGCCCTAGCGATAGCTACTCTTTGTTTTTGTCCTCCAGAGAGCTCGTCGGGAAATGAATATGCCTTCTCTGCCATACCAACCATGCGCAAAAGATGCATTGCTTTACTATATGCTACATCCGGTTTTTCCTTCTTCAGCAACATCGGAGCAATCATAATGTTATCAACAACATTAAGATGCCCAAATAAATTGAAGTTCTGGAAGACCATTGCAACCCTTCGTCTTATTTTCCTCAAATCAACCTCTTTGTCATCTATGTCCTTTCCAAAGATTTTCACATGGCCACTTGTAGGTATCTCCAAGCGGTTTATGCATCTCATGAAAGTTGATTTGCCAGTCCCAGATGGACCGATTATAGAAATCACCTCACCTTTTTTGATTGTAGCATTCACATCTTTAAGAGGAACAGAGTTTGCATATTCCTTCTTCAAGTGCTCAACTTCGATAAGAACATGACTAGCATTTTTGCATTCCGTGACGCCTGATCTATTATGCTCTTGCAAATTGCTAGTAGGATATGTTTTTCTTTTTCTTTTCTTCGGATCGCATTGTATCTCCATTTTGCCTATGAAAAAACTTATCAAAAACGAGAGCATGAAATAAATCGATGCTACAGCAAGAAGTGGAAAGAAAGCATCATATGTCCTGCTTCTTATGATATCGCCAGCTTTAGTCAAATCTTGTATTGCAATGTATCCAACAATCGATGTCTGTTTCACAAGAGAAACAATTTGTCCCTTATAAAGAGGAAAAACATATTTTAAGGCTTGAGGCATGATTATGCGTTTGAAACCCAATATATTCCCAAAGCCAAGAGCTACAGATGCTTCCCATTGTCCTTTATCGATTGCATTGATACCCGTTTGCAATATACTTGCAAAGGACACAGAGAAAATTAAGGAAAATGCAACAACAGCTACAGCTTCGGCAGATACATCTATAGAAGCAAAAACGACAAAGTAGATTATAAGAAGCACGACCAATGTCGGTATGCCAGCCATGAAAGAAGAGAACGCTTTTGCTATACCACTTATCAAACGCTTTCTGGATCTCAAAAGAAGCATCAAAGCAAAACCTAGCACAGTTCCGATTATCGCAGAGCAAATAGAGATCAATAGAGTCGTTTTCAATCCGTTAAAGATCAGGGTCCAACGATTTTCCTTAACAAATGTTTTGAAAAAACTTTGCTCAATCTTTGCAAATAGATCATCATCTGATCCTGTCTGTCCATCTTCATATGCTTGTAGATTCTCGCTACGGCATACAAAAACATTTCCTCCATTGTAATGAGCTATAGGAAAATCCACCTCCTTTGCCCTCTCTGGTGTAATCGATATGCATCCTGATGCGACATCTGCCTTACCAGATTGGACAAAGCTTATTATCGAAGCAAATGAAGTAGTAGAGAGCTCTACATTCATCGAAAGCTTTTTTGCAATCATCAACAAGAGCTCAACTTCATATCCAGATGCCTTCCCATTTGTGTCTGTATAACTCATCGGATACACACTTGGCTCATATACGTATTTGAGTTTCTTTGTATTGTTTGGATCATTTTCGTACTCAGACCAATCAATCCTCATCTTCTCTTCATCTCCCGAGAGCCATTTATCCCTAAGGAGCTTGAGAGTACCATCTTTTGAAAATCCATCGATTATATATGAGAACTCATCTGTCAAATAACTGCCTTTCTTCAAAATAAAACCATAACTGTCAGAGATGATTGTTTCTGGAAAAATTGCAAATCCATCACGTTGTGCCACAAGGACATTGGCAATCGGTTCATCAACGATTGATGCATCAACATCGTGTCTCTTTAGTGCCTCCAATGCCCCCGCTTGATCATCGTAATAGCGCCATGTAATGCCATCAATCACACTATCGACATTGCTATCTACAACAGTTCCTGTAATACAAGCTACAACACGAGAGGAAAAATCCTCTTTTGAAGTAAAGACAACTGGTGGCTCTTGTTCGCTTTTATTGCAACTTGACAATAAAAAAACGAATACCATAAATATAAGAATCATTGTTTTTTTCATCTGGCTCTCCACTATCAAAAAGCCTTTACCAGCGAAAGCCTGTTGAAGCCTGATACATACTCATAAACTACTCTGTCCATCGTTTTTTTGACCATATAGATTCCAAGCCCACCTATCTCGCGCTCATCAGACGATAGCGTTATATCGGGCTCTTTTGCCTCTAGTGGGTTATATGGCCGCCCATTGTCCATAAACACAAGTTTTATGACATTGTTCAATACAGAGCACTCAACTCTTGATTCTGTAGCTTTGCTGTAAAGTCGGATATTTGAGTAGATTTCATCGACAGCAATGCACATCTTCCTTATCGTTTTGACTGGAACTTCCTTTTTTGTAAGCTTTTCGGAGACAAAAGATAGAAGCTCCTCCATATTTTCTTTCTCCGGTTCAAGGCAAATTATATCCTTCTCCGTTAAGCGGAGTGAGAGCATTGTAATATCATCGAATTGAGGTGCATCCGATACAAAACTGTCTACATCTCTTTTGACAGCATTGCATATTTCTCTTGCATTTTCCCCATTCATGGTATTCAAACATCTTTCAAGTCGTCTATCTCCATAAAGCTCATTATGGCTATTTGTTGCCTCTGTCACCCCATCTGTGTACAAGAAAATCTCATCGCCTGGCATAAGGGATAATTCTCCCAAGCGGTAGCTGATGCCATCCATGCCAGCAAGAACAAAACCAGGCCTTGTCTTAAAGAATTCATACTTGCCACCCTTGTGCTTTACGAGAGGAGGATTGTGGCCAGCATTAGCAAATGTTACTATATTCGTCCTTAAATCCAGAATCCCCATCCAGCATGTTACGAACATCTTGGCTTCATTGTTCTCGCATAGATCCTTGTTTGCTCCGGAAAAAATGAGTGCCACATTGCTCTCATTTTCGGCATGGCTCTTGATCAAAGTCTTTGCTTTCATCATGAACATAGCTGCCGATATACCTTTGCCAGAGACATCTGCAATCAAGAATGCGAGTCTATTTTCGTCAAGAAGATAAAAATCGTAGAAGTCGCCTCCAACCTCCTTTGCTGTATTCATTGTTGCGAATATATCGAAGTCCGTTCTATCTGGGAATGGTGGAAAAACCGAAGGAAGAGATGAAAGCTGTATTGTCCTAGCAAATTCAAGCTCCTTGTCAATTCTTGCTGCCGCTTCCTTGATATACCCTTTCAGTGTTTGCACAGTCGAGTTTATGTCATCCGAAAGAGACACAAATTCCTTATTTGTCCTGACATCCACAGAGACATTGAGATTTCCGCATGTAATCTCTTCCAAGGACCTGTTGATCTTCTGGATATTCTCAACAACAAGCTTTTTGACAAGGAAGTAGATTAAGAGAAAAAGAATCGCAAAGACCATGATCATTATGAAAATTGTTGTAAACAAGGACATGTTGCGTCCAAATACAACCTCATTAAATGGCATGATACCAATAATGTAGTAACCTTCCGTAATGCCATACATTACAAAAGAATCGATGCCATATACAGTCTTTCTGGAAAGCTCCCATTCATTTATGTCATCAAGACTCATTCCTGTGACATCCAAATTCTCATCCTCATGGCCATTCGGATCGCTAACGAGGATGAAACTGTCATTGGCAATAAGCATGAAGCCGTTTTCACCAACATGCCTATTTCTTGTCAGACCGTCAACTCGTTGATTTATATCCTTCTGGAAACGTTGCGAATTGTACCCTACTTGCACAAACCCTCCAGATGGCAATGCAACTGCAGCATATTTCATCGAAAACCCCATCTTATGAGAGATTTTTTGATAACGTTGGACATACTCTTTTTCGCCATTGAGTAGAACCAAGAACTCCTTGGATTGCTGTCCGCTCTTCATATCGAAGCCACAGAAGATAAGAGTCGTACTGGTCTTTATCATGCCATTTTCGTCTACAAGATTTATCTCTGATACATCATATTTCTCAAGAAGAACCAAAAGCTTGGATCTATTCAAAGGGCCAAGTTTATCAAGATCATGTGCAATCGATCTGGTGATATTAAGCAAGTTCTCATCGGAAGTATCATCAACATCATCCCTAACATCCTCGATGTATAGCTTTAGCATGTTTTCCGCATCGCTATATGCAAGTCTCGTCTCAAGCACATAGATAAACAAAAATGAAACAATAAATGCCAAGACAACAGATGCCAAAAGCCAACGAGAGAATGACTCTGCAAGCTTTAATTTGCCTTTTTTCCTTGCCTTCCGTTTAATATTTCCAGATAAAAACAATACAAGGACCATTGCTAAACCAACAGAGATGCTATTGATTGCAATCATCAAAGCAGCCGCATTTTCTACAAGCAGAAATGACTTTCTGACATCATCCATGTTCGTCAGGAACACGAACAGCATATTAACGACCTCTATTACAAAAGCAATGGCCATGCCATAACACCACGAAGGCATCTTATCATCAAACATCCATTTCCTTAAGATAGCTCCAACTACTCCAGATAGTATTGTCGTCAAACATGCTCCAAGAGATGTGTATGTGCTCGAATCAAAATACCTCTCAAATCCTCCTATAATACCTGAAACGAGCCCAGCATAAGGCCCAAAGACAAGAGCTGCAGTAAGAACAGAACCGTCTCGCGTTCCAACAAGCGCACCTTCTAGAGGGATGCTTAATTTGGTTGCTATGATGGCAGCAAAGCCAAAAAAGATGCCAGCGAAAATCTCCTTGACGAACTTTCGTGCACAAAAAATTATCTTTATCCTATTTATCGTATAAAGCAAAACAGTAAAAACTGAAGGAATCGAAAACAACAAGACAAGCCTTATATAAAACATAGGAATCTCTTTTGATTTGGTTATTCGATAGTCAAGATATCAACAAAACCTGTGACATCGAAGACATCCATGACTGTCTCATTGACGTTTTTTACAATCATAGAGCCCTGCTTGTTCATGATTTTTTGCATAGCTAACAGAACCCTCAAACCAGCAGACGATATGTACTCAAGCTTTTCAAAGTCAAATACAAGAGTTTTAATGCTGTCCAAACTAGAGCGGACCTCATCCTCAAATTGAGGAGCAGTTGTAGTATCCAACCTGCCATCAACTATAACTGTCAACTCATCTGCATTCAGTTTTTTCTCAATTTCCATTTCTACACCCCACAAATTAAGAACAAATCAAATTGCTGAGGCCGGAAGATATCAGTGAATGTGTTGGTATCCCGATTAAAGTAAGACGCAACAATGGAAACACTAAGAAAAGAGATAAAAATGAAAAAAGATTTGCATAGCAACACTCAATTTCAAAGATAAATCAACTTCGATTAGCATTTTATAAAAAAACATCCTTGATATCTGCCAAAGCAAACATCCAGCACTGAGATGGTAAACCAACTATTGGTTTCAATGTTTGGAAATTGCGTAATTGGTTGTTTTAATTACGAAATTGGCGAAAAGATACTCTTATCAAAATAGCAATGATTTATCAAAGGTTTTGTAGGATCAAAAAAACATCCTATTCATCTTCAAGCGATATGATTTTTTGGTTAAATCTTTTTTGAGAGATGCGAAATTCAAATCGAATAAGAATAGAAGATTCCCAATCCATTGAACTATAGACCACCTAGTCCAGCTTTTTATGCACAGGTTTGAAAATGGGCTTGGAAATGCCTAAAGTCTCCAGCTCGGAAAAGACGCCTTCACTGACATTTAGCCAGCATTCATCATCCGATGATGCATCTTCAGGGGAGTCTACTTTTCTCCAGGATTCGGTAAGGTCTCCATAAGTCATCTTCTTTATGATTCTTGTTGTGATGAGGGTTGCTATGAAATTGACAAATTCACTGCCAATGAGAGAGAAATCATTCTGGACCCTAGTCTTGTAAAGGCAGATGTTGTTCTTATAGCTCCTAAAGACAAGCTCAAGAAGCCATCTTCTTTCATAGCACTGGTAGATAACAGTCGGGGATGCATCCAGATCCGACTCGAAGACTATGACCCCTGCCTTGTCCAAGGCGCTATCGAAATCAGAGGAAACAAAAGGCCTCCTCCCATTTATCTTATCGACATATGAGTTCTCCTCGCCATGTGCCTTTGCGATATCCTTAAATGCATATAGGTACCTTCCGCCCTTGATGCATGCCTTCCTGTAGAGGACCCTATTGGCAACATTCTCGAGCTTTCCATCCCATTCAAGCATATTGTTATTCGCAATCCTAGAATCATTCCTTTTTATGGGTGTCAGGAAATGGAGGTCTGGATGCCTGTCAAGCTCATCAGCAATCTTGCTGGGAGAAAATCCTTTGTCTGCAACAACAATACCTCTATCTGACATACGACACTTGTCAAGACAGTTTTTAGAAAAATAAAGGAGACAATATCCTTTCAGGTGGTATTCGTAAAGGCAATGGTGAGTCAAGGAAGATTTTGTAGAAGGAAAAAATTGAAGAAGTTTTTGCAAAAACCTATAAAGGAAAGAGGAAGTGATGGCATGGTTGATACAAATAACATAGGAGAGCTTTGCATTCTTACAGAAACACAACTTTTCGATTGCAAAAGCGCAAGAATAGACCCTAAAACCCTGGCAAACCTCATCATCGCTTTTGCCAATGCTGACGGTGGCGATGCTATCATCGGCATTGAAGATGACGGCACCATAACAGGCATTGACGGTCAAGACAAGAGAATCAACGACCTGCTTCGTGTTCCTTTGGACTATTGTGCTCCTTCTGTCAGTGTCGATTCCAAAGTTGTAAGTTGCACAGATGCCAAAGGGCAGCCCAACCATATACTGATTATGCACGTATTTCCAAGTCCACAGGTTCATGCAAATCAGGCAGATGAAGTATACCTGCGCATTGGTGATAAATCCAAGAAGCTGAACTTTGATCAGCGTCTCCAACTTTTGTATTCCAAAGGCACGCGCTTCTTTGAGGACACTCCTGTTCTCAACGCCACTATTGACGATATCGATCTCGATTTCGTAGCTAACTACACAAAGAAAATCGGCTATGGAAGATCTGCGATGGATTATCTACGTAGCAACAAGGATTTTATCACTATGCGCAATGGTACTGAGCAGATTATCAGTGCCGCTATCCTACTCTTTGGCAAGAATCCACAACGATTCTTTCCCCGTGCAAGAGTACGCTTTATCCGCTATGATGGCACGGAAGCAAAAGTCGGCACTGAAATGAACGTCATTAAAGATGTACTCTTTGATGGCAAGATTCTTGACATAGTGCAGAAGTCTACAGAATTTGTAAAGAGCCAAATACGTGAGCATACGTTCCTCGGCAAAGATGGTCTGTTCGTTACGATTCCAGAACTTCCAGAGTTCTGTTGGACCGAGCTGATTGTCAATGCCATTGCTCACCGCGACTACAATATCACCGGAACCGATATCCAAATCAAAATGTTCGACGACCACATGACAGTAGAAAGCCCCGGCCAATTGCCTGGGCTGGTCCGTTCAAACAATATGCGCGAAATGCATTTTTCCCGCAACCCCAAGATTGTTGAGTTTCTGCATGTCTATGAATATGTGAAAGAGTTCGACGAGGGTGTTGATCGTATGTACCGTGAGATGGAGGATGCGGGACTTCCTGATCCAGAGTACCATGTCTCAAGCTTTATGTTGTATGCTACACTGAAAAACCAGAAATGGGTTGCGATGCATCAGCAGACAAAGCAAGTCACCCCCCCATGATACACCCCAAGTCACACCCCAA
>DKCO01000042.1:8464-11467 GCA_002452215.1 Spirochaetales bacterium UBA6872
ACCCCAAGTCACACCCCAAGTAAATTTTTCAACGGAGAGAAAAATATTGGAATTCTGTTCTGTTCCACGTTCTTGTACTGAATTGCTATGGCATCTAAAACTATCAGATCGAAAAAATCTCAGAACAAAGTATCTTAATCCGCTGATATCTTCTGGAAAGCTGAAAATGACCATTCCTGACAAACCTCGTAGTAAACAGCAAAAATACGTCAAGGCATAATCGAGCATATTATGTACTGTTAAGAAAGGTTTACCTCTTATCTATAACTTTCAGATTATAAGGTGAGTATGAAGAATAGAGACTCCTGAACCATAAAGGCCGATGTTATTCATCAAAGCCTTTTCTTCTTTTTTTAATCTGATACAATGGAAATCCATAAACAGCATCCCATTGTTGCTATTTGCATGCAAGATTTACCTTCCAAAACAAACTGATTTTGCTCTAATCCTCTCCACCTAGCTGAATTCCTTATATTAGTCCACTCAAATCAACTTCATAGGTAAATCCTTTCGCAAGATGTTTCTGTTTAAAGAAAATTGCCATATACCAGGGAAGATATAAAATTCCATCTTCGCTCTGGACATTGTCTTTACAGAAAACAATTGCTTGATTTGCCTTCCATTCCTCTACAGCCAAAACCTTATCCAATGCAGAATGCTTTTTGTAGCCATTGCCTGACTTGATTTCCACCAAATCGATAGAGCTACCTTCTTGCATCACAAAATCCAACTCACCATATCTCTTCGTATCAAAATAGTGCAATGAGAAACCGTTTGACACGAACATCTGGGACATTACATTTTCCAGGATACTTCCCATATTGACGCTTAAATCGCCTTTCAAAATATTGAACTGGATGTTATCCGTCGAAAGAGCACAAAGCAAGCCCGTATCTGATGCATACAACTTGAAAAAACTGCGTTTTTCATTCAGCTTTAAAGCACCCTTTGGCTCTACAATGTTATAACATGGATTTGCAACACCTGCATCTACAAGCCAATTAAAGCTATCTTCATATCGCTCAAGTCGAGCACTTGCTTTCAGACTGCTCACTATAAATCGGCGGTTCTTTTCATTCAATTGAGATGGAATAGAATCAAAGATTGCTCTAATCTTAGGTCTGTCACTTTCAGTTGCATACTTGGAGATATCCTGCCTATATAAATCGAGAATCTCATTTTGCACCCTCAATACACGCCCTATGTCGTGTGTTTCGACGTAAGTTTGAACAACTCTAGGCATTCCACCAACAATGATGTAGGAATAGAACAACTTTCTTATTGTTGTATGAATAACATCAGAAACAGGCGTTCTTGCATCATATGCGTCTCGCATTGTATCAATTGTTGTATGCTGAATTCCGTTCGCAAGCAAAAACTCTTCAAAATCCATCGGATACATTGTATACAACTCTTCAAATCCAACTGGCAATGAAGGAACGACTCTATTTTTCACACCCAAAAGAGAGCCAGTTTCAATGTAGTCAAAGCGCCCATCTTCAACCAAAAACTTGATTGCAGCTCTAGCATTGGGGCATTCTTGGATTTCATCAAACAGGATCAACGTGTTTCCAGGAATCAATGGCTTTCGTGCCAATGCTGACAAATCCTCGATAATGGTATTCGCATCAAGATTGCCATCGAATATACTCCTTGCATCAATGTTGGAAACAAAGTTGAACTCGACAAAGCATTTATATTCATTTCTTCCAAATTCGCGCACTATTGTTGTCTTTCCAATCTGACGCGCGCCTTGAATACAAAGTGCAACACGTCTCGTTTGTTGTTTCCACATCTTTAGCTTGTCATAGGCCTTTCTATACAGCATATATACTCCCTATTTACCATGCTTTAGTCATTATCATACCATATTTCGGCCTAATTATTAGCAGTTACGCAACAAAATTCTTTTATTTTTTCTCTTATTTGCGACAAAATTCTCAATTTTAAAATATAATTTGCGACAAAATTCTATATCAATAGCAAGACATATAAGCAAGATATTGCCACTATTTTTAGTTGCGGTATCAATAAATATTGCGCTATCTTATTAGTAACGAATAAATATACTATGAGCCAAAATGATAGACTTATTCAGCATCTCAAATCAAACAGTTGACAGAGTTTTTGGAACAGGAGTGTCTCATATGAATAACACTATTCAATACAAAGGCTATGTCGGAAGCGTTGAGTTTTCCGAAGGAGATGGTATTTTTTATGGTAAGGTCATAGGAATTCACTGTCTGATTTCTTATGAGGGCGAAAGCGCCAAAGAGCTTCTAGATGATTTTCATTGTGCAGTCGATGATTATCTTGAAACATGCAAAGCAGAAGGAAAGGAGCCCGAAGTTGCATTCAAAAACAGCTTCAACATCAGCCTTCCCCCTGACTCATTATAGACAGATTCATGGATCGCAAGATTGGGAAATTCCTCGAAAATCGGATCAAGCCATATTTCACAGAATTTTAGCAAAAGAGATTGCTTTGACTTTCATCCTGCTTTTCTCTAGCGGTATAAAGAAGTTTGCATCCAAGCAATTAAGTGCCTAGATCAACTTGTGTGTATGCCTTTCGCACTTGTTATGATTTATAAAAATTGAGGCATCAGCCAATCTTGATGATGCTTCTTCTCCTCATTATTCTAACCAGGACCATTAACAACGATGATTAGAATGGTTAGAATATGGGTAGAATAGAGGTGAGCAGAATAAGATTTCAGGAAGCAGAAAAAGTTGAACTAAAGTCCATTGTTATAGATTACAAATGAACCTCCTCGACCCAAGGGTCGAGGTATCGGAAGCCTAGCGACTTCACCATCTTGTATAGATTTTGGCCTACATGCCAAAATCTAGCTCAGGTTGCGATTCATACAACTTCTTGTAAGAATCCTCTTTTTTCCCTTGATTCTGAATATACATCTTTATCGTGTCCTTGTTGGCATAGTAGCCAGAAGTCCACAGGTTCCCACCCCATAGCACATCCTTCTTGATCCTCGGGTGTGCC
>DKCO01000024.1 GCA_002452215.1 Spirochaetales bacterium UBA6872
TTTATGACGTTTACTATAAAAGAACAAATTGTGGATGCTGGGGTGTATTATGTCCTGCTTGATGAGGTGCAACTTCTCTCTGAATTTGTGGCTGTTCTCAATAGTCTTATACGCATGGAAAATGTTGACGTATATGTGACTGGTAGCAATGCTAAGTTTCTTTCCAAGGATGTCATAACAGAGTTTCGTGGTCGAGGGGATGAGATTCATATGTTTCCTCTTAGTTTTTCAGAATTCATGTCAGTATATTCTGGTCCGAAGCATGATGGATGGGATGAATATATGCTTTATGGTGGACTTCCGATTATCCTGAACATTGAAGAACCTGAAGAAAAGATTCTTTTTTTAAAATCTCTTTTTGAGGAAACTTATATTTCAGATATTGCAGGAAGGCATAAGATTCGCAAACGTGCTGAACTGGATGACCTATTGAATATCCTTTCCTCTTCTATTGGTTCCCTTACTAACCCCAATAAGCTTTCAGCTACTTTCAAAAGCATAAAGAAAAAGACGATTAGCAATGCGACAATTGCTAGATATATAGAGTATCTTAGTGATTCTTTCTTAATTGACAGTGCTGTAAGGTATGATATCAAAGGGAAAAAGTATATTGGAACACCTGTTAAATATTATTTCACCGATATGGGGCTTCGCAATGCACGCCTGAATTTCCGCCAACTAGAGGAAACTCATACGATGGAAAATCTCATTTTCAACGAACTAAAAATCAGAGGTTTTAATGTAGATGTGGGAATTGTGGTAGTCAATAGCACTGATGCCGATGGCAGTAGTATTCGTAAACAACATAAAATAGATTTTGTATGCAATAAAGGCTATAAACGATATTACATTCAATCAGCTTATGCTATTGCGAATCAAGCAAAAATGGAACAAGAGCAGCGATCTTTGATGATGATTCATGATGGATTCAAGAAAATCATTATCACTAAGGATACGCCAGCGCCATATTATAATGATAGCGGCGTCCTGATTATGAATGTCTTCGATTTTATGTTAAATCCCAATAGCTTGGAAATATAAGAGGTGAGGATACTAGGACTATCATAAGAAAAGAAACGGCATAGCTACAATAACTATGCCGAATCTAAGATGAACCGCAAAAGCGCTTTATTGCGATTTTTCGATTAAACGAAAGCAGCCATCATGGATGGAACGACTGACAACAGTACTCCAGCGGCTACAGCTGAACCGATAACACCTGATACATTTGGACCCATTGCGTGCATCAGAAGGAAGTTCTGAGGATCAGCTTTCTGACCTTCTTTTGATGAAACACGAGCTGCCATTGGAACAGCAGAAACTCCAGCAGAACCAATAAGTGGGTTGATAGGCGATTTTGAAAGTTTGTTCATAAGCTTTGCAAGAAGAACACCACCTGCTGTGCCAACGCCAAATGCAATCATTCCTAGCAAGAGAATTCCAAGAGTCTCAAGGTTAAGGAACTTCGATGCAGCCATCTTCGAGCCAACAGAGAGGCCAAGGAAGATTGTGACTGTGTTCATTAGTGCATTTTGCATAGTGTCAGAGAGTCTGTTGATGACTCCGCATTCCTTTGCAAGATTTCCAAACATCAAAGCGCCAATAAGAGGAGCTGCAGATGGCAAAAGAATTGCGCACATTGTCAAAACCAAGAGAGGGAAGACAATCTTCTCAAGCTTTGAAACAGGTCTCAATTGCTCCATTTTGATCTTTCTTTCTGATTCTGTTGTTAATGCTCTCATGATAGGTGGCTGGATAATTGGAACCAGTGCCATATAAGAGTATGCAGCAACAGCAATAGAGCCAAGATACTCAGGAGCCAAACGTGATGTTACATAGATTGCTGTAGGACCATCAGCACCACCGATGATTCCGATAGAGCCAGCAACAAACAAATTGAAGTTGATTCCAGGAATATAAGAAAGAAGCAATGCTCCAATCAAAGCTGTAAAGATACCAAGCTGAGCTGCGGCACCCAAGAGAAGAGTCTTTGGGTTAGCAATAAGCGGTCCGAAGTCTGTCATTGCACCGACACCCATGAATATAAGGATAGGGAATAGTCCTGACTCGATTCCTGCATCATATAGAAGCTTGATAAATCCTGCATCTGGGTATGATCCCTCAGCAATTCCTGCTCCAGGGATATTGGAAAGAACGCATCCCATTGCAATTGGAATGAGCAAAAGAGGTTCAAAACCTTTCTTGATTCCAAGGTACAAAAGCAAGAATCCGACAAGGATCATAACAGCGTTGCCCCAGCCTCCTGGAGCAAGAAATCCAATCAAACCTGTAGATGCCCACAGGTTTTTAAGTCCTTCTAAAAGAATAGTACCCATCATGATCTCCTTAAGCGATAGTCATCAAAGTGTCGCCAGCTTGAAGCTGATCGCCTTGGTTGACGCAAATTGCTGTGACTGTGCCGGAGCATGGAGAGAAGATTTCATTCTCCATCTTCATTGCTTCCATTACCATAAGTACCTGATTTTCTTCTACATGATCGCCGACTTTGACATTGAACTTTAGAGCAAGTCCTGGCATTGGAGCCTTAACCTCTTGTCCGCCTGCTGGTGCTGTTGCTTTGCTAGGAGCTGGAGCCGCCTCTGCTGGAGCTGGCTTTGTCTCTACTTGTGGAGCTGCTTCTTTGACAACGCCACCGATAGTCATCAAAGTGTCGCCTGCTTGAAGTTGCTGTCCTTGAGATACAGGGATTGATGAGATAACACCATCGCATGGAGCGTAGATTTCATTTTCCATCTTCATAGCTTCCATGACCATCACAACATCGTCTTTCTTTACTGTATCGCCGACTTTTACATTCAATCTGAGAACCAAGCCTGGCATTGGAGCCTTGATCTCTTCAGATCCTGTTACAACAGTCTTTGCACTTGGAGCGGCAGATGTTACTTTGATTCCATCTGTTACATTAAGAGGATATGAAACGCCGTTTACAATAGCATTGTTTCCATCAATCTTTACGCCATATGATGTGCCATTGATTGCAATCGTATACTCATGCTTTGGATTCTTCTCCGATGTCTTTGCCCCTTGCATCTGGCTCTTGAGTCTTACGCCATTTACTTTTGCTTTTCCTGTCAAGAAGAGTATTCCCTTTTCCTTGCATGCTCCTGCAATGAAGATGTTCTCATCAGTAATTGGCAAGTTTGCATCCTCAAGCATCTTCATAGCTGCAGCAACGCCCTTCTTTGGATCTCTGTCATTGATGTCTACGACTTTCTCAGTTGTTGGCTCAAGTCCCATCTGAGCAGATGCGAGCTTTACAACCTCTGGATCTGGTGCAACTGGAGTCTTTCCAAAGTAGCCAAGGACCATTTTTCCATAGCCTTCAGCAAACTTCTTCCATGGTCCAAACATTACATTGTTGAATGCTTGCTGGAAGTAGAACTGTGAAACAGGTGTAACAGATGTTCCGAAGCCACCTTTTGCAACTGTCTCGCCCATAGCTTCAACGATAAGAGGATACTTGTCCATAAGTCCATTGTCTCTGAGCATTTGAGTGTTTGCTGTAAGAGCTCCACCGGGGAGAGGGAAGAATGGGATGTTTGGGTTTACCATTGTTGCCTCTGGAGGTAGGAAATAGTCTTTCATGCAATCTTCGAATACTTCTTCAGCTTTCTTGATCTTCTGGATATCGACATCAAGAGTGTAGTCTGTTCCTCTAAGAGCATGCCACATTGTGATAATGTCTGGTTGGCAAGTACCGCCTGAGCATGGTGACATCGAGAGATCAATCTGTGTGGCACCAGCTTCGATTGCATTCATGTACTGATCTACAGATACACCAGCTGTCTCATGTGAGTGGAACACGATTGGCATATCAGGGCCAAGAAGCTTTCTTGCTCTCTTGATTGTCTCATATACTGTGTGTGGAGTAGATGTTCCAGATGCATCCTTGAAGCAAACTGAGTCAAAAGGAATTCCCGCATCAAGAATCTGCTTGAGTATCTTCTCGTAGAAATCAGGATCATGTGCTCCTGTTACTCCCTCTGGAAGAGACATCATTGTAACTGTTACTTCATGCTTAAGGCCAGCATCATGGATTGCTTTTCCTGAGTCGATCAAGTTGTTTACATCATTGAGTGCATCGAAGTTTCTGATAGTTGTCATTCCATGCTTTTTGAAAAGCTTTGCATGGAGCTTGATCATATCTCTTGGCTGGGAGTCAAGACCAACTACATTAACGCCTCTTGCAAGTGTTTGCAAATTAGCATCTGGTCCAGCAACTTGCCTGAACTCATCCATCATTGCGAATGCATCTTCATTTGTATAGAAATAAAGAGCTTGGAATCTTGCACCGCCACCTGCTTCGAAATGTGTGATTCCTGCTTCTCTTGCAGCAGCGACAGCAGGCATAAAGTCCTTTGTGAAGACTCTTGCGCCATATACAGACTGGAATCCATCTCGGAATGCCGTACACATAAAATTGATTTTTTTCTTGCTCATATTTATTACCTTAATTAATTTTTGTCTTTATCATAGGCAGCGACAATTGCGGCTGCTAAAGCTGCATCGTTTGTGGATTTAGCCACTGGTGCAGATTGTTTTGCTTTTGGTTGTGATGAAACAGATTCCTTTCCACCAACCTTGCAACAAATTTTGCTCATAAGTTTTGTCGCATAGATCAATAAAACCAGGAAAAGGAATACTGTGGCCATGCCAAGAACCATAAGAACGACGCCGTCAACAAGCTGTGCGTTCAAGGTTGTCTTGTCCATGTTTTCTAGTAATGCCAACATAGATTTATCTCCTATTTTTAAAATTTTCCATTCAATTTCTACTATACCAAAATCAAGAAAGGAGATTCAACATATATAATGATTTAGGTTCTGGAAATAATGGGTTAATTTTCCATTATTTAAGCATTTCCAAGCAGATGAAGATATGCTTTATATGTATTTTTTGTGGTGCACTTCTGTTTTCACTCCACATAGCTTTGATAATCGAGAGGATGGATATTATACTTAGTTTGGGAGTTGGTGCCCAATTAATGGAAGTGGAGTGTGTTATGGCTTCAAATAGTAATGATGATTTTGAGAAACAAAACAGCCGGATAAGAGAAAGAATGGACAAAATCGGCAGGAAGATAATGATCCTTTCTGGAAAAGGTGGTGTCGGAAAGACAACAGTTACTGTGAATCTTGCAAATGCTCTTGTCGATATGGGATGCACAGTTGGTGTGTTGGATGTTGATATACATGGGCCTAATGTTGCGAAGATGTTTGGCGTGGAAGGAGCAGAGCTTGGTTCGCCTGATGGTGTCACTATGATTCCAATTGAACCAAGAAAAGGATTGAAAGTGATGAGCCTTTCTTTTGCTCTTGACGATCCATCGTCTCCGATTATCTGGCGTGGCTCAATGAAGATGAGTGCAATACGACAGTTTCTGTCAGATGTCGATTGGGGAACTCTGGACTACCTTTTGATCGATACTCCACCCGGAACAGGAGATGAGCAACTGACTGTCATACAAGCAATCCCAGAGTTGACAGGAGCAATCATAGTCACGACACCTCAAGATGTAGCTGTGTTGGATTCAAGACGCTCTGTTGAGTTTGCGAGAAAGTGCGGAGTCGCGATTATCGGAGTTGTCGAGAATATGTCTGGGCTTAAATGTCCTCATTGCGGAGAAGAGATTCCTATTTTTGGAAAAGGTGGCGGTGAAAAGATGTGCTCCCAGATGCATGTTCCTTTCTTGGGCTCTGTTCCAATGGAGATTGATTTGTGCAAAGCAGAGGATGAAGGAAAAGACTGGATAGATGAGCCAGGCGCGCATCCGTCAGCAACTGCTTTGAAAGAGATTGCAAACCAGATCAATAATGGTACAGCTTGTTCAACATCTCGAGATACATCTTATCTTGGTACATCTTTTTGCACTCCATCAGCATGTGCTAGCTGTTCATCCAAGTGCTCATCAAGAAAGGGGTAGTCATGTCAATTAAGGATCTAGAGTGGAAGACAGGAAAGAAAGAAGAGTTATGCAAATGTGCGCTTTTCGATCTTGTCAGTGTAGAAAGGTTCTCTACAGATGGGCGAAAGGGGAATTTCGTAGAGGTAGATAGCAAGGATTGGATTGTCGCTATACCTTGGTTCCGAAACAAAGATGGAGTGCCATACTTTGTAATGGAAGAACAATTCAGACATGGCTCAGCAACTGTGACAAGAGAGTTCCCTGCAGGACTCGTCGAAAGAGGTGAGGAGGCTTTGGGTGCTGCGAAAAGAGAACTTCTTGAAGAGACTGGTCTTGAGGGCGATTTCTCGCTTTTGGGCAATGTGAACCCAAACAGTGCATTTATGGCAAATAGGCAATCATTCTTTTTTGTAGAGAATCTAAGGAAAGTAAAAGGACAATCGCTTGATGAGAATGAGCAAATAGATGTTGTTGAAGTTCCAGTAGCAGAGGCAGTGCGTGATATGGGTACGGGACTCTATGACAATGGAATCATGATGATGGCTCTAGGTTTTTTCTTGCGACTTGCAGAAAAGAGACCTGAGCTAAGAGAGGTTACAAAATGAAGAAGGTGTTTTACCTGTCATTGGCTATTCTTGTATTGTTTGCGTCTATTTCATGCGCATCGACAAAAAATAGTTTGCCAACGGTTTCAGTAACAGCAAATGCTGAATTGAAAGTTGAGCCTGATGTTGCTTTTTTCTCTGTTACAGCTGAGTCTGTGGAAAACACCACCGATCAAGCTCGAGCAAAGACTAGCCAGATGGTAAACCAAGCTATAGATATTCTGGCTTCTGACTTTGGTATAAGTAAGGATGATATAAAAACAGACTACATCAATGTTGGTCCTTCATATATCTGGAAAGACAATGAAAGAGTGCAAGAAGGGCAAAGAGCTGTCCAATCTGTAGAGGTAACGCTCAGAAATATCGATATCTATGGAAATGTCTTCGAATCGCTTTCGAAAATCGATGGAATATCTGTGTCGAATGCAACTCTTGATAAGCTAGATAAAACAGATGATCTGGATGAAGTAAGACGCTTGGCGATAAAGGCTGCTTTTGATAAAGCAACAGCATATGCAGAGGCATCTGGAATGAATATCTCTGGTGTTCTCTCTATAAGCGATGGTTCGAATGTCTCTTATTCATATCCTAACTTGATGATGGCCAAAGCCTCGTCTTATGATGGCGTAGAGTCCTCTACAGCTTATTATGCTGGTGATATATCAATCTCCGATAGTGTATCTGTGGTCTACCAGATGACGAAATAGGTTTTTATGTTTTGATCCATGCCGGTATTTGACTATACCATGGCATGGAATTTTTTTATCATAAGGCCATGAGTGTTTTATATCTTCTAGGTGATTCAACTTGTGCGATAAAAAGAGAAGATGCACGCCCAGAGACGGGTTGGGGCGAGGAATTTCAATCTTATGTCAAAGATGGATGGATTGTTGATAATAGGGCTATCAATGGGCGCTCTACGAAGTCCTTTATTGACGAAGGGAATTTTGATTCGATTTTGGAAGTTGCCGACTTTGGCGATAGCGCGATAATCCAATTCGGTCACAATGATTCAAAGCTCGATAAAGAAAGACACACGGATCCTTTTGGCAGTTATGTCAGCAATCTTGATTATATGGCTGATAAGTTGAAAGCAAAGGGTGTTTCTGTATATTTTGCAACTTCTATCGCACGAAGACAGTTTGACGAAAGAGGCGTGATCAAGCAAACACATGGAGAGTATCCTTTTGCGATGCACTATGCTGCGTTCAAAAGCTCTGTGCCATGCATAGATATGACTACAACTACAATGGTTGAACTTCAAAAACTCGGAGATGAAGAGAGTAAGAAGTATTTCATGAATCTAGAGAAGGGAATCTATCCAAATTATCCCGATGGCAAGCTTGACAACACACACCTGACGCCCAAAGGCGCCAAGTGGATAGCAAGATTGGTTGCAAGAGAACTCTCTCTTTTGTCAATTAGGCCGGAGTTTTTGAGATCTGATATCTCTTACGACAGACATTTTGAAGATGTTGCAAAACTCGAGCTTGCAGATTAGTCCAGATTGATATCAACAAACTGAAATGTTGTTACATCAAATAGCCCACAATCTGTGAGTTTGTATGATGGAATTACAGGTAAAGCCATGAAGCATAGCGTCATAAATGGATCTATATCTGGGTTGACATGTAAATCCTCGCTTGCGCTTTTATGCATCTGATCTAGGCATTTTACGACGTCTTCCATTGCATCGTCTGTCATAAGACCACCGATTTCAAGTCTATGCGATCCTAGTTCCTTTCCGTCCTTGAACATTGTGATTCCACCACCCATTGAGATCAGTTTCTCTACAGATAGTGCCATGTCTTTATCGTTGTCACCAATTACTATTATGTTATGTGAGTCATGGGCAATTGATGTGGCAACAGCACCGTGTTTCATTTTGTAGCCTCGTATCAGAGCAACGCCTACATTCCCTGTTCCATGGTGCCTTTCGATGACAGCAAGCTTTAGTATGTCTTGGTTTGGGTCATGTATCCACTCGCCGTTTTCATCTCTCTTTACTGTTGCTTCTCCTTTTCCTGTTACAACACCGCCAGGAATTATATCTATTACTCTTACGTGATTCGATTTAAGCTTCAGTGAAAGCGATTTCTCTGAAAAATCCTTCACGTCCATCTTTCCAGATACTCCAATTGGCGTCGCATGGGGGGCTTTTTTCAAGATTCTTCCATCTTCCGCTACAAGCGAGCCATTGATGAATACCTTTGTAGGTGTAATCTTTTCAATCGATGAAGAGAGGAAGAAGTCTGCTCTCTTACCTGGCGCGATTGCTCCTCTATCAGAAAGGTTGTAGCACTCTGATGCATTCAAGCTTGCAATTGTTATTGCTTTTATAGGGTCAAGGCCTGCCTCGATTGCAATGTTTACAGCATAGTTTATATGTCCCTCGCGGATAATCGATTGAGGTTGTCTGTCATCTGTGCAAAACAGGCATCGTCTGTAGTTATGATCAGTAACCCCTGGCAAAAGATTGAGAACATTCTTGCATGCTGTTCCTTGCCTTAACAGGACGTACATCCCTTTTCTTATTTTCTCTTGCAGCTCCTCTGGTGTTTCGCATTCATGATCTGTTGATATTCCAGCAGCAATATAAGCATCAAGACCAGGGCCGGTGATTGATGGAACATGGCCATCGATCTTCTTTTTCCTTTTGTAAGCGCATTCAAGTTTATCGAATACATCGCTGTCGCCAGAGATTATCCCTGGATAGTTCATCATCTCTCCAAGTCCAAGTATTCTCTCATCATCGATTGTTGTCTCGATTTCCTTTGCATTTAAAATTGCTCCTGAGTGCTCAAATGGCGTTGCAGGAACACATGATGGGAACATATAGAATATAGACAGGGGAGCATCCTTTGCAGAAGAAAGCATATATTTCATAGCATCAAGCCCAGCTACATTGCATATCTCATGTGGATCTGCGATTACGCTTGTAGTGCCACATGGTACCACAGCGTTTGAAAACTCTGATGGTGACAAGTGTGATGATTCTATATGACAATGTCCATCAATGAAGCCTGGAACAAGGTATTTTCCTTTGGCATCTATCTCATCCATCGCTTTTCTGTCTCCCGAGAATCCTGCTATATATCCATCTTTTATATAGACGTCGGATGAGAATGTGTTTCCATTGTACACATCTACTATTTGTGCATTTTTGATTACTAGATCGCAAAGTTCTCTACCCATTGAGGCATTTACTATATCCAATGCTGTCTTTTTGTCCATTTCATAACCTCCTGTTTTCTAATCTAATTCTATGCGAGTTTCCGGAAAAATAAATGATCAATTCCAAATTTGGTGCATTTTGTTGCATTTTTCTTCCCACATGTTCGTTTTCCTATGATAAAATGTTCACATCAGATTAAGGAGGTGGGTTAATGGAACTTGTTTCTTTCAAGAAATCCGCTTTAGAAAAAAAGGGTACAAATATTCGTACTGAGATTATGGCAGGTGTTACAACCTTCCTCGCAATGGCTTATATTCTAGCTGTAAACCCAGGCATTCTGGAAGCAGCAGGAATGGATGCAGGTTCTGTTTTCACAGCAACAGCTCTATCTTCTGCAATAGCCACGCTTATTATGGGAATCGTTGCAAACCTTCCTTTCGCACTAGCTCCAGGCATGGGCTTGAATGCTTTCCTAGCATACACAGTTGTTCTTGGAATGGGATATTCATGGCAGTGGGCTTTGACAGCTGTTTTCATTGAGGGAATTATCTTTATCTTGCTTACTTTCTTCAATGTTAGAGAAGCAATCGTCAACTCAATTCCTTCCAACCTCAAAAAAGCAATTTCTGTTGGTATTGGTATGTTCATCGCATTTATCGGTATGCAAAATGCCGGCATCGTCATCGGTGGTGCAACACTTGTCGAGCTTGGAAATATAATGGTTCCTGGTCCTGCAATGTGTGCAATGATTGGACTTATCATCACATCTGTTCTTGTTGCTTTCAATCTTAAGGGCGCTCTCTTAATTGGTATCGTTGTAACAACAATAATCGGAATTCCAATGCATGTTACAACATATGCGGGCGGCTCTTATTTGCCACCATCATTGGCTCCAACATTTTGCAAGTTCGCATTTGCAGAGTTGACTGGTCCAGCAATCATTGACTTCATCGTTGTTATGTTCACATTCCTCTTTGTTGATATGTTTGATACAGTAGGAACTCTTATCGGATGTGCAACAAAGGCTGATATGGTCAGAGCTGATGGAACAATCCCTAATTGTAAGGAAGCATTGTTCGCTGACGCTGTTGGTACAACAGTAGGCGCTATGCTTGGAACATCGACAGTCACAACATTCGTCGAGTCTTCAACTGGTGTTGTCGAGGGTGGAAGAACTGGTGTTACAGCAATTGTTACAGCTTGTCTCTTTATCCTTTCTTTGTTCTTGGCTCCTCTATTCCTTTCAATTCCACAAGCAGCAACAGCTCCAGCTTTGATCCTTGTTGGTTTCTATATGATGAGCCCTGTAAAGGAGATTTCTTGGGATGATGCATCAGAAGGAATCCCAGCATTCCTTTGCATTATAATGATGGTTGTTTGTTACTCAATCTCTGATGGTATCATGTTCGGTATTATCACATACGCTATCATTAAGCTTTGCAAGAAAGACTTCAAGGCTCTTACACTACCTACAATTGTCGTTGCTTTGTTGTTTGTAGCTAAGCTCATCATCGACGCAATTCCTGTTTGGACAGCAGCTTAAGCTCTAATGATGAATAATCTAAAGCCAGGCTTTCGGGTCTGGCTCTTTTAATATAAGTTAGGAGAGTTTCCAATGGTAGCAAGAGAACAAGAGCTAATTGATTTTACTAAAGCTGTTTTAAGAATCCCAAGCCCCTCGGGCAAAGAGGGGGATGTTGCTCGTTTCTTGCAACACAAAATGCAAGAGCTTGGCTTTGATGATGTTATCATAGATAAATATGGCAATGTGATTGGCATAATTAATGGTGAAAGAGAAGGCAAAACAATATTGCTTGATGGCCACATAGACAATGTCGATGTGATAGATATCGACATGTGGAAACATGATCCATGGGGTGCCGAGGAAGTAGATGGGAAGATCTACGCACGAGGTGCATCTGATATGAAAGCATCTGTTTGCGCTATGGTTATGGGAGCATATTATTTTGCAATGGACACGAAAAGGAAGTTTGCTGGAAGGGTATGTGTCTCATGTACAGTGCATGAAGAATGTTTTGAAGGCATCTCTTCGAGATCGGTATCAGCCACTATAAAGCCCGATTTTGTAATAGAAGGGGAAGCAACTTCATCTACTGTAAAGATTGGTCAGAGAGGAAGAGCTGAAGTAGTAGTGGAGACAGAGGGCATAAGTTGCCATTCATCGAATCCTGAGAAAGGCGTAAATGCTGTCTATTCAATGATGGATGTAATACATGAGATCAGAAAAATCGTTCCTTCTGAGCACCCAATACTGGGAAAAGGAATATTTGAGCTTACTGACATAATATCGTATCCATATCCTGGTGCATCTGTTGTTCCTTCTCTTTGCAAGGCAACATTCGACAGACGTACTCTTGTGGGAGAAACAGAAGAGATTATTCTAGCTCAAATCGAAGATGCAATAAGAAGAGCACAAGAGAAAGAGCCGAGAATAAAAGCAAAGTGCTATGTTGCGATAGGCAAAGCAAAATGTTGGACAGGAGAGGTAATAGAAGCAAAGAAATTCTATCCAGCTTGGCTTGTTGATAAGGATTCAGAAGAAGTTAAGAAAGCTATTGAAGGATTGGAAAAAGCAGGTATAGAGACCAAAATATCGCACTTTTCTTTTTGCACTAATGCTAGCCATTTTTGTGGAGAGGCTGGGATTCCTACCATTGGATATGGTCCATCTCTGGAATCTCTTGCACATGTTCGAGATGAGTACATTGAGATATCGGAGCTAACAAAAGCTTGCAAAGGCTTTGAAGCAATATTGAAAGAGTTGTTGTTGAAAGAGGAATGACAGATATCTTCTTAGCATTCACTAAGCTGTAAAATATTTGCAGAAAGTTTCTTCTATGCCGAAGTCGTAACCTGGCTCATCTATTGCTTTGATAACTGGCGATCTTATTGAGTTGGATGTTGAAGAACGAAAACTCAATATAGTTGGAATAAAAGGTCAGAAGATGTCCGAAGATGAAATCTCGAAAGTGCTTTCGGAAAGAAAAGAAAAATGGATTGCACCTAAGCCAAGGTACTCCAAAGGGGTTCTTAGACTCTTCAGAGAGCATGCAGCAAGTCCAATGGAAGGAGCATATCTCAAGTATTGAACACAACGGCCTTCTCCTTTGGCAGAAGGCCTTGTTTCGATGAAGTTCTACTTGTATTGCTTAAGGATGCCCTCAAGGTTATGGATGAATCGCTTCCTATAGCTTTCTGGGCCAAGTATTGTGACAGATGTGCCGCATTGGATAATCCTAAGCATAAGCTCAATAGAATTCTCGACATCAAAGTGGCAAATCAAGGCTCCTTTGTCATTTCTCTCGAATGTCGGCTTTCCATGGACAAGAGTCGAAAAAGAGTTCAATGCGCTTTTTTCTTGTATTAAAAGAGTCAGTGGAACCATATCGATTACATCCATATCGTCTTTCTTGTCTTGCTTTGTAAAAGGCTTTAAGTTGTCAGGAATAGTATATGTCTCATCAAGCATCCGTGCTTCTGTGATATTTGCGATATCGAGTGTGATTATGTCCTTTGTATGTCTTAGTCTTCCTGTGACAGTCATTGGCTTTCTGCCATCAGCTTCATCCTTGAACCCGATGAAGTATGGTGCAATCTCGATCTCTTCCTTATCTGGCAATGTTGTCGAAATGCGAGCTATGCGACCAGAAACCCAGCAATCGATCAAGACTTCCATTATTTCATTGTATTTTCCGCTTATGGCCCTGTTGCTTATCAACTTGGAGTCTATAGAATCTGCAAGAGCAAGTACATTTTCTGAGATTTTCGGAGCATAGGAACGCATATTCATCGCGATTTTTCTTAAGCCGGATGCAAGGTGAGGATTTTGCATTTCGCTAGATGCAGCAAGAGCCTCTGCACTCATATTGAAAGCAAGGCTTTCGTATATTGAAAGTTCCAAAGGTGTGCTGTCTTCTTCCTTTTCTTTGATTTTTATGAGGTTATTGTCTTCGTAAATATCGATATGCTTCGATAGATCTTCGACATATCTTGAAATTGTTGATCTGTGTACACCTAATCGACGTGCGATTTCAGCCCTTCTCAAGCCTTCCGGATGTGAACGCAACAACAGCTCCAGTTGCGCAACCCTCTCTCCTTTCATTTTTGTCTCCTCGTAAAAAAGTATAACATAGAAAACCATGTGTGCAACTTTTTGCAACAAAGAGAGCAATTTAAGCTTAAAAATGTTGTTTTTCCTTGAAAATGTTTGCTCTCTTGCTAGAATTTCAATATGGAGAGGGAAAAATGAAACATTTTTCTAGGATGAACATAAGGAATGTCTTTGCTCTTTCCTTTTCATATTTTGTTGCTCTCCCTATGCTTGCTGTTTTCGCAATTGGCTCTATTTTTGTTTTGAGAAATGCAAAGGCTGATGCTATTGATAAAATAAAGACATTCCACAGCTCTTTGATTTCACAATTGGAGCTGGAGGAGAAAAGCGTCAGTGCAAGGCTATCTCATCTGATGTATGCAAATAATGGTTCGATTCTATCGCTTTCTTGCTCCGCTGATACTGACGATGCCACAATCAAATATGAGGCTGTTGAGAAGCTTTCATCTGCTATGGATTATTCGCTACCTCCTACATCAGAGATACTCTCAGCGCGATTTTGCTTTTTTTCTGGGCGCTTTGTCGAATACAAGAGTTCATTGAATATGGAAATTTCGGATGAATTCAAGAAATTGCTTTCAGATGACATTGGCAATGTACATACAATGGCTTTCAATGCTGGTTCCTATCCTTCCTTGTATGTAGGTACGACCGATGGCAACTTGATTTGGATTGCAGGGATTGCCCCAGGGGCTTTTCTCGATCGAAGCAGAAGCATTGAGTATGTGTTTCTTTATCAAATATCGAGTGTATACAGAACCCTCCAGAGCTACGATACAGCATATGCCTTGAAAAGAAACTCGATAGGATACACGGCTATACTATCAAAGGCTGGAGATATTCTTTCTTCTGCTAGAATGGATAGAGCTGATTTGGATCAATATCTTAATGGAAAAAGAAAGAAAGGCTATAGCTATATAACTACAGAATTTGACAGTTACAAGATTCTAACGATTGTCAAAAACATCGATTTATTTGAAAGTGGTTGGTATTTCTTGCAAGTTTTATTGGTTATCATCCTTATTGTTTTTGCTTCTTTCATAGTCTTCTTAAGAATATTGCTAAAGAATGTCATTTATCCTGTGAATGATGTTTCGAAGGCCTTGAAATCTGTTGAGAGTGGCAATCTATCTATGCATATTGAGCCATCTGGTGTGGAAGAAGTCCGGAATGCAATCCATTCATTCAATGCTATGTGCCGCAGATTGAAAGCCCTTGTAAGTGATTATGAAGAGAAAATCTCGGAACAAGCAAATTCTCCCGATAGGTTGTTTTGCTCATATGTGCAAGGTAAGATCACAGATGGCGAACTGGCCATTTTCGAAAAGACACAGTTGTCTGAAATGCACAGGTTGATTTTGCTCAGAGCAATGGATAGAAATTGGACATCGATGTTGTCTTTGGCCAATGATCTTGATACAGATATGGAGTTTTCCTCAAAATGCATCATGGCTCCATACAAAAAGAACAGCTGGATAATACTATACAAAGAGGATGCAGGTGGCGCTCCAATGGCTTTGACAGAGCGTATTTTGGAGACATTTCGACGAATAACACAAACAAAAGCCACTATTGTTATCTCGAAGGCCGTCCGCTCTATTTCAGATACAAACAATGAATTGAAGTACTTGAAGATGTCAGAAGAGATTTTGCCAATAGTCGCATGGGATACAATACATGAGCTATCGAATCTTGAGCAATATTTGGAACCAGTAGTAGAAAATCAAGTCAACTATGCATTGCTAGCAAAGGCTATATTAAAGGGTGATGTAAAGAAGATCAATGAAGAGAAAGAGAGAATCTTCGTCGAATTCATGAATAGCAACATGGATAATTCGAAAAAAATCGTGATGTCTTTGATCCTCAGTTTCTTCACTCTTATCGATAATGAGGCAGTTGGCGAGATTGGGATTTTAGGTTTTCATCAGGATTATGTTTCTATAGTAGACTCATTGGAGGATGTAAAGTCGCTCATGTTGTTTACTACTACTTTTATATCACAAGCTGAGAAGAGTGTTAGATCCAAGCTGAATGAAGCAGATTTTTCCCCTGTCGAAAAAGCGAAGAGATTTATTGGAAGCAACTACCAGAAGGTTAGCATTTCCTTGTCCTCAGTTGCAGAATATGTTGGACTAAATGAGCGTTATCTTTCAACTTTATTCTCAAGAGAGGAGGGAGAGACATTTATAAGCTATTTGACGACACTCAGAATGCAGAAAGCGAAAGAGCTCTTGAAAGGGACAGCTTTCAAGGTTTATGAAGTTGCCCAAATGTGTGGCTACCAGAATTCTGAGCACTTCAACAAGACATTCAAAAAGCTATATGGTGTTTCTCCTACAGAGTATAGGAAAATGAATAATAGACAGTAAAAGTGACATAAAAACAGGCTTTATTTCCCCTATTAAATGAAAAAAACACAGTTTTTTTGAAGAATTGACTGTAGTTCGATAGAAAAAAACACAGCAAGAATTAGATATGACCAAAACAATCAAGGAGGTTTTGATTATGAGGAAAATCGCTGTTTTATTTCTGATCATGGCAATTGCTCTGACAGCTTTGTGCGCATCAGGAGGAAAAGAAGCATCCAACGGATTGGCTGGAACTATCACATTCACGATTTGGGATAACAATCTTAACAATTTCATCGAGGAAAATGATATGGTTGGCAAATTCCAGCAAGCTTATCCTGATGCTGATATCGAGATCGAGAAGATAAAGGACGATTCAGAGTACTGGAATGCAATGAAGATGAGAGCGAGTGCAGGACAGCTCCCAGATGTCATGTTCAATAAGCCTTTTACTCTTTCAAGATTCCAGAGCTATCTTATGGATTTGTCAGACACAAAGGCTGCAAGCGACAACATACTTGCATCAGGTTATGCTATTGGTGGCAAGATCCTTGGAATTCCAATGACAGCTGGATATGAGTATGTGTTCTATTGGAAGGATTTATTTAGAGAGGCAGGAGTTGATGTGCCAACAACTTGGGGAGAGCTTGAGGAGGCAACATTGAAACTCCAAGAATACTATGGTGCAAAGGACAAGGATTTCATCGCATTGGGAGTCGGCTTGAAGGACGAATGGCCTGATTATCCGTTTATGGAGTTTATGCCAGCATTGATTTCTGCAAATGGCCAGAACTGGAATACAATGGCTGCAACAGATGCTCCTTTTGCTGAGGGTACAGATGTCCGAACAGCATATGAGAAGGTCTACAAGCTATTTACTTCAGGTGTTCTTGGAAAGGATCCTCTTGGACTTGGAAACGATCAGATTACAAATCTGTTCGCGACAAAGAAAGTTGCGATCTTCCCATCAGGAGATTGGTCGTTGCAGAACATAATCAATGCAGGTGCTGATATCTCAGAGCTTGGAACGATTTATCTTCCTGTAAGAGACAGCAAAGATGATCCATATAATGTTATAGTGCAAGGCGATTCATTCATGGGCGTGACAACACATTCGAAGAATCCAGAACTTGCAAAAGCATTCATAGAGTGGTTCTATTCAGATGCTTGGTATCCTGATTACATCGCGTATGTCTCATCATCATCAGCGATGAAGTCGTTTCCGAAAGAGAAGGATCCTATCCTTGCCGAGGCTGATGCAAATACTCCTGACATGACTCTTGTTATGTATGATGGAGGAGGCGACAACTTCTCTGCGCTCCAAAACGAAACAGCATTCGACTACAAGAAGCTTGGAGCCCAGATGTTGACAGCAAACTTTGATCTGGATCAGACGTTTGATAACTTGAATGAGAAATGGGCAGCTGCTCGCAAAAAGCTTGGAATCAAATAATCGAGTAGTTTTTGATAGGGCATGGGGTTCCATGCCCTCTTTTATAGGAGGGCGATATGCCAACTCTTTCGAGACAAAAAGCAATATTCATTTTCATATCACTCATGATTCCTGTTTTGCTATTGCTTGCATTTGTTCTATTGCCAGGCTTGGATCTTTTCAGGATAAGTTTGACTAATTGGGATGGCTATTCTCAATCATTTCAATGGATTGGGCTGGAAAACTATGTATCGATGCTCAAGAACAGCGATCTTTGGATGTCGCTGAAAAACAATGCTGTATATTTCATTTTGCATCTTATTATGATTCCCGTTGAGCTTGCATTTGCAACGCTATTAAGCAGCAAGCTTAGGTGTGCAGGATTCTATAAAACGATGGTTTTCATGCCGTATATCATAAATGGAGTTGCGATAAGCTATGCCTTTTCATACTTCTTTTCTCCTATAAATGGAGCATTTGATGCGATTTTGGATGCCTTAGGACTTGGGATGCTGACAAGAAGCTGGCTTTCAGATCCTTCAATTGTCAACTATGTGTTGTCGTTTGTATCTCTTTGGAGATTCTCAGGATACCATGTGATATTGTTCCTCGCTGCTTTGCAATCGATGCCTCAAGATATATGTGAGGCTGCAATGATTGATGGTGCTTCTTCTTGGCAACTATTTAGATACATTCAGATACCGTCGATAATGCTTATTGTAGACTTTGTTCTTTTTGACAATATAAGAGGCGCTTTGCAAGTGTTCGATATACCATTTGTCATGACTGGCGGAGGCCCCGGCTATGCATCGTCAACATTCACACTCTATACGATAAAGACAGCTTTCACATTCTCGAATTTTGGCCTTGCATCCACTATGGCTGTAGCGATAATGGTTATGATTGTTGTCATCTATTTTGTGCAGCACTTTATAATCCATAAAATAGTTCTAGGGGAGGGAAGAAAATGATTTATCCAAGACGCATTCTCATTCAAATTGCAAAGCAAATGATATGTATCATGATGGTCATGATAGTTGTTGCACCTCTTTTGCTTACTCTATTTGCTTCCTTCAAGACAGGTTCCGATATGGTCAACACGTCTCCTTTGTCTTTACCTCCATTAGAGAGAATCACATTCGACAACTTTTTGCGTGTTTTGACAGATAGATATCTCATCATAGGGTTCAAGAATACTGGGATAATACTAGGCATAAGTCTTTTCTTTAACGTTATTTTCGGGACAATGACAGCATATGTGATCGATCGTTTCGATTTTTCCGGCAAGAAGTTTGTTGTAATGCTATTTTTCGCAGGAATGCTTATTCCGACATTTGTCACAGAGATTGCTCGTTTCAAGATCATAGCTACACTTGGCCTTTATAACACATTGATGGCTCCTATGGTGATATATGTCGCATCTGATCTGATGCAACTCTACATATACAGACAGTTTATATCGAAGATCCCTGTGTCCCTTGATGAATCTGCGATTTTAGATGGGTGCTCATATTTTGGGCTGTTTTCGAGAATCATATTCCCGTTACTTGCTCCTGCTACAGCTACTGTTTGTATAATCAAGGCAATCAATATAATCAACGATATGTACATACCATATCTTTATATGCCGAAAAACAAGTTAAGGACATTGACTACCTTCTTGATGAACTATGCAAATGCACAGCAAGGCTCATGGCAGACATTGGCTGCTGGAATCATCTTGATAATGCTTCCTACGATTCTTCTTTATGTCTTTTTCCAAAAGCGCATTCTTGCAGGAGTCGTCGCTGGTGCTGTCAAGGAGTAGAGCGAATAGTATTTGTTGTTATAACATTTAATGACAGAGGCAGATCTTATCTTTATAATAATGCTAGTTGTTCTGAACAATGACAAAAAGGAGGGAAGATGGATATCCATTCGTATCTAGATGATCCTGAGGTTTTCAGAGTGAATACCTTGAAAGCTCATAGCGATCATAAGCATTATATATCCAAAGAGGATTATAGGGCTTCGAAAGATGAGCTTTGGCTCTCTTTGGACGGAGAGTGGGATGTTCTTTATGCAAAATCTCCAGAAGAGAGAGAGGTTGATTTCTACAAAGAGGATTTTCCATCAGATTCTTTTAAGAAAATTAGGGTTCCGGCTCATGCTGAGCTTGAGGGCTTTGGAGATATACAATATATAAACACGATGTATCCTTGGGAGGGTCATGAGATGCTCAGGCCCCCAATGGTGCCAAAAGACAATCCCGTTTTGTCCTATTTAAGGTTTTTTGATTTAAAAGAGTCCCAAATAGGCAAAAGAATAGTGCTAAGGTTCGAAGGAGTCGAAACAGCGATGGCTGTTTACCTAAATGGCTCGTTTGTCGGTTACAGCGAAGACTCTTTCTCTATGGCCGAGTTCGATATAACAGAGTATGTCAGAAAAGAGAAAAACCGCCTCTCGGTCGAAGTATATAAGAGATCGACAGCATCATACTTGGAAGACCAGGACTTTTTCCGTTTCTCTGGAATCTTCAGGCCGGTTTCAGTATATGCAATCCCAGCTTGTCATATATTTGATTTTTTCTCAGATTGCACACTTGAGGGAAAAGATACAGGCGTCATGGACCTTTCCTTGTCTCTTTCTTTTCAATCTTCATTCAAAGGGAAAATCGACGTATCAATAAAAGATGGCAAAAAAGAAATATTTACAGACGAAAAAGAGATAACAGATAAAGATGAAGCCATCGTTTTTGATACTATAAAACTTGATGGGGTTGTTCCTTATTCAAACAAATTGCCATATCTTTATACGCTCGAGATGAGTATTTACAACCAAGATGGCTCTCTTGTTGAGATTGTGCCTTATAAAATCGGATTCAGACGAGTTGAAATAATAGACAAAGTCATATATCTCAATGGTGAAAGGCTTTTGATTCTGGGTGTAAACCGCCATGAATGGAATGCTCATAAAGGCAGGGCAATCGGAATCGATGATATGGAAAAGGATATCGAGATCTTCAAGAGGAACAATATCAATGCTGTGCGTACATGCCACTACCCAGACAACATTGCTTTTTACTCTCTTTGCGATGAAAACGGTATTTATATGATGGCGGAGACCAATCTGGAATCCCATGGGTCATGGCAAAAGATGGGAGCGATTGAACCTCAATGGAACGTTCCAGGAGATAACGAGAAGTGGTTTGGAGCTGTTCTTGATAGAGCTAGCAACAACTTCAACAGCTTCAAAAACCATCCATCGATTCTCTTCTGGTCACTAGGCAATGAATCTTTTGCAGGAGAAGGAATAAGGCTGATGAACGAGTTCTTCAAAAAGAAAGACTCTCATCGACTTGTCCACTATGAGGGAGTGTATCATCGACCTGAGTTAAAGAAAGTGATTAGCGATGTTGAGTCCCAAATGTATGCTCCTCCGGAGAGGATAAGAGAATATTTCAAGACAGATGGCTCAAAGCCGTTCATACTTTGCGAGTTCATGCATTCCATGGGGAATAGCTGCGGAGGTTTCTCAAGCTATGATGAGCTCTTTGATGAGTTCAAATCCTATAATGGCGGGTTCATCTGGGATTTTATTGATCAAGCTTTATATGTCTATGACAAGATAAGCGGCAAAGAAGTTTTGCGTTATGGCGGTGATTTCTCGGAAAAATGCTCTGATTATGAATTTTCAGCCAATGGTATTGTTTTTGCAAACAGGGAAGAAAAGCCCGCGATTGAGGAGGTAAGGTACTTCTATGGAAATCGTATTCGGTGATGTAACTTTAGGTGTGAAAGATGATGATAGAGAATATATTTTCTCTTATCAGACAGCAGGCCTCGAATCATATAGGAAAGATGGAAAGGAGTGGCTGTATCGTGCCCCGAAGCCATCTTTTTGGCGAGCGACAACATGCAATGACAGAGGAAATGGTTTCTCTGCAAGATCTTCTATCTGGCTTGGTGCTGATATGTTCATTTTCTTGGATGATGTGAAAATCGAAATAGATGGAAAGAACTTTGCATTGGATGATGTGAAAGCTCCGAAGAACACATTGCTTCTCTCGTCTAGTTATCGATCTGCTTCTACTGTCTCTGTCTCTTTTATCTACAATACAGCTACGACTTCTGAGGCTAAGGTAGTAGTAAAGTACACTGTTTTGCATGGTCGGATGAGGGTCGATTTCGAATATATAGGCACAAAAGGTCTTCCAGAGCTTCCGGTTTGCGGTTTGCGCTTCATAATGCCAAGCCTTGCCTCATCGTATGATTATACAGGGCTTTCCGGGGAAACATATCCAGATCGAATGAATGGTGCAAGAAAAGGCACTTTCCATGTTGATGGTCTTCCTGTTACGCCTTATGTAGTTCCACAAGAGTGTGGTATGCATATGGCTAACTCATATCTAAGGATCAATATGGATAATGGGCAAATTATTATCAAAAAAGCAAATGATGATTTCAACTTCTCTCTTCTTCCTTATACAGCAGAGGAGCTTGAGAATGCTTGGCACCAAGAAGAGCTTGCGGATGCGAGGAGAACAGTTCTGCTCATAGCTGCGGCAGTTAGGGGAATTGGTGGGATAAACAGCTGGGGAGCTGAACCAGAGGAGAAATACCATCTTCCATCTGACAGGAATTACAAGTTTTGCATATATATAGAATAAGTCGCCTTCCTATATATTTGCCTAAAAGCTTGACATGGATAAGCCATAGGCTTTTAACTATATTGCAGAGGTGAAGAATGAAGACAATGTTTATTGCATCGACTATGTCATACATGTGCATGCCGGAGTTTAAACCATGGCTCTTCGCTTCTGTTTGAAATAATTTGATTTTGATCGAAGAAAGAGCAAGTGCTCTTTTTTTTATGGAGATAGGATGATTGAAATAGAGAATCTTAATAAGGTCTTCAAGCTGAAATCTGGTGATGTCGAGGCATTGAAAGATGTTTCGCTTGAGATAAAAGCTGGCGAGAAATATGGAGTAATCGGATATTCTGGGGCAGGAAAATCAACACTTGTAAGGTGTTTGAATTTTCTGGAAACACCCGATTCTGGTACAGTTTCCATCGATGGGAATGTAATAAAGATAGAGGATGGCAAACTTTATAGAGTAGATGAAAGCGGGAAGAAAAAGCTTACAGAAAGGGATCTGAATAAGATGAGGAGAGGCATTGGAATGATATTCCAGCACTTCAATCTCCTTGATCGCTCTACAGTGTTTGACAATATTGCATATCCATTGAAGTATAGTGGCAAAAGCAAGAAAGAGATTTCTGACAAAGTTTTTGAGCTTCTTGATCTTGTTGGCCTTAGGGATAAAGTGGATGTGTATCCTTCACAACTTTCTGGAGGACAGAAGCAAAGGGTTGCAATTGCAAGAGCTCTTGCGAATGAGCCGAAGATTCTTCTCTCGGATGAGGCTACAAGCGCATTGGACCCGGATGCGACAGAGTCTATTCTGAATCTTCTTCTGGAGCTTAACAAAAAACTTGGTCTTACTATTGTTTTGATCACGCATGAAATGGCGGTAATCAAATCTGTTTGCGACCGTGTTGCTGTGATGGAGGATGGGCGCATTGTCGAAGAGGGACGTGTTTATGATATATTCTCCAATCCTAAGGCGGCTATTACGAAGAAATTCATAAGTACATCATCTCCGCTTTCGAAGATCGATGAGCTTATAAAGAGGGATTCTTCTGTGGTTGCAGGATCACGGCTTTACAAGCTTATCTTCGACAAGGATGTCGATATGCCTGTTATTTCAGAAGTATCGAGGAAATTCAATGTTGACTTCAATATAGTACTTGCGAATGTTGAAGTCATTGGAAACGAAGCAATCGGTGCGATGATTGTAAAACTTGAAGGGGAAGATAAGGCTGTGGATGCAGCTTTGACATATCTTTCAGCAACAAAGGTCAGAGTGGAGGTTCTTGCATAATGGTAGAAATCATAGAAAACATTGCTCCAAACTTGTGGGCTTATAGGGCAAGGTTCATGCAAAGTTGCAAGGAGACTTTCTTGCTATTCTTGATTCCTGGCTTGATTTCGTTTGCTCTGGGACTTCTCTTGGGCGTAGTTTTGACTGTTACCAGGAAAGATGGAATAAAGCCTAATAAAGTAGTGTTTAGGATTGTCGATATCTTCATAAATGTATTCAGGGCAATTCCATTTGTTATTCTTTTGATTTTCCTTATTCCTTTTACTAGAGCTATTGTCCACACGGCTATTGGAGTCAAGGGCGCTATAATACCTCTGGTATTTGGAACTGTTCCTTTCTTTTCTCGACAAGTTGAGACTGTGCTTGTAAATGTTGCTCCAGGAAAGATAGAAGCCGCTCGCTCCATGGGTTCCAGTTCTATAGGGATAGTCTTTAGAGTATATCTTCATGAAGCTGTGCCAGAGCTTGTGAGAGTGACTACGATAACAGCTATTAGCCTTATTGGCCTTACAACAATGGCTGGTGCTGTTGGAGCTGGAGGAATTGGCTCTTTTGCAATCAACTATGGACAAGGACAGCACCATCAAGACATAGTCAACGTTTGCGTTGTTGTTCTCTTGGTGGCTGTTTGCATACTTCAAGCAATTGGCTCTTTCCTTGCAAAGCGTACAACAAATAGATCTCTTTTTCATAAGGAGAGAGCTAATAAGTAGGTTTTCTTAGCCCATGCGTAAAAAGTGAGGCTTCATACGTAGCTGTGGGTAAAGTTTATGATACGAAAAATGGGTGGCCCCGAAAGGTCACTCCTCGTAGATATATAAGTTATTTTGTCAGAACAATTCTACTCGATTGAGTAGCAAGTCGATCAGATTACAGTGAAAGATACCATTGTCGTCATAAAAGTTGTGTAACACATCCATGCGGACGATGATCTTTTTGAAGAAGTCCTTGGTAAGCATCAGCGATGCCAGTTCGGAGGATTCTTTTTTATCGGTATCCATGCGGAAAGCAGACTGGATATAGATTTTCTTGTCCGCATCGTTTACGACAAAGTCGATCTCTTTCTGAACTTTGCTGTCGCCTGAGCGGTCGCAAACCACACCGACATCAACGGAATACCCCCGACGCAGGAGTTCGTTGTAGATAATGTTTTCCATAATGTGGCCGGGGTCATATTGGCGGTAGTTCAACCGTGCATTTCGAAGCCCAATGTCCGTATAATAGTATTTGTTTGGATACTTGAAATAGGACTTTCCCTTGACGTCATACCGCTTGGCCATCGAGATGAGGAAGGAATCAATAATATATTGCACATAGTTTGAAACCATTGCAGGATTGACTTTCTCGTTTTTCATGGACGAAATGGCGTTTGCAATATTGGTCGGGTTTGTTGGTGAGCTAATCTGCGAAGCAAGGAAGTCAAGAATGTCATTTAGGATATCTTCGCGCTCGATACCGTTCCGCTCCACGATGTCCTTGACATAAAGTTCGCTGTAGAGAGATGTCAGATAATCCTTCTTGTCCTTGTCATCCTCTAACGCTAGCAGTCTTGGCATACCGCCGTAGAGCATATAGGAATCCAGTGCCTGTCGCTCGTCACCACCTAAGGCAGAATAAAACTCCGCAAATGACAATGGAAACACATGAATCTGTGTAGCACGGCCTCGAAACTCTGTAGCGATATCTTTCGACAGCCCTTTGGAATTGCTGCCGATTACATAAACATCAAGGTTTTTATATGCCTTGAGTTCGTTCAGCATATCGTAGATGGAAACCTCAATGTCGCCATTCTCTTTATCAACTACTTTTGTGGTGAGTTGCACCTCATCAATGAACAGATAGAACTTCTCGTCTTTCTTGCCAAGGACGGCGCCTTCTATATGCTCACATAAAGTAATGGGATTTCTGAACTTATAATAGCGACGCTGATCCAGTTCGATTTTCAGAATATGGTCTTCCGGAACATTCTGCGAAAGAAGGTACTCGAAAAACAGATCAAAAAGCAGTACAGATTTTCCGCATCTGCGTATGCCAGTGATGACTTTTATTTCACCGTTCCACATACTACGAATCAGTCGTTCCATATATAAGTCTCTTTTTACCATGCACTTTACCTCGTACTTGGGGCGAAATTGTCCTAACTTCTATGTGTAGTATACTGAGTGATTTTGAAAAACATCAAGACAGTAAGGGAGTTTTTCACAAAGAAGTTGCGCCGGAAACGGACTAAATTCGAGGTAGAGCCCTCTGATACAGGTTAACTGTCGTCTAGGGATTCATATTATGGATAGAGAGAAACCTAATTCTCAGCAATAGCAAAGATCTGCAATGTATATAGGCATGCGGTAGAAAAACTATAGGACAAAGAACAAATGATGATTTTCTTGGATAGTTATCTCTTACACTTTCTGTTGTCGACATCCCTTCATGTTCCTTAAAAAATATGATGAAAAGGATAGAGGATATGGAATGGCCTTCCGCTAATTCTGTTCACTGCTATTTTCGTGGTTTAATGACAATGCTTCTCATGTTGATTAGATGGTGCAGTATTTCATAGGCTTTGCGATTGAATATGTGGGAGTAAGATTTCTTCTAATAGATTATGGAGATGATTTCATAGAGCTGTATGAGAGACATGACTTCATAAAGATCAGCAAGACAGTTATAAATATGAATAAAACAAAGAGCCAAAAAAGTTTGTTTTTTCATGCATGGGTATTGCAATTTTATGCAAAATCTATTATCTATAAAACATCTTGGTATATGGAGGAACTGAAATGGCTAATAGAAAGCTTATTTGCAACACAGTTAATATGATGTGCTCTTCCTCTATGATGATGCCCTGCTGGGCATAGTATTTCTTATTCTTTTCAATAATCAAAATTTTTCAGTTTTTAGTATGGCAATTGGTAGTTTACCAATTTATAAATCAAGTTTATTAAAAATGCATAATTATGCATATAAGGTGGTTAATATGAAGAAGTTTTTAGGTATTTTAATTGTTGCTTTGATTGCTGTTTCATCTGTATTCGCTGGTGGATCTTCTGAACAAGCTTATAAAATCGGCATTCCAGACGATGCAACAAACGGAGCAAGAGGAATAAAGCTTTTGGAAAAAGCTGGTTTGATAACAGTGGATCCTGCTGTAGGGTATTCTCCTGAGATAAAAGATATTACTAGCTATATCTACAATATTGAGATTGTTCCTACAACAGCAAATACACTTGTATCGACGCTTGATGACTTTGCTGCATCAACAATCAATGGAACTTATGCAACATCAGCAGGTCTTGTACCATCAAGGGATGCTATTTTGATAGAGTCCCAAGATGAGGGAGAGGAGAATCCATTTGTTAATATCATAGTTGCTCGTACAGCTGACAAGGATAACCCTGTTTACAAGAAGATCGTAGAGGCCTATCAAACTGAGTATGTAGCTGAGTACCTTCTTGCAAAGTATAACGAGGCATATTTTCCAGCATTCCCTTATGACTCTTCATCTGTGCAATATCCTGATGTAGTTTCAGATGCTGATAACTATAAGTCTTCAAAGGAAGGGAAGACTGTTGTAAAAATCGGTGTTTGTGGCTCTGCAAATGAGTATTGGAATGCTGTTCAGAAAGTCCTTGACCAGGAAAATGCAAATATCTACATAGAGAGAGTCGAGTTTGATGCATATACACTTCCAAACGAGGCGCTTAACAGTGGCGATATAGACTTAAACGCATTCCAGCACAAAGCTTACCTTGCTAAAGAGATCGCTGCAAATGGTTATGATTTGACAGTCATTGGTGATACTTTGATTGCTCCATTGTCTCTATATTCGCATAAAGCTGATTCTCTTGATGCTCTCAAAGAGCTTATTGGCCTGAAGAAGTAAAAGATGCTTAAGATACATGACAATATAAAAAACGAAGTCGAAAAGGAGAGGGATTACATAATCTCTCTCCGTCGTTATTTCCATTCGATGCCAGAGTTGCCAAGAGAAGAGTATGAGACAGCTGCAAAAATCGAAGAAGAACTAAGGTCATTTGGCTTGGAGACAAGAAGAGTCGGCGAAACTGGAGTTTATTCGGAGATTGAAGGAAAGATAGGTGGAAAGACTTTGATTCTTCGCTCTGACATAGATGCTCTTCCAGTGAAAGAGGAGCACGAGTGTCCATATAAAAGCAAGAAAGATGGAATAATGCATGCATGTGGGCATGACGGACATACAGCAAGCCTTTTGGCTTCGGCAAAAATCCTTGCAAAGCATAGAGATTGTTTTTCTGGCAAGATAAAATTGTGTTTCCAGCAAGCTGAGGAAATAGGTTACGGGGCAAGAGTATTCATAGAAGAAGGATTGGTGACAGGTGACAGATGCTTTGGCTTCCACCTTGCTTCTAATATACCTGTTGGAAAAATATCTGCAACAGCCGGACCTAATAATGCGAGTGTTGATTTCTTAAGAATAAAGATACATGGAAAAGGTGCTCATGTATCAACTCCGGAAAGGGGCATAGACGCTCTATATATTGCATCTCAAATCGTAGTTGCATTACAAGCTCTTGTGACACGAAGAACAAATCCTACAGACTCTGTGCTAATAGGTATTGGAAAGATAACAGCTGGAACAAGCTACAATGTTGTTGCTCAAGAAGCTGAGCTCGAAGGCACAATAAGAGTAATGTATCCAGAGATCAGAGAGAGAATGAAAAAAGAGCTTGAGGATTTGGTTCTTTCAACAGCCAGGATATATGGCGGCAGCGCTGATGTTGAGTATGTGGATTTCACATCTCCATTGATTAATCCTGTAGACACAACAAAGGAAGTTGCTAAAGTTGCACGCGAGATAGTTGGCGATGACAATGTCATAGAAAACAGGCCTTACTCTCTCGGTGGAGATGATTTTGCAGAGTTTATCCTCAAAGTACCAGGTACATATGCATATATAGGATCAGGCAACAAAGATAGAGCAGAGACTTTGGTTGCACATCATGATAGCCACTTTGATATAGACGAAGAGGCCCTTGTTATCGGATCCAAGCTTGAAGTTTTGTATGCACTTGAATACTTGAATGGTGAGCTGTAATCAATTTTAGTTCTGGAGAAAAACATCCTCCTTTTGTCTTAATTGATAAAAGGAGAGTTCTTTTTTATCGAGATCTGTTTTGTGCATGTTGATGCAATTGATCCTGCTGTTTGTATATGTTTTGTAGTAATAAAGACCCTTTTGAGTATTCATTACGGAAGAATAGACAGTATGCTCATATTCGTCGCCATCATAGATTATGCATCCCTTGACTTGGAAAACCGAGTCCAGAATATGCATGAATCTGTTCACGCTCTCGTCTTCTTCTTCAGATGATATCGCGTTTGACCTAATAAAAGTTGCTTTTACAAATCTTGACATTGAGGACATATCTCCTGGGAGGCCTATTCCTCCAAGACCCTTGCAATAAATTGGCAAATTGGTTTCTTTTACAAAAGTGTTCTCTGGGTCCTTTGGCGATATTTTCCTATAGTTGTTTAGATTGAAAAGTTGGAATGGAAACTCTGGCTCATTTGTCAGCACATGAACTGGATTGTCATATACCATCAATCCTTTTGAAGTGCTTTCTACTACGATCGAGCCTGTTTTATCACTAATCATCCAATGCAATTTGCTCTCTGTCAGATCTTGCGAGAAGTCGTCTTTTGATATCGAGAGATCTTTCAAAATCCTTCTTGTATCTTCAAGGTTTGTTGCTTTTGATAGCAAATATGGGATGAATTCAAATTGTGCAACATTCTTCTTCCCATTGATTGGAGCATATGATTTATAGCTTTCTGGAAAATTAAGCCCAGCAATAGCAACTCCTGATTCGTTAACAGCATCAAAGAAAAGAGGAAAATCATCTTGTACGATTCCCATTCCAATCATAGCTTGGTGAATACTTATGCTATCGAGGTGCCTAAATGGAAAAACATGATTCCTTGGGCATATGATGACACCTTCATTGAAGGAATATCCAAAATCGAGGTTGCGGCCGAAATAGAAATCCTTAGTCTTTAATGCAATAGCTGTACACATATAATAACTTTAAACCCAGCTTTAGTATTTGCAAAGTATGGATTGAATATTATCCTAAGCACTATGAATGAAGAGATTGAGAAACTTGAGATAAAGATAAGCTATCTAGAGAGTGCCAATGAAGAGCTTAATGATGTCGTGATTGCGCAAGGCAAAGAGATCAACCACTTGAAGATCCAACTTGAGAAGATCGAGAAAAAGGTAGAGGATTTGATAGAGGAGACAAGTGAGTCACGCCCTAATAGAAGACCTCCTCACTATTGAGTAGACAATAAGTACTGCTCTCTTAGACCTTGTGCTTGGGTTCCATGCAAGCATCTTTCCTATGATGATATCATTCGATGCTTATTAAGGCATTTAGCATAGGTTCTCTATGTAACCAAAACAACAAATTGAAATATTGCTTCTCCCGGATACAAATATTGGTGGATGAAATTCTTCTTGACGATAAAATAGGGGGGGGGGTAGAATCAAAATAAGTTTTAAAGATTAGATCCATAAAAAGGGGGCAGAGATGAGAAAGAACAAAATTTTTGCTGTTGTTTTGGCTTTATTTATGGTTTTTGTAGCCGTTTCTTGCGACGACAAGCCTTACCATGTATTTGAAAAAGGCGATTTTAAATACTGTGATTATTCTTTAAGCGAGAATAACAATGAGGTTGTTATTTCAGGTTATGGAAGATCTGTACAAATACCATTTGAAGAAGGTGCTGAAGTATTAGCATTTGGAAAAGATGATGTAATATCAGAGAGCTTGAGGGGAAAGTCATACAAATCAATAGAAGATGCTTATAAAGGCACTAAGGAAGGTGACATTCTTGTTCTCCTAGGCTGTAGCAAATCCAATGATGTCGATGATAAGTATTTAGATGGAAGGATTTGGAGGGCTACCCATGACGAAAAGTGCAATCATAAAAAGAATGGCCTTTTTGCAAGTGGCTATGGTACGAAGATTGAGCCATACATGATTGCAAATAAGGAGCAGTTCCTGAACATCTCCAAAATGTATGAAACATATGCATATTACAAGATAGATGATAGCTATTCAGAAACAGATCTTGGAGGTTGGCCTAGTGTTGATCTCCATGGCTCCTTTGATGGGAATGGTAAAACATTTACTAATGTAACTGATTCTATATTCAGAAATGTAGGAAAACGAGGAGAGAAGCTAGAAGAGACAATCACTCTAAAGAACTTTAAAGCAGCGATGAATGTCAAAACATCCGGGCGTGCCTTAGTTGGAGTGATAGCAAATTGCGGAACTACTGTTTTTGAGGATATTACTGTTTCGGGTTCGATTGCAGGAAAGTGGAATATCGGGTCATTCTACAATTATGGAACTGCACAATCTGTTGATGGAGGTTCTGATTATACTGTTGAATTTGTGGACTGCCTCTCTAATGCAGATTTAATTTGCTTTGGCGAAGGAGCTTGTGGTGGATTCATTGGTCATGGATATCAAGGAGGCGGTAATACACTTACTGTGAACATTGATGATAAATCAGATTTCTTTGGAGAAATTTATACCCCAGACGGCAAAGGTAAAAAGTATATAGGCCATCTTTATGGAAAGCATCTTGTTTACAACAAAAAAGACGGCGCAACATTAGACGAAGATTGGAACAAATCTAATAATACTAAAAAGCTTAATATTCTTGCGCCTAATAAGAATAGTGATGGTGAATACCAAGTTGAAGTTGGCAATAATGTTGAAAGACTCTTTGTTTCTGTGAATGCTCAGCTTAATGCTTATAAAGATGACGATACAACACCAATTAGTAATCTACAAGGAATTACGTTAGTGCTTAAGGAGCGGCCATTTGAGCAAGTAACACCAGGGAAGAATATCGACATTCTTGGTAAAGTTACATCAGCAAAGATTAACAATAACGCAAAAGAGTATGGGTATGATTTGTCAGAAGACGGGGGAATGACTGTCAACATTGCTCAAAATGCGAACTACTTGGATGGTAAAGTTTATTTGACTGTCGTACAATATGGCTCCAATGGAGAAATCCTCTATTGTGGCAATACTGATGTGTTTAAGATAACGTAACTATTCAGTCGCAT
>DKCO01000054.1 GCA_002452215.1 Spirochaetales bacterium UBA6872
AGAGTAGGTAGATGCCGGCTTATTTTTCTTCGCTTTTTATTTTTTTTGTATATCAGCCCAGCTATCTTCGCTGGGTTTTTTCTTTATTGCAAGTGTAATTATTGATTGGATATGATAACATAGTTTCTATGGCTGCAATTAGATTCTATAAGCCAGCACTATATAGAAAAGATATGGATGCTGTATTACAGACAATGGTTGATGAAAAGATTGGACCTGGCGATAAAAAGAGAGATTTTGTTAAACTGTATTCATCTCTTGTTGGCAAAGATTCGGGATTTGCTTTACGAAGCTACTTTGATGCAATTGTTATTTCTTTGAGAAGCTTAGGTCTTAAAAGTGGAGATAAGGTTTTTATCTCAGTTCTTTCACCAAGAATTTATCTCGAAGCTTTTAAGGAATTGGATTTAACAGCTGTTCTTTGCGATGTAGATGATTCTATGATGATCGATTCTACATTTGTAAAAGACCACATTGATCCCGATACAAAAGCAATAATATATTATGAGCCTATTTGCCAAATGCCGAAGAGCTTCGATTCTATAGTAGATATTGGACTTCCGATTATTGAGGATATTTCACAGTCAATTGGGTCCTCGTTTGGGGATCTAAAGCCTGGCATGGCTGGTAGTATTGTTATTGCATCTACAGAAGAGGATTCTGTAATCAGTACTGGTGGTGGTGCTATTGTTTTATCATCATCAGAAGAGATATCAAACGCGCTAAGCAAAGAAGTCTCAAGGCTATCACCATATATAGAACTGCCAGATATGAATGCAGCTCTTGGGATTGTTCAGATAACAAAGCTGGATAATGTGCTTGGACGAAGAAACAACATCTATAAGATATATTCGCAAGCTGTGATGAAGACTAATTGCAAGGTTTTTGGGACAGGTGCAATGGATTTCTTCTCTAATGGATATGGCTTTTCAGTGATTGTGAACACAAAACCAGATGAAGCTATCTCATTTGCACAAAAATACCAAGTGTCAGCAAGAAAGACATTTTCTGGTGCGATTGGAGCAAGATACCAAGATAGATTCGATAGGTTTCCAAAAGCAATACCAGCCTTAACAAGAGCTGTATCATTTCCAATCTATCCATTTTTGTCTGCTGTCGAGATAGAAAGTGTGCAAAAAGTATTGAGCCACATCCATTGAGGTTTGTTATGGAGAAAGTGAAGTCTGCATTGATAATCGCAAATGATAGTAAAAACGAGGCACATGAGATTGCTAATTCAATCTTGAAATACCTTAACGAAAAGAATATAAAAAGCTCCATTGTATTTACTGGAATTTCTTCAGAAAAACTGAATATAGGATATGATGTTGATCTTGTGATCACACTTGGAGGAGATGGCACTGTCTTGTTTGCTTCACGTTCTGTTTCAAGCCTTGGAATCCCCATTCTTCCAGTGAATCTCGGGACATTTGGTTATATCACAGAAATTGGCAAGAATGAATGGATGGAGACGTTGGATGCATATTTGGCTGGCAATGAGGATATATCAAGAAGACTGATGCTTCGTGTCTCTGTTACAAGATCTGGGCGAAAGGTATTTTCGTCAACAGCATTGAATGAAGTAGTTGTTTGCTCGTCTGGAATTGCAAAAGTAATTAACTTGAAGTTGAAGATTGAAAATACAGATGCTGGTATTTTTCGAGCTGATGGGTTGATTGTAGCAACTCCAACAGGCTCCACAGGATACTCATTAGCTGCTGGAGGCCCTATTTTGGATGCTGAGATGACAGCAATAATATTGACGCCAATCTGTCCTTTCACTCTTTCAAATAGGCCATTAGTTACATCTGGAAAACAAGTTACAATCATTGTACCCGAAAAACAAAGGACAGATATTGTTCTTACTGTTGATGGACAGGTGGATTTCAGCCTTGCTGAGAATGATATCATCAATGTTGAGACAAGCCGAAGCAAGATGCTTTTGATAAACTCTGCAAAGAGAAATTTCATTGAGATAATAAGAGATAAGCTTAATTGGTCAGGAGATATGCATCATGCTTGAGTCGTTGCATGTAAAGAATTATGTATTGATTGATAATCTTGATTTGGACTTTTCAAATGGATTTACAGCTATTACAGGCGAAACAGGATCAGGAAAGAGCATAATGCTTGGTGCTTTATCTCTTCTTTTGGGGAAAAAAGCCGATAAAGATGATGTAAGATTAGGTTTTGAAAGCGCTGAGATCAGTGGCATTTTCTCGATAAAGCACGAAAGAGCGAGAAAATGGCTTGATGATCATTCAATAGAACTAGAGGATGGAACAATTCTTGTAAGAAGAGTAATAAAGGAAAATGGACGTTCCATTTACACAATCAATGGCTCCTCGATTACAAGATCAGAAGGTGAGGATTTAGGAGCATTGCTTGTAGATATCTCAAGCCAGCATGCAAAGCAATTCTTGTCAAAAAGCGATGTTTTGAGGCAAATGGTTGATGAAGCATCTATGTCAAGTGGAGTTTTAAATGAGTATTCAACATGTTTCCAGAAATATAAGAATAAGCTAAAAGAGCAAGAAGAGCTTGATTCTTTCTTGAAAAAAAGCAATGAAGAGGCTGATTATATTCGCTTTTGCCTTGATGAGCTAGAGAAAGCAGATTTGAAAATCGGAGAGGAGGATGATCTTAAAGAGCGTTTGGCTGTAATGACATCATCTGAATTTCTTGCTCAAACTGTCTCAGATATCCAAACTGAGCTAAAAACAGCTGGATCATCTCTTGATGAAAGTCTTTCTTTGATGCATAAAGCCGAGAAAAAAGATGCTAAGCTTCTTGATTATGCAACCAGGCTTGAGAATATATCCATCGAGTGTGATGATATCAAGCAATCGCTCAGGGATTATATGGACTCCATTTCTTTCTCTGAATATGAGCTGGAAGAGAAGAATGAACGTCTTGCAACTATACAAAAGATCAAAAGACGTTTTGGACCGAGCATAGAGGATGCTTTGAAGCTTAAAGACGAGTACAAGAAGAAACTTGATAAATTTGAAAATGGCGAAGAGCTTCAAAAAGAGATAAAAAGGGAAGTAGAGACACTCGAAATCAAATGCAATGAACTTGCGAATAGACTTAGTGGATTGAGAAAGAAAGGTGCAAAAAAACTTGCCCATGAAATTGAACAAAACCTTCATTCGCTTGGGATGAAAGCTGCCTCAATGGAAATACTCATAGAAGATAGCGGAGCATTGCAACAATTTGGCAAGGATAAAATCTCATTTATGATTGCAGCAAACAAAGGAGAGAAGTTCTCTGAGATACAAAATAGTTCTTCGGGAGGAGAGCTATCGCGCTTGATGCTTGCTCTCAAGGTTGCATTGAAAGGGAAAGGCGATATCGAAACATTGCTGTTTGATGAGATAGACAGTGGAATAGGTGGAACTGTCGCAAACAATGTTGCGCTTGAATTGTTGAAATTGTCGAAAATGCAACAAGTTGTTGCTATAACCCACCTTGCACAAATTGCATCGAAAGCTGATAGGCATTTTGTCGTGTTCAAGGAAGAGAAAAATGGTAGAACAATCTCGCACATAAAAGAGATAAAGGGTGAAGAGCGAGTAAAAGAAATCGCTCGCCTCCTATCTGGAGATACGAGCGAGATATCGCTTGAGCACGCAAGATCACTGCTTGAAGTTCAAAACTGAGAACATGTCGCTTAAAAGAGTTTTCTCAACAATACATTGTTTTTCTTTTGTATAGTAGCAATAGATGGCATTTTGCAACCATTTCGTCTCGGGCTCAAATCCATGTGCTCTTGAAATCCTCATTGCTGTTATAGCATCAATTGCAAGAGATTCATCAAGTCCATTTTTTGTTATAATTCTTGACAATATCAAAAGATACTCAGAAAGGATATTGTTTACAGCTTTAATATCGCCATCGCGTCCGAATTTTCTTACAAAGTCGAACATGTTGCCAAGAATCTCAAGTCTCTCAATTCGATTGAGATCAAAATGAGCCAAGAACAATGATTTTATCAACTTCAGAATAAGCCCAAGATTCTCAAGAACAAGAGTATCCATTGGAGTGTATTGTGCTTTTTTTGCAAGTAGTGAGAAATGCTTCATATGCAATGAAAGAGTCTCAAGCTCATTGAATTTTATCCTTGTCATCGCATTGTCAATCCATATAAGCGTTTCATCAAGCATCCTCTCTGGGATATTTGAATTTGTAACTCTATATCTCTTTGGAGAAGAATCTCCGTTGTTGCTCTCGGAAATATAAAGATTCAGACCTATGCAATCTGTAGATGTTGAAAGAACAGAGAAATCGAAAATCTCCAAGCTTTCTGTATCTTTTAACGAAATGTATATGTTTTGGTCTTCTTTGTATTGCTTTAAAGCAAAGCGTCCATATTCATCTTTATAATCACCTTTAGTAGCATATGAACGATTTAGATAAAAATACAAACAAGCCTCCACTTTTCCTTCCAAGCCTTGCATCTCTTGTTGTGCAATCGACATTCCATCGCCTTGCTCATTGATATTCGATTTTGCTTCTTTCAAGTCTGACAAGAAAGGCAAAAGCAAATCATCCTTGCAAAAGGGCTGGAACATTGTGATTGCATATAGCGCATACTTTATGTCTTGCCTCGGCTCAATGCCTGAGATGTCTGAGAAGAAGAAGCCACAGCTTGTGAATGAGAAATGCTTATACTTAATCCCTGAAAGAAGATGAGAAAGCTTAATATCATCGCTATTGGGGAAATCATAGTCACTGTGGAGTGATTTGATGAAATTCGACATTGGCATTTCTGTAGAGAATGTCTCTCCGGCCCGTTTCAAAAGTACTATCGGATCAACGCTTTGCTTGAAAATCTCTTTGATGTTTTGATCGAAAATCGAATCTAGTTTTGTTGAAAGATTGTTCAAGCCATTTCGAAGTGGAGTACGCCATGCTTGGTTCCATCCAGCTTCTCCTCCTGTATGGCAACCACAATCTTTGTACCAGCGGGAAACGCCATGAGAGCAAGACCAGCTCGTTCCTTTCTTGTCTTCACCTTCTTTGAGCCTTGCATTCAAATGTGCCGGATTCTTCTCAAGAAATGAGCCATAGTTATCGAAAAGAAAATCGTCCCTTTTGTTGGCTTTCTCAATCAGTGCTGCAAGAGCCATATCACCATACGGCTCATGATGGCCATATATTTCTCCATCTGTAGCTGTATGAATCAACGGATGCTTGTCCTTCTCTTTGATATCAAGGAGTCTTGAATATAGTCCATCGGCTGATCTCAAAGCATGACCAAATGAAATCTCAGATGCAAGTTCTGGATGGTAGAAGAATGCACTAATCGTTCCTCCATTTGAGCCTGTCAAGATGTAAGGTTTCCAATATGGAGCAGGGTAGGAGCCCAAGTCTTGCATCTTTCCTTCTTCATTTTCCACTTCCTCGCATTGCCATGGTGAGAGTATGATGAACTTAATGCCATAATCGCTCAGAATCTGTATTACATTGTCATTGACACCACACTCTGGAAGCCAAAGTCCTTCCGGAAATCTCTTGAAGTGGAATTCAAAATCCTTTATTCCCCAATCGATTTGAAGCATCGCATCCTTTTGGGAATCAAGAGGAAGAATCGTATGGTTGAAGCCTTGTGCCATTGCATTTCCGTGGCCGAGGCGCTCTATTGATTTTCTATCTGCATCTCTGAGCATATCGACAGTCTCAGGATGCTTCTTGTCAAGCCAATGCAATAGAGTTGGTCCAAAATTGAAGGAAATATAGCTATAGTTGTTTGTAAGCGATACTATCCTTCCGCTGTTATCTAGATATCGTGAGTTGCAATTTGCATAGTAGCAATCATTGTATATCTTTTCGTTCCAATCTCCCCATTCCATTGCTGAGCTTTGTTTTGGTATCACTCCAGTCCTTGGATTTTCCCTTGGTGGCTGATAGAAATGGCCATGGAGAATGAGCGAAGTTGTTGTACTTTCTTTAGTCATAACTGATATTTTAGCACAGTTGGTAATGAGGTTATAGCTGTTGTTTTGATTGAAACGATATATTTTTTCTTTTCTTTTACAAAATGTTAACCGGTTTTTTAAATTCACTTAAGCTTTTTTCTGTATCATGACATTTTTTGCTCCAATTGACTATTCTAGCGTTAATCTTTAGGATTAATAATGTACGGAATAGCTGAGATGATTTTGATTAAAATGGATAAGCTTACTGACTCCGAGTTGAAGAATATTGCTCAGGATGAATGTATAGAGGATTTCGATTCTCTTTCGAGAGAGGAGTTGATTCAAGCATTAACGGAAAAATATGAAGATATGGATAGCAATTTCTCTCCTGAAGAGCAGGATGATTTGCGTAACCTCCGTTATTTTGCAGGGATCACAGACTACAGAGGGATTTCAGATTATGTCGATAGCCTTCCTGGAGTCGAGGATTTGCCTGATACTTATCCCAATACATCAATATATTTGTTGAATAAAAACAACAACTGGGCCTATGCTTTCTGGTCAATCTCATTGCTGGATTCAAAGAAGATTGAAGCAAATGGATCTTCATTGATTTTGCATATTACAAAAAAAGACAAGAACGGCCATATCGAGCAATATGATATTCCAATAAAGGAAAGTGATTCAGAGTGGAATATTGGACTATCGATGATGGGAGGCTTTTGCATTGCTTCAATTATAGCTGTCTCCCCAAATGGTGATCGCGATGTACTTGCAACATCAAATCAAATATCGCAAATTGATTGCTATTGGCTTCAGCACGAAGACGAGATGGCTGACAATGATTCCCTTTTCAAGGTTTATCTATCGCTGATTACAACACGTGATGGAGCATTGATTGAAAACGATCTTGTAAAAGAGATTGTAAATGCATATGAAAGGGAGGATAGAGATGAATAAGATCAACTTGATTTTGCATGCACATCTTCCTTATGTGAGGCATTTGGAGTATCCACGTTTTTTGGAAGAGAATTGGCTATATGAGTCATTGAATGAGTCTTATATTCCGCTTTTAAGAGTTCTGAAAGAGCTTGATGAGCAAAATGTAAATTTCAAGCTTTCGATATGTTTTTCGCCAACTCTTTTGACAATGCTTGCCGATTGCGCATTGCAAGAGAGATTCGTAGAGTATATGAATTTGCATATCGAGCTTGGCGAAAAGGAAGTAGTCAGGACCGAAAGCGAGGACAAGGATTGCCATAAGATGGCTCTTTGGTATCTAGAGGAAGCAAAGAAGAATCTAGAGCTGTATGAGTCGATGGACAGGGACATACTTTCAACTTTCAAAGCTCTTTCCAATAAGGGAAAGATAGAGCTTGTTGCCTCTGCCGCAACCAATGCATACCTTCCTTTGTACAAAAGCTATCCTAAGGCAATAGATGCACAGATCGAGATTGGGCTAAGGACTCATAAGAGATTCTTCGGAGAGAAGGCAAAAGGATTCTGGCTTCCGGAGTGTGGCTATTATCCTGGTCTGGATGAAGCTCTGACAAAAAGGGGTGTTTGGTGGGTTCCTCTTGCATCCCACTCCATAATTACAGCTGCAGATAAATCGAAATATGGTGGATATGCACCGATAGAGCTTCCTTCCGGACTATATGGTGTTGCAAGAGATTGGAGCATATCAAATCTTGTTTGGTCATCTGAATATGGTTACCCGTGCGATTCAGACTACAGGGAATTCTATAGAGACATTGGTTACTATTTGCCTCTTGAGATTATAAGACCTTATATACATGAGCCTGAGGTTAGGGTTTTTACTGGATACAAATACTATGCTATAACAGGCAAGTCAAATGACAAGAAGTTCTATGATATGGACAAAGCTATGGAAAAGGTTGCTTTGCATATCGATAATTTTATTTACCATATCCATAGAAAGGGCATAATGCTAAATAGCTATGGCATTGAAAATCCTGTGTTTACTCTTCCTTTCGACGCTGAGCTTTTTGGTCATAGGTGGTTTGAAGGAATCGAGTTCTTGAAGGGGTTCTTGAGGAAAGCCTCTGAAGAGCCATCATGTGATTTGACTACTACAAGCCAATTGATTCTATCTGGTGCTGAAAGCGAGAAGCTAAGAGTTAACGAATGCTCGTGGGTAGGAGATGGCGGAGCCGATACTTGGCTTGACAGTTCCAATGCGTGGATATACAAGCATACATTGAACGCAATAGATAGAATGCAAGGGCTTACATATAGATTCCCAGATCAAGGCTCCTTGAAGGGTCGTTTCTTGAACCAAGCGTCTAGGGAAGTGCTACTTGCTATGGCATCCGACTGGCCATGTATAATACATGACAATACAAGTGTAAGCTATGCAGAGAAGAGGGTTAGAAACCATTTGGGTTCATTCAATGTCGTATACTCTTCCATGTGCAAGAATACAGTAAACACAGAATGGCTTATAAACGCTGAAAAACGCAATGCGATCTTTCCTGATATTGACTATAAGCTTTTTGCGCCAGATGATGTGTAAAGCTTGGTCGGAAGAAGTATATGAGTAAGGTTTTTTCAAGTGCCGAATCGTTTATAATCTCATCCTTTTCTGTCGTGACTTTTGCTGTAGTCTTGTTTTGCGGCTCAGTTATAATAAAATGCTTTTTGAGAATTATAAAAACAGCATTATTGAAAAGCCAGCTAGATAAGCTTTTAGTCAAGTTTTTGCTTATAGTGATCAAAATATGCATGGGTGTTTGCCTTTGTCTTTATGCACTCTCTGTTGCTGGTTTTTCTCTTTCCGGTTTTGTAGCTGCTCTATCGGCTATAACGCTTGCAATAGGACTTGCTATCCAAGACATTATTGCTGGCGTTGCTAGTGGAATGATGGTTGTATCGACTCATCCATTCAAAGTGGGAGACTATGTTGAGGTGGATGGGTGCGGTGGTTCCATTCAAGAGGTTAGCCTTTTCCATACAATATTGAATACTCCTGACAACAAAAGGATATTGATTCCCAACAAAAATGTATTCAATGGAAAGATTGTGAATTATTCTTCGAATCCAATACGTAGACTCGATTTGTTTTTTGGACTGGAATATAGCTCGAATCGAGAGATTGCATTCAAGTCCCTTTTGAAGATGGCTTCAGATCATCCGCTTGTATTAAAAGATCCAGCTCCTGCTGTGATGATAAACGAATATCAAGATTCGAATGTTGTCTACCTTTTGAGAGTATGGGTCAATACAAATGATTATTGGAGCGTGAATTATGATTTGAACAAAAGTGTTCTGGATATACTTGATAAAAACAATCTTGGGATGTCATATCCACGAGTCGTTGTCTCTTATGACAACCCTCAAAAGGAGGGTTGATGATGCTTGAGAATATTATCTCGTCAGATGGCTTTACTCGTATGATCCATGTTTGTTCGATTTGGATTTTATTGACAATAGTTGTTCTTTTGTTTTCATGTTTTTCAGGTGTTCTTACACATCCTCTTATGAGAGCGAAGAAGAAACTATTGCTTATAAAGAGTCTTTGCTTGCAACTTGAGAGTCAGATTAAATCCTTTAGTAGTGCAAGTGATAAACTCGAATTGATAAAAGCGCTTAGAAAGATAATAAAGATAAAGAAGTCTATCTCGACTTCATTGAATGTCTATATCTACGATGATATAAGCAAGAAAACCAATGTCGGAAGCTTCTTCCAATATCTAGATGAAATAGAAGCGAAGTGCAAGAATGCTCTTTTATCTGTTTTTCAAAACGATTGGACTGATGTTGCAGAGGAAATACATATGGCATCAGACGATGCATCTGCTTTGAGCCAGAAGCTTGATGATGTGATTAAAAAGGATGCTGGTGATAAGCTTTTGAAGCTCTAGCTTATCCTTTTGTTTATGATAAAATCCGACGAATACAGAATAATAGCCAATATATAATACTCTAGATTCTCTTCTATCATGTAATCGATTAAGACTATTTTGATTGCAAGAATTCCAAGAGAAAAAACAAGAAGGATGAAAGATAGCTTAGCTATTCCTTTTCTCTTCTCTTTTTTCCCTAATGCTACCAAATGAAGAATGCTCAAAGCTAGAAGAATAGGGTTGAGAATCAAAATGTTTTCATTGAAATATGTAACATCATGAATGGATGAGCACATAAGAAAGAGAAGAGCAAGCGACATGACGCCTAGAACAAAATATATTGATGCTATCAAAATGTCGCAAATTTGTCTTATAATGCGACTCTTGCTTGTCAAGAGCAATATAGGGATTGACAAGACTATTGAAAAAATAAGCGATCGAAGAAAGAAATTATAGCTGATAGGAGTTTCCTTTCTTGTTTTGCTTTCATAGATTGTTTGCGTTTCATTTTGTTGGTATGAGGATATTGCGCTGGAAAGTACATCTGGCAAGAACATTGCATCCCAAAGAGTTATTCTCTTATCGACATTTGGGCCAAGAAGGTAGTTGATTGCCCAATCGACTGGAAAAGATGAGCGCGATAAATATCGTTTTGTATATTCTCTAAGGGTATTTGGAGCTTCGATATTTTCTGCCCAAAACTTGAAATCGCCACCAGTGAATGCATTATAGCTGTCTCTGAGTCTTGTTGTGCAATTATCGCTATAGTAGTTGTAAAGGTATGTCTGGTTCTCTGACTGGACATTGTATTGCAAAAAAGACAGCAAGCTAAACTTCTCGACCGGAGTCAATTCCAGTTCTAGCAAAAACACGCTCCTATCCTCATTGATCAGTTGATCCACTCTGTTTTTTGCATATGAGATCATTACGCTGTAGTATAGACGACCTAGTGCAAAGTTTTTGTAAAAGCTGTCATCGAAAGAGAAGATTCCATAGTCAAATGAAATCTCCTCTTTGCTAGGCAATTCTACAACAAAAGCCGAATGCCCAAAGTTTTCCCATACAAGCGAACCAGGACCTCCTGTGAGAAGATAGATATTTGTTTTTTCATAGAAATCAATATCGTTTTGTGTCAATTCGGTTTCATTTTTGCAATTGAAATTGTCAAGTTCATATTGGCTTTCAAATAGGTCGTCTCTTACAGTTATCAAATCTTTGTCTATGGAAGCAGCACCCAATGAAAATAGAAAAAGGATCAACGAAAGTATTATTGCAAGATTTCTTCTCATGCTTGTATGTTAGCATAAAAGCATAAGATGGAATGCTTTCCTTGACACTTTTTTAGAGCTGCATTAAGTTTAATCGCATGGAAAGAGATTCAAAGGGGCTTGGAATTGTAATAAAAACAGATTATGCAAAAACATCCGACAGCATTATCTCTGTTCTGACTCCCGATAAAGGAATCCTGAAAGTCTATTGCTATGGCTCAAGAAAGAGTTTGAAGAGTGCTAATGCCTATATGTATACCGAAGCAAATTTCTCTTTGTACAGAAAAAGCGAGAATGCAATATACTCATTAAAGGATCTGGATGTGATATCGACGCATGATTATATTTTCGAATCTCTTCAATCTATTGTGCTTTGCTCTCTTCTTTCTGAAGTAATCATAAAAGGCTCAGATCCAGATGCCAGATGCTATGAGCTTTTTGTGGATTCAATTGACGGACTTGAATTCTACAATCCCGATTTAGTTGGCTCTGTTTTCATACTCAAGTACTTAAAATGGGCTGGTCTATCTGGAGATTGGAAGATATGTCCTTCTTGCATGAAGGCTTACACAAATTGCGAAATACTTGGATTTTCATCAATCGATAGGGTGGCAGTGTGCTCTGATTGTGATACCATGAACATGAGTTATATACTTCCTGTGAATGCACGCCTATTCTCTGCTAGGGTTCTGGAACTGAATGACAAGGATGCTCTTAAGCTAAGGATAAGCGATGAGCAGATACATAGGATATTCAGGTATTTGCTGAAGACTTTGTCTTTTGTTTTCCCGACTCCTCTCAAAACGATGGAGTCTGGATTGTTTTCTTAATAAAAAGGTTTATTCGATATGATTGTAAATATTCCGCCTTGCAATGCTGATATCGTAAGGCGCATATCCGAGCGATATTCTCTTCCTCTTTTGCTTGCAACGATATTGCAACGTAGGGGAGTGAAGGAAAAGGACATGCTTTATTACCTGGAGGATGAGTTTGTCTATCAAGAATCTCCATTCCTTGTTGATGACATATACACAGCAATCGAGAGGATAGATGAAGCAATTGAATCAGATGAGAAGATACTCATCTTTGGTGATAGAGATGTTGATGGTATTACAGCGACAGCTGTTGTCTATAAAACGTTAAAGAAGCTGGGTGCAAAAAATGTCTCGTGCAGGCTTCCACAGAAAGATGAGAGTTATGGCCTTAGCTTTGATATCGTCAAGGAAATACTTGATGGAGAATACACTCTTGTCATCACAGTTGACAATGGAATCTCGGCTATCGATGAGATAAAGATGCTAGAGAAGAATGGCGTTTCGGTCATTGTCACCGATCATCATATCCCTGGTGATAGACTTCCGCCTTCAACTGCAATTCTAAATCCTCGACTCGAGGGTTCTGGCTTTATTTACGACAGCCTTTCAGGGTGTGCTGTTGCATCAAAGCTATGTTGGGCTCTTCTTTTTTCGAAAACTCCACTATATGACAATCGTGTTATACTTTTGCATGCAGAACCAGGAAATGGCACTGTAAGAATAAGTGCATCAAAGCTTGAGAACCTTGTTGAAGTCGATAGAATTGTCGACGAAGTTCTGGATGGCGATAAGGGAGCGACATCGTCCAAGCTTTTTTCATTCCTTTCTTGTTCATTGCCTATATTTGTTTTGGACAGTGATACAGAAAAAGCAATGCTAATGAAAGCATTTGGCCCCAATGTGGATATTTCTCTTATAGATATTAGGCCTGAGCTTGAAAGAGTTTTGCCATCAAGCAAATCAAAGGGTCTTTATGAGCTTTCGCTTATCTCAAGAGCTGCAAAATATGTTCATGTCGATAAAGAGCTTACAACGTTGATCTCTTTGTTCAAATCGATTTCTATACATAGATATCCAGAGCTTTCAAAGGACTTTGAGAGCATTATGCAAATAGAGGCTATTGCTACGATTTCGGATCTAATGCCAATGACTGGTGAAAATAGGCTTATTGTAAAGAAGGGGCTAAAATTGATGACAAAGGCTCCAATAATGCAACTTCAATATCTATTTGCAAAGCAAAATTTAATCAACAAACCCATCACTGTGCAAGACATCTCATTCAAGATATCGCCAATATTGAATGCTGCTGGAAGGATGGGGGATCCTATGAAGGCGCTTTCGCTTTTCCTATCTGAAGATCGGAATGAGTGCGAAGCAATTGCCGATGATTTGATTGCTTTGAATACACAAAGACAAAAAAACGAGGAGAGTGCACTTCTTGAAGTTAGTCAGAAAGCTAGAGAAAGCTATGATGAGCTAAAGGAAAGATTTATTGTCTTGGATGATGGAAGCATTCCGAGAGGACTTACAGGAACACTCTCATCCAGGCTTTCCAACGAATATAATGTCCCTGTACTGGTGATGGCAACAATGGAGAATAGAGTCTCAGCATCGATGAGATGCAAGGAGCCATGGAATGCACGCGAATTCCTTTCTGAGTTCTCTTTCTTGTTCGATGACTATGGTGGACATAAATTCGCATCCGGCTTTTCCATGGATCTTTCTAATAAAGATGAGTTTTTGAAAGATATAAAAGAAAAGATACTTTCAATGGATTTCAACAAAAAACAAGAGAGCGTAATCGATGTTGATGCTGAGATTCCTTGTGATTATATGGATTTTTCCATTTGGGATCTTAACAAGTATATGGAACCATTTGGACAAGAGAATGATTTCTTGAAACTATACATTCGCGATTGTGTAATCGATGAGATATACAGTTTGGGTTCAAATTCGAAACATGTGAAAATGATGATCAAATTCGGTCAATATTCATGGCCAGCTGTTTGGTGGAATTGCCCTGACAAGAGCTTGTATTTCAAAGGTTGCCATGCATCTCTTGTATTTTCCCCTGAACTCAATTACTGGAAAGGAGATGTGAAAGCCCAACTTTCGATTTTGAATATGGAACCATTATTGACATAGACTACTTATTTTTTTATTATTTCAGAGGATCTAGGCCCTAGGAAGGGAAAGGGGGTGATTTAGAATATGGCATATGTAAAAGTAGATGATAACGAGCCACTTGAGAAGTCAATCAAGCGCTTTAAGAGAATGGTTGAGAAGGAAGGCATTATCCGCGAGTGGAAGAAGCGTGAGTACTACGAGAAACCCTCTACAATCCTCAATCGCAAGAACAAGGCTCTTGCAAGGAAGCAAATGAAGAAGGTTAGGAAGATGCATGCAGCTAAAGCATACTAATCCATAGTTGAAAAGAGGTATCATTGATGTGGTGCCTCTTTTTTCAAGTCAACTAAAACCGTTTTATTGATAGCAATAAATCAATAATATTTAGCTTTTTGAAAATCATCATCTTTTTTTCTTATATTAACATCAATTTTTTTTGACATCTCTTCTCTTTAGTGCAATACTTAACCCATAAAGGAGAATAAAGATGCTAATTTTGATTTCAGATGCTTTTGATAAATCACTTCCTGAAAAGCTTTCTGTATTCGGTGAAGTTACAACCGATACATCACGCCTTAGCGAGGCAGATGTTGTTTTGATCAGATCCAAGACAAAAGCTACAAAAGAATACATTGACGAAGCTAAGAATATGAAGCTTATTATTCGTGGCGGAGTTGGTATGGATAATATCGACAGAGAGTATTGCAAAGAAAAGGGTATTGTTGCAACAAATACACCTAAGTCATCAGCAATTGCTGTTGCAGAGCTTGCATTCGCACTTATGATTTCTGTTCCTAATCATATTGTTTATTACGACAATACTATGAAGGATGGAGAGTGGAACAAGAAGACTAAGAGAACAGAGCTTTACGGAAAGACGCTTGCACTTCTTGGAATCGGGAATATCGCAACAAAGGTCGCGGAACGTGCAAAAGCATTCGGAATGAGAGTAGTTGCATACGACAAATATGTCTCTTCCTCTCCTGTTGCTGAGATGATGGGCCTTGAGGAGGCTGTAAGAGAAGCTGATTATATCTCAATGCATCTTCCTTATACTCCAGAGACAGATAAGATCATAGGAAAGGATTTGATTTCCAAGATGGAGAAAAAGCCTGTGATAATCAACACTGGACGTGGCAAGTGTGTTGATGAGTATGCTATGGCAGAAGCGTTGGAAAATGGATCTGTATCATGGTTCTGCACCGATGTCTATTCATCTGAGCCTCCAGAGGTTGATTCGAATCCTCTTTTCAAAGCAAAGAACGTCACTTTTACACCGCATGTTGGAGCAAATACAAATGAGAACCTTCTCAGAATCGGGCAAGAAGTTTGCCAGACAATCGAGAAGTACCAGAAGGAGGGATTGATCAAATGAATAGAAAAATGAATTTCTTTGCAGGGCCAAGTACTATGCCTTTGGAAGTCTTGGAGGCAATTCAGAAGGATATTGTTGATTACAAAGGCAATGGGCTGTCGATGATTGAAGCTTCACATAGAGGTGGAATGTTTGAAGAGATGTATGATGAATGTCTTGCAGACTTTAGGTCTCTTCTTTCTATTCCAGACAATTATGATGTCTATTTCCTTGGCGGCGGAGCAACATTGCAATTTACGATGATTCCTATGAACTTCCTTGTCGATGGCAAAGTTGCTGACTATGCAAAGACTGGAACTTGGTCAAACAAAGCAGCGCAAGATGCATCAAAGCTTGGAAAAGTGAATATCTATTTCGATGGAAAAGAAAAAAACTTCACCACATTGCCAGATCCGAAGAGTGTCAAGCCTTCTGAGAATTCTGCATACCTCTATCTTTGTTCGAACGAGACAATTGGAGGAATAGAGTGGCAAGAGTTCCCTGATACAGGTGATGTTCCATTGATTGCTGATATGTCTTCCGATATTCTTTCACGCCCTGTGGATGTATCGAAGTTCGGTATGATCTATGGTGGTGTTCAGAAGAATCTTGGCCCAGCTGGCGCAACATTCATAATCATGAGAAAAGATATGCTCGAAAATAGAAATCCAAACCTAACAGCTTATATGGATTATGCATTGCATTCAAAAGAAAAAGGTTTGTACAACACTCCTCCTGTATTCTCAATTTGGGGTGTCAAATTGATGCTAGAGTGGATCAAGAAGAATGGTGGTGCAGAGGGAATGGAAAAGAGAGCTAGAGAGAAAGCAGGTTATATCTATGATGTAATCGACTCTTCCGATTTCTTCAGGAGCCCTGTTGATCCAAAGTACAGATCAAGAATGAATATTGTTTTCAGGCTTCCATCTGAGGAACTTGAGGCTAAATTCATCGAAGAGTCAAAGAAGCAAGGAATGCTTGGCTTAAAGGGACATAGGTCTGTTGGTGGACTCAGAGCATCTGTATATAACTCGTTGCCAATGGAAGACGCAAGAGCCCTTGCCCAGTTCATGAAGGAATTCGAAAGAAAGAACGGTTAATATGAAAAAAATCGATGAAACCAATAAGGCGATAATCAAGCAGCTAAGGGATGGAAGAAAAGCTTTCTCTGCAATTGCAGAGGAGCTTGGAATTACTGAGAATACTGTTAGATCTAGAGTAAATAAACTCTTGGAAGATGGAGTATTGTCAATTTCCGGGCTTGTGGATCCTGCTCGTATTCCAGGTTTGCAAGTTGTTATAATGGGAGTAAAGCTTTCTACTATGGAATTGCAAGAAAAAGCTAATGAGTTTTTGTCCCTTAGAGGAGTTGTCTCGGTTTCTGTTGTCACTGGACGATATGATCTTGTTGTGGAGCTTGTGCTTTGTGAAGATGAGGATCTTTCCTTGTTGCAATTCTTCTCTAATGAGCTTACAAAGATCAAGGACGTTCTTGATGTGGAATCATTTGTAGTATACAAATCACTTAATTTGAAGGTTCCATACATATTATAACGAAACGAACAAGAATTGGCTGTTGCAAAGTGCTTTATTAGCCTGGTGCAACAGCCTTTTTTTCTGCAGAATTCCCATTAATTCATCATTGTCCTTATAATAGATTTTGATTCTAGATTACTGCACATGAACAATTGAGAGACGTAAATTGTGATGTCTTCTAAAGCTAGCCTTAACCTGTAATCTGTATCTAGCATTACAATGTAACATATTGCTATTCGTAAGCAATAAACATCCCATTTAGATTAATAAAAAAAGCCCTTACATTATAAGGACTTAGATTTATGCGGCCAACTGGACTTGAACCAGCACGCCCGTTAAAGCACTAGCACCTCAAGCTAGCTTGTCTACCAATTCCAACATAGCCGCATTACCGTATTGAATATAGACGAAATTGTACTTTACAGTCAAGGCTTTTTTTTGATTTTTCTTGAAATTGCAAATTATCGTGACAAAATAAGAGTAAGGGAGATTATTTAGAATGAACGATTGCTACTCTTTGACTCCAATGGATATTGGCTCTGCAAAGATTTTTGGCATAAAAAGCCACAAAGTAAAGGGTTGCTTGATTCGCCGTGAATATGAGCGCTGGCAAGATATTGCAAAGAAAGCATCGCAACGTGGCGTCGAGATGGATGGATACATAAAAGTCATGTATGCACACAGGTGCCCTTTGGTAAAAAGAGTTTCTGTTGTTGGTTATGCAAAGCTATAGATCTATTTCAAGCAAGATAGGGCAGTGGTCTGAGCCAGATACATTTGTTTCAATATCTGCTTCTTTTACTTTGTTCAAGATGCGATTCGATACTATGAAATAATCTATTCTCCAGCCAATGTTCTTTTCTCTTGCTTTGAACATATAGCTCCACCATGAGTATTTTATTTCACTTGGGTGCAATGCTCTGAAAGTGTCTGAAAAGCCATGTGATAGCAAACGCGAAAAATCATCTCGTTCCTCGATAGTGAAGCCCGCACTTCTCTCGTTGCTTTTAGCATTCTTTATATCGATCTCATTATGGGCAACATTTAGATCGCCTGTAAAGATAACAGGTTTGATCTTGTCCAGCTTTTGTATATATTCTTCGAATGCAATATTCCATTTTCTTCTGTATTCCAGCCTTGACAATCCTCTTTGGGAATTCGGGACATAGACACATACAAGGAAGAATGATTCGAACTCTAGTGTTAATGTCCTACCTTCCTTATCATGTTCTTCAATACCGATTCCTTCTGTTGTTTTCAATGGCTTGTTTTTGCAAAGCACAGCTGTTCCGCTGTAGCCTTTTTTGCCAGCATTGCTATAGTACTGATTGTAGTCAGGCAAATCCAAAGAAAAATCCTTGTCGCTTAGTTTTGTCTCTTGCAAACAAATAATGTCGGCATTCTCATTTGTTGCCCAAGAGATAAATCCTTTATTGATTACAGCTCTAAGGCCGTTAACATTCCAGCTTAAAAGTTTCATAAAGTTCATAATATTTGTGTAATAAAAGAATGTGAATAGCACGACTTCTTTTTTCTGAAGAAAGACAAATACGCTATTGACGAAGTAAACAAAACTATGCTAAATTCCAATAGTTGCTTGGCGAGATAGCTCAGTAGGTAGAGCAAGCGGCTCATATCCGCTCGGTCAGGGGTCCGAGTCCCTTTCTCGCTAAATAAAGACCAGAGTTTGATGGATTCAGATTCTGGTCTTTTTTCATCTACTGGATCATCGTATTTCTTCTGCTATAGTGTTTTCGAGTATGCCCAAGCCTTCGATTTCAATCTCGACTTTAGAGCCAATAGTCATCCCTGATATTCCTCCAGGAGTGCCTGTAGATATGATGTCTCCAGGAAGAAGCGTCATCACAGAAGAAAGATATGAGATCAGGAAAGGAACCTTGAAAATCAAATTCGATGTTCTTGATTCTTGCTTTGTCTCCCCATTTACTCTCGATGTTATATAAAGATCATCTGGAGAAACCTCATCTGATATATATGGTCCAAGAGGCATGAAAGTATCGAATGATTTTGCTATCGTCCATTGGCCATCTTTTGGTTGCAAGTCTCGAGCTGTCACATCGTTTGCAATTGTGTAGCCGAGAACATAATCAAGTGCCTCAGTTTCAGAGACCCTGTGGCATCTTGTTTTTATGACAACAGCCAGTTCTGCCTCGTAATCAAGTCTCTTTGACATATTAGGGTAAATTATCTTTCCTTTATGTCCAAGTGCACTTGTCGATGGCTTTAGAAACACAACAGGAGAGGAAGGAATTGGAAGCCCGAATTCTTCTGCATGGTCCTTGTAATTGAGCCCTATGCATATTGCTTTTGAGAATTCAACTGGAGAAAGAAATTCAATCTCATTAAGCAAGAAACTCTTTCCTGCACTCTCGATTTCATTAAAAGGTGGCTTTTTCAGTGCTAAGGCTTTATCGCCATCGATTATTCCATAGTACTTGTTTTTGTCTGGAGCAATGAACCTAATATATTTCATCTGTGTTTCCTTTTGAAATAAGCATATTCCCCGATTGAAGTAAAACCTATCTTTTGGTATAGGTGCTTTGCTTTTTCATCAGAGTACCATAGACCTAGATAGTCTATGTTGTTTTCATTTAAAGCTATATCGACAAGTTCTGAGACAACACTTGTTCCAAAACCCTTGTTTTCATACTCTGGATCGGTTCCAACGCCAACGACCATTGCTGATTTTCTTGTTGCAGCGCCAAGATATGCTCCAGACACAAATTTATTGTCCAATGAAAGGGCAACTCCTGCAAATGGATATTCAAGCTCTGCTTTCTCTAGTGCCCATTCACTTCGATCCCCAGTTTTGAAATCGTCTTTGAAAAGTGGAATACGCATATATAGATCGAATAGCATTTCATAATCTTCAGGAGAGAACAATTCCCTCAGTCGCAGATCTCTTGTCAAAGGCTTTATGAATTTTTCTTTGTCAATCATCATGAATTGTCTGTATTCTATTGAGAATTCATTTCTAAGAGTGTCAGCTATGGGCAAAAGATATTCCTTTGCACCATTGATGCCATTGAATTTTTGCTTATCAAGAAATTCAATCATCGTCTTTGCATCATAGCTATCTGGCGCAAAAAGCAATATCGATTCATCCATCCAATTAAGCACAAAAGCCTTATCGACTTTGTATACTTTAATCTCTTTTGATAGAGTATAAAGTTCCAAGTTGTTTATGAAAAAGAGGTTTCTCCTATCATTTGACAGCTCTTTTATCAAATCTGGGATTTCTTTTTTGCTAATCTCTTTCACGAGAGCCATCCTTTGAATAGATGTAATCGAAGTACTCCATATCTGTAGAGAGGACTTTATCGAGACCTCCAATATTTGTCTTATAGCTTTCAAGCGTTGTCCATAGTCTAAAGAAATCTGGGTCTTCAGAGTAGCTTTCTGAGTAGATTCGTGACGCTTGAGCATCAGCATCTCCTTTGATTGCTTCAGCCTCAGCATACGCTGCAGATAGAATTTGCTTCTTATCGTTCTCTGTTCTTCCTTGCCAAGAATAAAGCTGTCCTCTGCCGTAAGAGCGATATGCCTCTGCAATCTGGTTTCTCTCTTTTATCATACGAGTATATACAGATTGTGTAAGATCATCTGAGTAGCGTATTTGCCTTATTATTATGTCTTCAAGCTCTATGCCATATGCAGGTGTAAATGCTTTTGCTGAATCGAGTATCTTGTTTGAAATGCCTTCTCTTCCAATTTCGATTTTTTCTTGTGTTGCTTGTGTATTGGTAAGGTTTCTCAATGTCTCTGCATCCTCTGCATTCTCAACATCAAGGGCTTCTTCTTCTATTGTTATCGTATTGATTTTGTTAGTAGATCTTACAGCTTCATTCAAGTAGTTCTCTGAAATGACTGTACGTATTGTAGAATCAAGAACATCATTGAGTCTTGCAAGACCTCCTTCTACTGTATTTACTGTTTCATAAAAAAGCTTTGGATCCGATATCTTCCAGCGAGCTGTTGCATCAACCCATATGAATTGGTTTTCTTTTGTTGGAATCCTCTGTGCATCGCCATCCCAGGAAAGAAGTAGGTTAGGGTATGTTACAACTTGATCCAGAAATGGTACTTTCAGTTTGAGCCCCGATTCTTTCTCGATATCGACTATCTTTCCAAATCTCGTAACTATTGCTTGTTCACCTTCCTTCACTGTATAGAAGGGGCCGAATATAAAAAGGATAACAAAGACTATTGCAATTACTATCAGCGTTGTCCAAAGTACCTTATTGCTCATTTTCCATCTCCTTTTTCGCATTTTGCCCTATTTTTGCAATAGGCAAGAAGTTATCAAGGGAAGAGTCGATTAAAGTCAAGTTGCCATCCGATGATAGAATATCGCCCATAGCCTCGATATAAAGTCTTGTTGCTGTTATATTTGGATTCTTTTGATATTCTTCTCTCATTGCATCAAACCTTGCTGTATCGCCTTTTGCTTGGTTCACGCGCTCTGAGGCATAGCCTTTCGCCTCTGCTACGATCTTTTCGGCCTCTCCTCTGGCAGAAGGTATCTCCTGGTTGTAGTATTGTTTACCTTCATTTATGAGTCTGTTCATATCTTGTATTGCTTTATTTACATCCTCAAATGCATCTTGGACATCTCCTTTTGGAGGAACGATGTTTTGCAATTTCACTGTAACGATCTCAAGTCCAAAGCCATATCGATCGAATATCTTCTGCATCTCCTTTTGAACATCATATTCGATCTGGGTTCTTTGGTTTGTCATCACAGAAAGGATAGGCAAATCACCAACAAGCTGGTTCATAATTGATTGTGATATATCCCTAATAGTTGTCTCTTTGTCTTTCACTGAGAAAAGATAAGACTTTGGGTTTGCAATTCTGTATTGAACAATCCATTCGACATCGACTATGTTTAAGTCTCCAGTAAGCATCGTTGATTCATCTGTGTACTCGCGTGCGCCAACAAGCGAGCCTGAGTTGTCTTGGCTTCTGTATCCGAATGTCAATGTTTGAACCTTTTGTGTAGGTATATTTATGTTTTCCTCTATACCAAAAGGCAATTTGAAATGCAAACCTGGTCCTAGTGTGCGCATGTAGCGGCCAAACCTGATAATCACAGCTTGTTCACTTTGGTCAACCACAAAAAAACTCGTCGATAAGCTAGCTATCAAAGCTAGTGCAATCAAAATCCAAACTACAAGTTTTGGAGATAGATTGATATTGAATCCTCTTTTTCTTTCTTCCATGTAATCAACTATAATGAAATAAGCGTATTATTGCAAAATCATTATAAAGTCAACTATAATATCCACTATGAAAAAAAGACTAATCACATCAGCTTTGCCATATGTAAACAACATTCCTCATCTTGGAAATCTTACACAAGTTCTTTCAGCAGACGTATTTGCCCGTTTTTGTCGTTCACGTGGATATGAAACGCTATACATTTGCGGTACAGATGAGTATGGGACAGCTAGTGAAACACGTGCTTTGCAAGAAGGCGTCACACCCCAAGAGCTTTGCGATCGTTATCATAAGATCCATGAAGAGATCTACAAGTGGTTCAATATAGATTTTTCATATTTTGGTAGGACATCGACACCTCTTCAAACAGAAATTGTTCAGCATATATTCAAGAAAGTCGATGAAAATGGATATATAATAGAGAAAGAGACAGAGCAACTTTATTGCCCAGATTGCAATAGATTCCTTGCCGATAGGTTTGTTCTTGGTACTTGCCCTCATTGCGGCTACGATGGAGCAAGAGGTGACCAATGCGATAAGTGTGGCACACTTCTGGATCCTACAGAGCTTATCGATCCAAAATGCTCAGTTTGCGGTGCAACACCTGTTTTGAGAAAAACCAAGCACTTGTATTTGGATCTTCCAAAGGCCTTGCCTTTGCTTGAAAAGTGGATGGAAAAGGCCAGTGTTGAGGGCTTTTGGGCAAAGAATGCTATCCAAATCACAAATTCATGGATCCGTGATGGACTACAGCAAAGATGTATTACAAGAGATCTGAAGTGGGGGATTCCTGTTCCCAAGAAAGGATTTGAGGATAAAGTGTTCTATGTTTGGTTCGATGCTCCGATTGGCTATATCTCAATTACAGCTAATGCAACCAAGGATTGGGAGTACTGGTGGAGAGATCCTGAAAATACAGAGCTGTTCCAGTTCATAGGAAAGGACAATATCCCATTCCACACAGTCATCTTCCCATCGTCATTGCTTGCGACAGGCGAGAAGTGGACAATGCTTTTTCATATGTCTTCTACAGAATATCTGAATTATGAGGGCGGAAAGTTCAGCAAATCGAAGGGGATCGGAATATTTGGAAATGATGTTCAGGAGACAGGAATACCTGCTGATGTATGGCGATTCTATATGTTCTACAATAGACCTGAATCATCTGACTTCACATTCACATGGAAGGATTTCCAAGAAAAACTGAATAAGGAACTAATTGGCAATCTCTCGAATCTTGTAAATAGAACATTGACATTTGTGAAGAGATTCTACAATAGCGATTTGGGAGAAGGTCCAATAGATGAGGATTTGCAAAAAACAATCATTGAAAAAGAGAGCGAGATAACTGAAAACCTTGAAAGGGCAGAAGAAAAAGCTGCGATAAGAGGTATTTTTGAGCTTTCTGACATAGGTAACAAGGCATTTCAGGATGGAGAGCCGTGGAAAATGAGAGTAGACAATCCAGAGAAGGCCAAGAGGCTTTTGAGGACTCTCTTGTTCTTGATTCGAGACCTTGGAGTAATGATTGGACCTTATATGCCTGAAACAAGTGAAAAGATTCTGTCTTTCTTAGGTTCATCGGGCCTTGATTGGTCGTCACTTGGATCTTGTTCGCCTGATATCAAGGTTGAGAATGTCGAGCTTTTGTTTTCAAAGCTTGAGGACGATAGAGTCGAAGAGCTTAGAAAGAGGTACTCTGGATCCCAAGCCGATAGAGAGATAAGGGAAGAGAAAAAAGAGAGTTCTTCTGACTTATTAAAGTCATGGGCAGAGAAAGTAATCCTGAAGGTTGCAAAGATTGTCGACATAAAGAGGCATCCTGATGGTGATAAACTATATATCTTGAAATTGGATGCAGGAGAGCCTGAGGAGAGAACAATCGTTTCTTCAATTGTGCCATTTTACAATGAGGATGAGCTTCTAGGGCATAATATAGTTTTGGTTTCAAATCTGAAGCCAGCAAATTTCAGGGGAGTCAAGAGCAATGGGATGCTTCTAGCAGCAGCTGAGAAAGATGACGAAAGCCATTCTACATGCGAAGTAATCTTTGCTGATGATTTCCCTGTTGGTACTATATTGGAATATGAGGGACAGCCTAAGACAGAAAAAATAACAACATATTTGAAAGCCAGCCATTTCTTTGAGCTTCCTATGGAGACTATCAATGGTTTTGTTTCAGTTGATAAACGTCCAATCGGGAAAGATGGCAAATTCCTGAGAGTAAAGAAATATATCAACGGAAGCGTTGGGTAGGACAGTCAATTTCATCATCAGATGAGAACTTTGATATTAACTACTTGACGACTATATGAAAAAATAAGGATAATGGTTTGGTAATTACACTAAATCCAATTGGAATAAGGAGCATATTCATGCCTTGCGGAAGAAAGAGAAAAAAGCATAAGATTGCTACTCATAAGAGAAAGAAGAAGCTAAGAATGAACAGACACAAGAAGAAGTAATGTTTGTTAATCTTAGAAAGGGCTGTTGCAAAGAGTGTGACAGCCTTTTTTTCTTTTCTCTACGAATCAAAAATGGCTACCGTTTTGGTAGCCATCAGCTCTATAAATTGCGTCCACAACAGTTTTTGTACTTCTTTCCACTACCACATGGGCAAGGATCGTTTCTGCCAATTTTAGGTGTTGATCTTCTTATTGTTGTATTAGCGCTTTGAGCTTGGCTTGCAACAATAGATTCTTGTCTTTGATCAAATACCCTTGTCTCTTGAGGATTATTTGTTCTGAGCTTTGGCATATTTTGAGGTCTAGACGATATAGGATTTGCATTGATTCTTACTGTATTTGCTATCCTGCAAACAGATTCCTTTATTGCTTCAAGCATATCATCATAAGCTTCTATTGCATTTTTCTTGTATTCTACAAGAGGGTTCTTTTGAGCATAGCTTTGCAAACCAGCTGCATCCTTGATCTCTTCAAGCGTATCAAGATGCTCAACCCAGCGCTTATCTATATTCCTGAGGTACATCTGTCTCAAGAAGAGGTTGAAGATATCGTGACCAACAAGTTCTTCCTTTGCTTTGATGCTTGCATCCAAGTCGTCTTTGAGCTTCTTCTTGTCATTGACTTGCTCTTCTGTAGGAGTGGATGCAAAGACCTTCTGGAATGAATCTATGAATGATTCTTTGTCTCCATGGCTTTTTTCATCAATGTCGTTGATTATATCGTTTGTATTCTCTATAACTCTTTTTGCAAGATCATTATCAGCAAGGATTTCATCTCTTTGCTGGTATATGAAGTTTCTCTCATCATTCAATACATCATCATATTCGAGAAGTCTTTTTCGTATATTGAAGTTCCTTTCCTCGACTTTTTTCTGTGCATTTTCGATTGCATTTGAAAGCATCCTATGATGAATCGGCTCTCCATTTTTCAATCCGAGCCTTCCGATGATCTCCTTCATTCCTTCTTTTGCAAATAGTCTCATCAAAGGATCATCAAGTGACACAAAGAAAACAGAAGTCCCAGGATCGCCTTGACGTCCAGCTCGCCCTCTAAGCTGGTTGTCTATACGTCTTGATTCATGGCGCTCAGATCCAATTATGTAAAGGCCACCAAGCTTTTTTACTTCTTCATATGCTTTTAGATACTCCGGCATTATCTCCTTTTTTGCATTCAAAAGTTCTTCCGCACTTGCTTCAGTTCCAACTTTTTTCATTGCAAGGTGTTCAGGAGATCCTCCAAGTTTGATATCTGTTCCTCTTCCTGCCATATTGGTTGCAATTGTCACAGAATCCTTTGCGCCAGCTTCTCCAATGATAAATGCCTCCCTCGCATGGTTCTTGGCATTCAATACTTCATGTTTTATTCCCTCTCTTCTTAAAAGAGCAGAAAGTTTTTCAGATTTTTCGATGGAAGTAGTACCTATCAAAATCGGTTGATGAGTTGCATGCACTTCCTTTACTTTCTCTACTATAGCCTTGAACTTGCACTCTTCATCGTAGTAAGTCAAATCATCTAGGTCTTTTCTTGCAACGGGCCTGTTTGTTGGTATTACTACAACATCAAGGCCATAGATTTCTTTGAATTCTGTTGCCTCAGTTGCAGCTGTTCCTGTCATGCCAGAAAGCTTGTCGTACATTCGGAAGAAATTTTGAAAAGTAATTGTTGCAAATGTCTTTGACTGGCCTTGCACCTTTACATTTTCTTTAGCCTCAATTGCTTGGTGCAATCCATCTGAGTAGCGTCTTCCCACAAGTACTCGCCCTGTAAACTCGTCAACAATCTCTACCTCTCCATCTCTTACAAGGTAGTCGACATCGCGTTTGAACATATATTGGGCTTTAACGGCTTGTATTACATAGTGTACAAGCTCAAAATTTTGAGGATCATATAGATCATATACAGTTTCACCAGCTTCGTTTTTGGAGCTTTGCAAAGCTTTCATCCTTGTCAAGAGCTCTTCCATGTGTGACATTCCCTCTGCTGTGAACGAAACAGATTTACTCTTCTCGTCAAGCTTGAAATCGCCCTTGCTGTCGAAAGAGTCAGCAGAGTTCTTGTCAAGCTTATCCATCTCTGTCATCTCATAATACTTGCCAGTGTTTGGATCTTTCTCGCATTCCTTCAAGAATGGGACTATTGCTTTTGCAACTCTTACTTTCGGAGTATCGTCCTCTGCTTGCCCGGAGATTATCAAAGGAGTTCTGGCCTCATCTATAAGAATAGAGTCTATCTCGTCTACAATCGCATAGTGATGTCGCGGTTGGACTTTTTGCTCTAACGATTGCTTCATATTGTCTCTTAGATAATCAAAGCCGAACTCGTTGTTTGTTCCATAAGTTATATCAGCAGAGTAGGCTTTCCTCTTTGAATTCTCATCCTGTCCGTTTAGTACAACTCCGACTGTCATTCCAAGAAATGCATATACAGCACCCATCCACTCTGAGTCTCTTTGAGCTAGATAATCATTGACTGTGATTATATGGACACCTTTTTGCTCAAGTGCATGAAGATAAGCCGCAGGCACTGATGTCAATGTTTTTCCTTCTCCTGTCTTCATCTCGAGGATTGCGCCTTGATAAAGAACAATTGCACCCATAATCTGGACATCGTAATGAAACTCTCCGAGAACTCTTCTTGCGGCTTCCCGCACTAATGCGAAGGCTTTAGGCAATAGTTCATCAAGTGATTTGCCATTCTTTACTTCTTCCTTCCATTTTGCTGTCATAAGCGGAAAGTCTCCGTCCTTAAGGCTTGCTGCCCATTCCTTTTCTTTATTTACAGACTCGACTAGTGGTCGTAGTCTTTTTTCATCTTTTTCTTGTTTTGTGCCACCAAATAGTGCTGTTAGAAATCTACCCATACTTTATATAATAATACTTTTGCTTCTTATTTTGTAGGACTCGAATCATTAAGCTTTTTGTATTTTTATGTAGTGTGCAATTCTCGACAGATCAAGCAATTGGCTATGTTTGTTTCTTATTGAGTGTAAATATGACACGATTTTTGGCTTATTCTATAGCCAACAATCATTCTTATTGGTAAACTTTGGATATGGATTGGGCATTGCAAATAGGGAAGAATTTCTCAATTGGTATTTTGGATTTGTCAGTTGTTTTCGTCATATTGCTAACAGCTATAGCTTGCACAGCTGCAGGTTTTTCACGCTCAGCAGCAAAGAGTCTTGGCTGGATTCTTTGCTATCCTATAGCTCTGTATTTGACATCTCTTTTGGCAAGAGTGTTCAACGAGAATTCAAACATAGGTCTTTTTCTTTCGACTATGTTTGCGTTTGCAACTATATCTGTTGCTGTTTTTGTCATATGCAATTTACTTGGCACTTTTCTTGGAGGCATATTCTCAGCTACTGGGCTAGAGGTTCTTGATAGTATACTTGGATTCGTATGGGGCATTGCTGTTGCATTGTTTATATCGGGACTGGTTATATATATTTTATCGACACAAGGAATTGTAAATGTTGAGCCTTTGATCGCTAAAAGCTCAGCGTATAAGCTTCTGAGTCCACTTTTCCCATCGACAAAAGAGATGATTGTTGGAGTCTTTGATGCAATTGTTTGATTTGCATGAAACACAAAAAGCTGTTGCAAGTGACATTGAAGATAATTTCAGGAGAGGCTTTTTGCCCCAATCATTGCTTTTCTCTGGCCCAACAGGATCTTCTAGACTAACTGGAGCATTGGATCTTTCATTTATGCTTCTTGATGATGAGAAGAATAGAAAGTTGCTCAAAGCAAGCCAGATAGTTTTCATCCCGTCTCGAAATCTTGAAGCTGAGGCCAATGCCGCAATGGCTCTTTATTCGAAGCAAAGAACAAACAGCTCTCGCATTTTCCTATTGCAATGCGTACGAAAAATCCTTTTTCAATACCATTCGTCTTTGATTGACGCATATGATAAGAAAACATCAAGCTATTTTTCCCAAGCTGAAGAGATAGCAGCCTTTCTTTATGACTATGACGAAGAGAGAGAGTACAGCGAAAAAGAAATAAAGAGCCTTATCTCTTTTTTGAAAAAGAGCCTTAATGCAGCATTTATAAACAAAGGTCGAAAAAATCCAATCGCTACTATTGATGAGATAAGATGCATCCAAGATTGGTTTAGCTCTGGCTCGGATGAGAAAATTGCTATTATAGAGAATGTCGAAAAGAGCACAGAAGGCGCAAAGAACTCGCTTCTGAAGATGCTTGAGGAGCCAGTTGAGCATTCTCATATAATTCTTATATCAACGAATGCGCAGAGGCTTTTGCAAACTATCCTGTCTCGAACAAGGAAATTCAACTTTCCAGCATTAACAGCAAATAAAGTAACGTCTTTCCTTAAATCGCGTTTCAATCTCTATGATGAATATCAATCATTTGAGGCTTTTTTCTTTCTTGAGGGAGCAAGCGATGAAGATAAGTCGTTGTTGGATAGTGCTCTATCGATTTTTACTTCTTTGGTGCTGGGGCAGACAAAAGCATTGACAAGAGATGAGAAAGAGAATTTGTTTTTATCAATTGAGAAAGTGAATTCATATCATTATTTTCTTGAATGCGTTGCAAAGAACATATCGAAAGCAATGATTGCTGGCAAAATAAAGCCATATGATGCTCAAATCAGGATGGATATCATAAACAAATGGGTTGAGAACTCAGATACATTCAACCTGTCCCAGAGAGCCTCGCTCGATGGAATCATAAGGGAGGTGCAAAGTGTCTAATAAGCTTTTGAGAAAGGTGATATCTGGGCTTTCTCTATGTCCGAATGCGGAACTTGAGTCGCTGATAAAGGCAGAACTAGAGGAAAGCGATCTATATACATCGCTTTTGGATTGTCTCTCCGAAGGGCACATAGTTATAGATTATAGCGGCATTGTTATCTACTACAATAAGACTGTAAACTCCCTTGTTCCAACTTCATCCAAGCACAGGATATCAGAAGGGAAGAGCATTTCAGATGTAATCAATGATAAAGACATAAACAAATTCATAAACAATGTGCTTATGGGTACAGAGAAGCTTGAGCCAAAGGATTTCACTCTTCAGCTTGGACAAGAGATGAGGACTATAAGGGTTTCTTTCTCTGCTCTGAGCGTTGATCAAAAGGATTATCTTGATATCAAAATCCTCGATATCTCCACAGAAATAAGGAGCCAGACCAGACTCAGAAGATCAGAGAATCTGGCAAGCATGACAACAATGGCAGCAGGAATTGCGCATGAGATAAAAAACCCGCTTGCTGCAATGAAGATCCATGTTCAGCTTTTGCAAAGGACTTTGGCAAAAAAAGGCACAATTGACAAAGAGTCTGCAAATCGATTCCTGGCTGTCATGGATGAAGAGATCGATCAATTGAACTCGATTGCTGTGGATTTTCTATACGCTGTCAAACCAATGAATATCGAATTGAGGCTCTCTTCGATAAATGACTCAATAGAGGATCTGGTCTCATTTCTTGCTCCAGAGGCAAAAGAAAAGAAGATCATGCTTGATGTAAACTTGCAAGAGTTTCTACCACGCATAGAGCTTGATCCGAAGTACATAAGACAAGCATTGTTGAATCTTGTGCAAAATGCTTTTGCAGCAATGCCAAATGGAGGCATATTGAAGCTTTCGACATATTTGGATGGCAACTATGTCAAAGTCTCTGTCGAGGATAATGGAAGCGGAATCGAGGAGGATAAGCTTTCGAAGATCTTTGAGCCTTATTTCACAACAAAAGCATCTGGCACTGGACTTGGATTGACTACAGTCTACAAAGTTGTTAAGGAGCATGGTGGTGATATCCACGTCAGGTCAAAACTAGATGAAGGTACATGTTTTGTGTTGGAGTTTCCTGTTCCAGCAAGTCAGCGCATAGCATTGGAGGATGAAAGAAAATGAGTACGATTCTTCTTGTGGATGATGAAGCTAATATCCTATCTGGACTTTCGATTGCTCTTAGCGATGAAGGCTACCATGTTCTGACAGCTAAAAATGGAAAGGATGCATGGAATCTGGTTAGAAACAACCTCATAGATCTTGTAATTACTGACTTGAGAATGCCAGAGATGTCAGGCGATGAGCTTATAAAGAGGATTACAAGCTCATATCCAACACTTCCTGTTATTGTACTTACAGGGCATGGGACAATCGAAACAGCCGTTGAGACTATGCGTGAAGGTGCTATCGATTTCTTTACAAAGCCTGTTGACCTTGACAAGCTCTTGCTTGTCATAAGAAAAGTAATTGCAAATAGCACATTGCAAGAGCAAAACAGAAGACTTACAGAAGAGATCGAAAAACTTAAGAAACAAAATCGATTCGATGCTATCATTGGAAACTCTGGTAAAGTCAGCCAGCTTCTAGATACCATAAAGCAAGTTGCTCCTACAAAGGCAAGCGTTCTTATCACAGGTGAGTCTGGCACAGGAAAAGAGCTTGTTGCTGATGCTATAGTGGCCAATTCCAACAGAAGCGATAAGCCTTTTATAAAAGTGCATTGCGCATCTCTTTCGCCAACACTTCTTGAGTCCGAGCTTTTTGGACATGAAAAGGGTGCCTTCACAGGTGCTACAAGCTTGAAGAGGGGACGGTTCGAACTTGCTGATGGTGGAACGCTTTTTCTTGATGAAATTGGAGAGATCGATATGGCAACACAAGTAAAGCTGTTGAGGGTCCTTCAAGAAAGAGAGTTTGAAAGAGTGGGCGGAGAAAAAACCTTGAGCGTCGATGTTCGCGTTATCTCGGCAACCAACCGCAATCTTCTCGAAGAAGTAAAAAAAGGGAACTTTCGCGAGGATCTGTACTATCGTCTGGCTGTTGTAGAGATACACGTTCCTCCTCTTCGTGATAGAAAAGAAGACATAGAGCTCCTTGCATCTGATTTCCTCAAGTTCTTCAATAAGGAAGAATCCAAGCATATAGAAGGGTTTTCGATGCAAGCAAGAAAGGCTCTGTATGCATACTCATGGCCTGGCAATATAAGAGAGCTAAAGAATTGCATAGAGTCTGCGGTAGTCATGGCACGAGGCAAAATCATCGAACTTGATGACCTTCCAGCACCATTGAGGAAAATAGAGAAGGACAAATGTGTATCGATTGAATTTCCTACGACTATGGAGGATGTTGAGAAAAAGGTAATTATGGAATCTATAGCATATTGTTCTGGAAACAAGACAAAAGCAGCCGAGATGCTTCAAATAGGAAGGAAAACACTTCACAGAAAACTTGCTGAATGGAGAGAAGACATTGAATCTTGATGACATATTCTCTCCTGAAGGTCCTTTCGGAAGCAAACTTGAAAACTATAGATACAGATCAAGCCAAGTTGATATGGCTCATCTGATTGATGAGGGGTTTAAAAACCAAAAGTACATAGTCGTCGAAGCTGGCACTGGAACTGGAAAATCATTTGCATATCTTGTTCCTTCTTTTTTGATGGTGAGCAATGACAAGTCAAAGAAGGTAGTGATTGCAACTTCGACGACCACTTTGCAAAAGCAACTTTATGAAAAGGATATACCCGTTGTTGAGAAAACACTTGGCCTTGATGATATAAAAACAGCAATTTTATTTGGTCGCTCAAACTACATTTGCATGCGAAAATACCAAGATGTCTATGAAGAGAGAAAACTCTTGACTCTTGATCAAGATAGCCCTGAAAGCATCCTTGACAGATGGATCCAAGAGACAGACTCCGGAGCTATGCAAGATGCGCCGCAACGCATTTCAATCTTATTGAAGGATTTAAGGTGCGACGATAAGGATTGCATGGGCAAGAAGTGCCATTGTAGAGATAAGTGCTTCTTCTTTTCAGCAAGAAGAAAAGCGCAAAGAGCAAGCATTATCGTAACTAATCACCATATTGTATTGTTCGATGCTCGATATAGATATGAAAATGATGAGGATTTTTCCACAGATTGCATTCTTCCAGGTTATACGCATGCTGTAATCGATGAGGCACATCACATAGAAGATGAAGCTACAGATATCTTATCATCAAGCTTCAGCTCCGCAATAGCTTTATCTATTTTGGATGATTTGACAAAAAAGCAAGCAAGATTCAGCAATATGAGTATCCTGAGGTTTCTTTCGGTATATGAGAAAGATGATAAAAAGGGCATTTCAAGAAGACTTGAAGGAGATATTGCTCATCTTAGGACAATGCTTGAATCTTTTGACTCATCACTCAATGCAATCCTCTCATCATCTTTTAATGACAAATCCATATTGTTCACACGAGAGTTCTACAATAAAAAGAGGAGCGATATATCGTTTGGAGAAGCAATTGCCGAATCATTGTTATCGATTGCATTATCGCTTGGCTCTTCATATATCGAAAGCGAAGATGAGATAGCTTTGGATTTAATCAAGAAGTATAGCACTTCGCTCAAATCGCTTTCTGATACTCTTAGATCCTGGATGAGATTCGATGATTTTGATTCCTATATACCATTTGCACAGGAAGATACAAGGAATGGAAACTACACTATAAAGATTTCTCCAATGTCGACAGGACCTATCTTGGAAAGGGTTCTTCTTTCTAATCTTGAAAGCCTTCTTTATTGCTCTGCTACATTGACAGTAAATAACAGTTTTGCATTCTTTTCATCATATTCAGGTCTAAGTGGCCTTAAGCCATTGGAAGGAATCTTCCCATCCCCATTTGATTATGCCCATTCGCTTATGGTTCTTGTGCCAATTGACGGCATGGATTTCAACAAGCAATTTAGCGATAAGTACAACAAATATGCATCGATGGCAACAGCAGATGCAATCAAATCATCATGTGGTGGTGCTCTTGTTTTGTTTACAGCAAATGAAATGCTGAAAGTTGTTTGCAAAATGGTTAGAGACGAGCTTGGGCCTGAGATGCATATCCTTAGCCAGTGTGATGGCAAAGTGCATAAAGCTGTTCTTTTGAATCAATTTCGAAATGATGAGAATTCATCTTTATTTGCAACTGATTCGTTCTGGGAAGGTGTCGATGCACCTGGCAATACGCTTCGCATGGTTGTTATCGAGAAACTGCCTTTTAGCGTTCCAACAGACCCAATAGAAAGAGCAAGGAGCAATTTCCTTGATTCCAAGAAAGAAGGTTCGTCTTTTATGATGCTAACTGTACCAAAGGCAAGCATAAAATTGAAGCAAGGAATCGGACGACTTATCAGAAAGGAAGGCGACAGGGGAGTTGTCTTGATCTTGGATAAGCGTATACTATCGAAAGGATATGGAAAGATGATGCTGAGATCTATCCCTGAGGGATATATGCCAGAGGATACTTTGCTTTCAAATATTGCGAATAAAATAGAGAGGTTCCTTTTTTAATATGGCAAAAGATATATTCAAAACAAGATTCTCATTATCAGGATTTGTCGCGCTGTTCTTTTTCGCACTTCCTTACATAATGCTTTGGTTTCCAGCAAAACGCATACTTCTTGATCTAGATTCCTGTCCAAAATGGCTCAAATGTGTCTACGTTTTCTCATTTGTTGCTCTATTTTTGACTCTTGTCCTTGTAAAGAATGAATCAGCTTCCATCTTTTACAGAAAAAGCAGGCTGATGTGCATTGCTTATATTCTATTGGGTGTCAGTTATCTTCTTTGGGTATATTTCTTTTTGAATAGTTCAAACAATATTATCCAGATTTTTGCTCGCATGTCAGGGTGTGGCTTTTTGCTTGTCTTCAGCCTAGACAGGAAAAACTGGCTGGCTTTTTCCTTATCGATTGTTTTTTTGATTTTGGAGATTGTCGTATCGATTCTTGCTATTGGGTTGTGATATGGCACGAGAAGAAGAGAGGCTATATGGCGTAAGCGCTTTCCATGTTGGAGCTAAGCGTTACACTCCAAAAAACAGCGTATTTAACGATAAAGTAGAGGTTTTTACAGATGGCTACGGCGTCATTTCAGATGTATCGAATAGGAAAAAACTTTTTCGCCTTTCGATTCCAGATGAGATCGAAGGAGTCTCGATAGATGAAATCGGGCCAAATGCATTCAAGGACTGTGTAAATCTTGAGATTCTCATGCTTGCAAAAAGCATCGAAAGAATAGATGCTCATGCATTTGAAAATTGCATAAAATTGCGAGTTGCTGTCTTTGGCGATAGCGTCTATGAAATCGGTGATTCAGCATTTGAAAACTGCCCTGATTTGGAGAATATATATTTTTCGCCTTCGCTTGAAAAAATAGGATCAAGAGCATTTTATGGATGCAATAGCCTGAGAAGTGTGAAACTCTTCGGTCCTGCTGCTCTTGGTTCGATGTGTTTCTCATCTTGCAAAAGGCTTGAGAATGTAGAGTTCGAAAGAATAAGAGAGATTCCAGATGGAGCATTCTTATCATCAGGCTTAAAAAGGATAAGGATATCAAACGATGTTGAAAGGATAGGCATATCAGCTTTTTCCAGATGTACTAGTCTTGAATCAATAACATATGACGGAACTATAGATGATTTTCGCAAAATATTCTTCGGAATAAATTGGAATAAGGATATTCCATCATCATGTGTCCTCCTGTTAAGGGACAATAGAGGAAAGTACTACAATGCATTCGAACAGAAAACAGAAGTAACAGTTGAATGCGATGATTCTTTGAGAAAGGATCTGGAGCTTCTTGGTGTTGATAGCGATAGGCCAACACTTTCAGATATCACGAAATGCTACAGAAATAAAGCAAGAAAGTTCCATCCAGATGTACTCTCAGGTCTTGATTTGGATATCTTGTACACTGAATTTGCTTCAAATAAATTCAGACTATATACAGAGGCTTATGAAAGGTTGATTTCATATTATAAAAATAAATGATATAAAATATAACCAAAATGGCTATTTGTATATAGCATATCATAATATTAATGCAATTATTTGCAAAGTTTATTGACCTAAGTTTGCTAATTGTGTATAAGAAAATCTGTTGCCCAAATCAGGAGAATATATGTTTGATAGTATAAGCTCGAAGTTTACAGGAATAATGAAGACGCTCTCAGGAAAGGGCAAGATCTCAGAGAAGAATATCAAAGACGCTGTTGAAGAGATCAAACAAGCACTTTTGGATGCCGATGTCAATTTGCGTGTTGTAAGGCGATTTGTCAACTCGACAACAGAGGAGGCTTTGGGAGCAAAGGTCTTGAATGCTGTGGATCCTGGACAGCAATTTACTAAAATCGTCTACGACAAGATGGTTGCTCTTCTGGGTGGAAATGAAGATGAGACCAAGCTCAAGCTAAAAGGTAAGGATACAACATCTGTCATACTCTTGATGGGACTTCAAGGTTCTGGTAAGACCACTGCAGCTCACAAGCTTGCATACAAGCTGAAGAAAGAGGGCAGGAATGTCATGCTCGTTGCAGATGATCTTGTTCGTCCTGCAGCCATAGAGCAACTCCAGCTCTTAGGTGAAAAGGCAGGAGTTCCTGTATTTACGATTCCGGGCGAGAAGGATGCAACAGCTGTTGCTGAAAGAGCTCTTTCAAAAGCAAAGCATGAGCTGTACGATACTGTTATCATCGATACATCTGGTCGTATGCACCTCGATCAGAGTCTCATGGCTGAGATTCAGTCCATTGCTAAGGCTGTAAAGCCAGATGAGACTTTGTTTGTCGCTGATGCAATGACTGGCCAAAGCGCTGTAGATATTGCAAAAGAGTTCGAGGAAAAGGTAGGTATTACAGGTGTAATCCTGACGAAGTTCGATTCTGACACACGAGGTGGTGCTGCTCTTTCATTACGCTCTGTCGTAGGAAAGCCGATAAAGTTCATAGGAACTGGCGAGAAAATGGAGGATTTGGAGGTCTTCCATCCAGAGAGAATCGCTTCAAGAATCCTTGGAATGGGCGATGTTGTGTCGCTTGTAGAGAAAGCCCAAGAGGCTTTTGACCAGAAAGAGGCCGAGAAACTCCAGAAAAAGATGGAGAAGAACACATTTGACTTGCAAGACTATCTTGATCAAATGGAGAAGATGGATAAGATGGGTTCGGCCGATAAGCTTCTGGAGATGATTCCTGGCGCAAAAGGCAATATAAGTGCCGATGATTTGGACCTTAGCGAAATAAAAAGAGAGAAAGCAATCATAAAATCAATGACTGTTTTCGAGCGATCGAACTATAGAATCATCGGGCCATCAAGAAGAAAGAGAATCGCAAAAGGCTCTGGAACAACAGTCTCTGATGTAAATAGGCTGTTGAAGAAATTTGAGAAAACGAAGCTTATAATGAAAAAGCTTGCAACGAACAAAAAGTACCAAGCTGCTCTGTTAAAGGGCTTAGGTATGTAAATACAAGGAGAAAAAGATGAGTACAACAATGAGACTTAAGAGGATTGGAACTAAAAAAAGACCTTATTATAGGCTAGTAGTCCAGGATAGCAGGATTGCAACATCTTCTAAGACAATCGATGAGGTTGGAACATACCGCCCAGTTGAGAAGGAAAACCAAGTAACTCTTGATGTAGAGAAGGTCAAGAGCTGGATTTCAAAGGGTGTTGTTGTTTCGCCAACTGTCAAGAGCATTCTCAATTCAAATGGTATCTCTATCGATCGCACTCAGGCTTAATGCCAAAGGAGAATGGTCGAGATGGAGAAGGAACTAGTTGAATTTGTAGTAAAGAACCTTGTAGACAAGCCAGATGCTGTCAACGTCAATGTTTTGGAAGGCGACAAGAATACTGTATTGGAGCTTTCTGTAGCTGAAGAGGATATTGGCAAAGTCATTGGCAAACAGGGACGCATCGCAAAAGCTTTGAGAACTTTGATTGCTGCAAGCTCTTCAAAAAGCGGAAGGCATGTAAGTTTGGATATCCTGGACTGATGAAAGCAAATATTCTTTCTACAGCGAAAATCGGGAAGACGCATGGTCTTGAAGGCTTTCTTAGAATCTATTCTTTTTCTGGCGAGTATAATCACTTGAAGAAGCTTGAGAAGTGCAATGTAAAGCTACCAGATGGGACAAGCAAGGCTCTGGATATTGATTCATTTCGAATCCAGGGCGATTTGTATTTGATACGTTTTTCAGGTTTTGACACACCAGAGAAAGCAAGAAATCTCTCGAATGGCATAATCGAGATAGAAAGAGAGAAAGCACCAAAGCTAAAGAAAGGTGAGTACTATGTAGCTGACCTCTATCAAATGGAAGTTTTCTCTTGCGGAAAGAATATAGGCAAGGTCATAGATACTATAGATGGGCCTCAAGCTATTCTTCTTGAAATTCTGAAGTACGAAAGCGGCAAAACACATCTAGTGCCACTTCTTCCTGTTTATATATCCGATGTGGATGTTGATGGGAACAAAATGAATCTATTGATGCCGGAGCTATTGGATTGAAACTAACATTTCTGACACTCTTTCCTCAGATGATCGAGCCTTTTTTCAATGCTTCTATTATGAAAAGGGCTGTTTCTGAATCATTGATCGACTATGAAATAATCAACTTCAGGAATTTTGCATCTGGTGTGCACCAGAAGACAGATGATTATGTCTTTGGAGGTGGCGCAGGTCAGCTCTTGATGCCAGATCCGCTTTTCAAAGCACTTGATTCTCTTGATGCAAAAGGTAGAAACGGGGGAAAAAAGCGTGTTGTTTTCCCAACTCCATCAGGGAAGCTTTTCAACCAAAGTTATGCTGAGAATCTATCGAAAGAAGATGAGTTGATTTTCATTTGCGGTCATTATGAGGGCTTGGATCAAAGAGTCATTGACGAGTATGTTACAGATGAAATCTCGATTGGGGATTATGTGCTTTCGGCAGGAGAGACAAGTGCATTAGTGATTGTAGATGCTCTTTATAGGCTAATCGATGGCGTAATATCAAAAGAAAGCTTGGACGAAGAGAGCTTTTCCAATGGTTTATTGGAATATCCTCAATATACAAAGCCCAGAAGCTATTGCGCAAAAGACGTTCCTAGTGTATTATTATCCGGTCATGAGCGACATATTACCGAATGGCGCTTTGGCAAAAGGCTGGAAAAAACGCTGCTCAACCGGCCGGATCTGCTCTCGCGTGCCTCTCTCAGCATAAAGGAGCGACAAGAACTATTGAAAATTTTAGTAAAAGAGGATTTTTGATTATGGATATTATCAAGGCTATTGAAGCAAAGCAGATCAAGGAGAATGCTGAGAATTTCAGTGTTGGAGATACAGTTAAGGTTTTTTTCAAGATCGTTGAAGGTACAACAGAAAGAGTACAGGTCTTTGAAGGAATCGTTATTGCTAAGAACAACAGCGGTATAAGAAAGACATTCACTGTAAGAAAAATCAGCTATGGTGTTGGTGTCGAGAGAATATTTCCGATTAACTCGCCAAGAATCGAGAAGATCGAAGTTTCAAGAAAGGGTCGCGTAAGACGTGCAAAGCTTTACTACCTAAGATCGAGAGTAGGAAAGGCTGCAAAGGTTCGCGAATTGATTGTAAAGAAGAATGCATAGCAAGGTGGGTCACATATGTGGCCCATTTTTAAAAAGAAAGAATCAATCTTGTTTGATTTTATCCAATTAGCTACACTTAAATCATGAAAGATCAAAAATCCAAAAGCAAGGGTGCTAAGAATCCTGGACAGACACAAAAAAAGAGCAACGCAAAAAAAAAGAAGGATGCGATAAGCGGTTTTTCTACTTTGAGCCAAGTTGCTGGTGTGCCATGTACCAGGGAGTACCATTCAGATATCCCAATTCTTCCTGTAAAAACTGTTAATGAGCCTGGTCTTATTTGTCCTATTTGCGGGAAAAGGATAGATAATATTGCTTCAAGCATTATCGATCCAAATGGCGATTTTGTCCATTTCGATTGTGCTCTAGACGAAATTAAGAAAAGTGAAGTGATAGAAGATGGTCAAGTCCTATCATATATAGGCAGCGGCAACTTTGGAATTTGCCAAAAGGATGAGAATGGCAAGTGGATGATTTTGAAGACAATCAACTATGAAAGCCCTGAGAAAAACAAAGAGATGAAAGCTTATGTGGAGGGTTTGAAGAGTTGAAAATAGCAATGCTTCCAGGCTCTTTCGATCCTCCAACCTTGGGCCACATAAACATCATAGAACGCAGCGCAAGACTCTTTGACAAGCTTTTTGTTGTAGTTGCAAGTAACATTGCAAAAAAACCTTTGTTCACAGCAGATGAGCGAGTAGAGCTTTTGAAGGAGACACTTGATGTAGAAAACATCGAAGTAGTCTCTTATTCTGGTTTGATGGCTGTATTTGCGAAAGAACATAACGTGGATGTTCTTATCAGGGGCGTGAGATCTCAAACTGATTTCAATAGCGAGTTTGAGTATGCTATGAACAACAGAGAGCTTAATAAAGATCTTGAGGTTTTATTCATCCCAACGGATCACAAATACTTTCTATTGCATTCATCACAAGTGAAGGAACTTTGCGCATTCGGCGTTGATGTATCATCTATGGTTCCTAAGAATATCTTGCCACTTCTTGCTGAAAGAATCGAAAAACGAGAAATATAGCATTGTTTTTGAATTGATCTTGCAAAAAAATAGATTTTTGGAAAATATTCTCAATAACGCTTGACTTGTTTTGCAAATTTCCGTTTAATACTACTTGTCTTTGACATTTGGAGAGGTTCCCGAGCGGTCAAAGGGGGCAGACTGTAAATCTGTTGGCTTAGCCTTCGAAGGTCCGAATCCTTCTCTCTCCATTAGCCTTCACGAAAGTGGAGGCTAATTCTTTGACTGGAGTTTTATGTTTTACAAAGATGGTCTTGCATTCGAATGCCAACGTTGTCTATATTGCTGCTCTACAGAGCCAGGCTACGTCTTTCTTTCCGAGCTTGATATATCAAATGCATCCAATGCTTTGGCTCTCGATAAAAAGGAATTTGTCAAAATATATTGCAGGTATGTTGATTTTGGGCCATATTGGATGATTTCCTTAAAAGAGAAGAGCAACTATGATTGCATATTTCTGACTAAAAATGGTTGTTCTATCTACTCGGGGCGTCCTGTTCAGTGTCGTACTTATCCTTTCTGGAAAGGAATTATCGAAAGTGAAAAAAACTGGAAAGAAGAATCTAAATCATGCCCAGGGATCGGGAAGGGAAGAAAGATCGATGCGAAGATAATCGATGAGATTGTGGCAAAAAACAATAGCAATGTTGCCCAGATTATTTTCAAAGGCACAAAAGACCCTTATCGATAAAAATATTTGTAAAATCTTGATTTTGAGCTATATTATATTATGGGGTATTTTCTGTATTGGCACGTATTTCTGAAAAAACGATAGAAGATATAAAAAGTCGATTGACAATTTCGGACGTAATGTCGAATTATGCCACTGTTGTCTCTAGAGGAAGCATGAAATATGTAAAATGCCCATTCCATGGTGGAGGCAATGAGCGCACTCCATCCTGTAGGCTTTTTGATGATACTTCCTCCTATTATTGCTATGGTTGCCATGCTTCTGGCAATATGTTCAACCTTGTAATGGAAAAGGAGGGAGTAGATTTCCCGACAGCTGTGGAGATTCTTGCGAAAAGAGCTGGGATATCTGTTGAATACACAGGCTCTGAAGGCGAGCAAAAGCATATTTCTGATGAGAAGAATATGCTTTATGAGCTTTATGATCGTCTTTCGTCAAAGACATTCCATTCACTTTTGCTTGATAGCAAAGAGGCTCAAGACGCAAGGGACTATCTGAAGAGAAGAAATGTTTCTGATGAAATGGTTGAGAAGTTCGAGCTTGGCTATGCACCAAAAGGTGAAAGATGGCTTTATAGTTTTCTTCTCTCTAAGCATTATTCCAAGGAGTTTCTTGCTAAATCTGGCCTTTTCAGCAAAAACTATGAGGGCTATAGCTTGTTTTCCAACAGGCTTATCTTCCCGATTCGAGATAGGATGGGACGCACGATTGCATTCTCCGGGCGAGATCTTTCTGGAGTTGCAAGAGGAAAATACATAAACTCGCCAGAGACGTTGATTTATCAAAAGAAAGACAACTTCTATGGCATGTTCGAAGCAAAGAAGACGATTGCATCTGGCACTATTGCGCCAATCCTTTGTGAAGGGAACTTTGATGTAGTTGCAATGCATCAAGCAGGCTTTACTTCCGCTATTGCATCGCTTGGAACAGCATTCACAAAAGAGCAATGCGATAGTCTTGTGAAGTGGTTTCCAAAAGTCAAGGAGATAAGCCTTCTCTTCGATAGCGATGATGCAGGCCAAAGAGAGACAGAGAAAGCAATACTTCTTGTGCAATCCAGAGGCCTCAAAGCATATGTCCATAGGTTCAAGACAGCAAAAGATGCATCGGAGCTCTTGGAGAGAGATGGAAAAGATGGCGTCGAGCGTGAGTTTCTTGAGAAGATGGATGGCTTTGACTATCTTGTGCAAAAGGGCAGAAATCTTTATGATATATCGGATGCGAGGGGCAAGTCTGATTTCATAAGATATCTTTCTCCTTTCGTACTGTCCTCGACAAGTTCTGTTGAGCGTGACGGATACGTATTGAAGCTATCATCGATGCTTGCGACTAATGAGGACTCGATATGGAAGGATCTCAAGCCAAAGGAGAACCCACAACAAGAGTTGATTGAAACTCCTTTTGTTGTGGACTCTGAAAGCGAGAAGAATACTTATGATTATTTTGCTATGCTTTTTTTGGCATGCAACATAGGACTGTTCAAAAGCTACAGGAATAGACTCAAATTTGGAGACTTGGAGGATAAAAGAGCAAAGACAATCTACATAGCGCTAGAGAATGCTATGAGAAATGATATAAAGACACCAGAGCTTTTTTTATCGACTATAACGGATGAGAAAACAAGAAACGAGGTTGCGTCTTCAATTGCACAGAAAAAATATGAAAGTGCAAATACAAAAGCCCTCGACGAAGCCATTATGCATATAGAGATCCGTTCACTTGAAAAGCAAAGGGACTTGTTGACAAGCCAGCTGATGCTGCTTCCCGACTCAGCTGGTAGCGATGAGACATTAGATCTTCTAGAGAAGAAGAATGAAATCGACAGAAATATCAAGAGACTGAGGGAAGCAATTTCAAATAATTTAGGGTAGAGGCATAAATGGCAGACGATATCAAGAATTCACAATTATTCAAAAGCCTTGTTATTGTGGCAACAGAGCAAGGCGCAGTCACGCTTTCAGATATTACTGATGCAATAGCAAAGCACAAAGACAAGGATTCTTCTTTTTCAATCGAAGACTTAATCGAAGCATTGCAAGATAGTGGAATCAACTATTCTGATTCAGAGGATGATCCTTCTTTCGAGGAAGAGCCTTCGGCAGAGGATCTGGAGAACTTCTCCTTCGATGATGACTTAGCTACTGATGACGATGATCTCGATGGTGGCGATAAGCTTGACGAAGATGAAGATGATGACTTTTCCGATGAGGAGCCAAGCGACAGCGATTTGAAGAAGATCGACGATGAAGAAGGCGAAGGCGACGAAGATGAGGAAGAGGACGAGGAGAAAGAAGAAGAGGAAGAGAACCTCAATGAGTGGAAAGGCACCGATGAGGATGCTGAAACCAGCGAGAGGTTTATCGACATATCTACATTCTCTGAACATAGCTCGGAGCATAGAAGCCATTCATCTTCGAAATACGATACATCCCAAGATGATCCGATTAGGCTCTATTTGAAGGAGATAGGTACAGAAAACCTTCTTACAGGTGCACAAGAAGTTGAGCTTGCAATGCAAATGGAGAAAGGTGCAAAGATTGTTTCTGCTGTAATCAAAGAGTCATCCGGCATTCTCATCTCGTTCTTTTCATCTGTTATCGCGCAATTGAATGCTCGAATAGATGAAGAGGGCGAAGAGACGATGACAGCTGAGGAGATCAAGGAATTCTTGAGCACCCAAAAGCGATATACTCTCAATTACAAGGATGCTCTTGGAAAGGATACTCCAAAGCAGATTGAGGCTTATAACGAGCTAAAGAGCAAATCGATTATGGCAGGCGACAATCCTGAAACCAATAAACTTGTAATCCAAAAACGTGAAGAGCTTTTGAACAAGCTTGCTGGAATGCCTGATGAGAAGTCTCCTCTCTACAAAGGAAAGAAGAGAACTGACTTTGAAAGCCGTGAAAAGTGGATTGAGTATTGCAGGGAATGCTCAAGAGAACAGCGTAAGAGCGATCTTATGAAGACTTTGAAGGAGCTTGAGACTAAAGGTGAGGATTTGAACAAGCAAATTTCATCTGAAATCAGCGAGAAGGATTCACTCTTCAGAAAAGAGCATCAAGAGATGAAAGCTCAAGCAATGGAGCAAGAGATATCAAAGATCCATAAGAAGATAATGGATAGCAATATCTCAAAAGAAGCTGATCTTGCAAAAAAGTACAAAGAGACAAGCAAAGAGCTCGACAACTTGAATGCTGGCATGTTCATTCCTGTGACTGATTGGATTGATTCGATAGAACTTCAACAAGAGGATATAGACAATTTGACTCAGAAGTTCGAGAACACAAAAGACAGGATCCTTGCTTGTAGACAAAAGAAAGCACGAATTGAAAAAGAGTTGCATGTATCTTCTTTGAAGGAGTTGAGGCTCTTAGGTCGAGACCTGGCAACTAGAGGAAAAGCCGAAGAGATCGAGGCATCCCTTTCTATGTCAGCTGACCAGATAAAGGAAGAGATAAAAGAGCTTCAGCTTACAGAGAAAGAGCTGAGGAATATAGAAGAGACATTCGAATGCTCTGCAGATGAGATCATTCAAGCTGTGAAGGATATTCAATATGGAAAGCGAATATTGAAAACAGCAAAAGATAGATTGATTAAAGCAAATTTGCGTCTTGTTGTGTCAATTGCGAAAAAATATACGAATAGAGGCTTGCAATTCTTTGATCTGGTTCAAGAGGGTAACATAGGCCTTATAAAAGCTGTTGAAAAGTTCGAGTATGAAAAGGGCTTCAAGTTCTCGACATATGCAACATGGTGGATCAGGCAAGCAATTACAAGATCGATATCAGATCAAGCAAGGACTATAAGAGTGCCTGTCCATATGATAGAGCAAATCAACAAAGTCGTCAGAGAATCGCGAGTGCTGATGCAAAGCCTCGGACGTGAACCGACCGATAAAGAGATTGCTGATCACCTCAATTGGGCAGAGTCGAAGGTCAAGAATGTAAAGTCAGTCGCTCGTGAGCCTATTTCACTAGAAACTCCTGTTGGAGAGGAAGAGGATAGTGTTCTATCTGATTTCATAGAAGACAAGGATGCAGAAAACCCAGCAAGCCAGACAGCGTTCGTATTGTTGCAAGACAAGATAAGAGAGCTTTTGTCGACCTTGCCTCAAAGAGAGCAAGAGGTTTTGAGAATGCGCTTCGGCCTTGATGATGGCTATGCTCTTACTCTTGAGGAAGTTGGACTGTATTTTGATGTTACAAGAGAGAGAATCAGACAAATTGAGGCAAAAGCACTAAGAAGATTGCGCCATCCTAAGAGAAGTAGGCAACTTAAGGATTGGAATTAGTAGAATTGATTGGAAAAATCAATTATTATGTTTAGGTTGAGGAGAATTTAGTCGTATGGCAGATAATGAAAAGCTTGAATGTCTGAAGGCGCTTCAGGATGTTTTGCAAAAGAAGTTCGAACTGGAGAAAAAGGTTGAAGAGCTACCAGCGAATTTGAGATCCGAAGAAGCTATATTAACAGAAGACAACACGAAATACTTGAAATTGAATGAGAACTACAATTCTGTTAATGAGGAATTCAAGAGTCTTTCCATAAGATATGATGATGCATTCAAGGCTCGAACTGATTGCGAAAAGCAAATGGAGTTTATCAATACTCAAAGAGAGTATGAGGCACTTTCCAAGCAACTTGATGAAGCAAAATTGCAAGAGCAAACTCTTTTGAAAAGCAGGAACCAGAAGAAGGCAGAGTTGGAGCGTCTTTCTTCCGAACTTGATGAGCAAGAGAAAGTATGCGATGCTCAAAAGAACAAAGTTGAAGAGGAGAGAGTTAAAGTAGAAGGCGTATTGGATGAGATCTATTCGCAAATCCAAAGCCTAGATGAGAAGTGCATCCAGATCAAAGGCACTGAAATCTCTGATGAGCTTTATAATAAGTTTGCAAACATTGCAAAGCAAAAGAACGGCATTGGCATCGTTCCTGTCTATGGACAAGTTTGCCAAGGATGCAACATGGTTCTTCCAATGCAATTTGTAATCGACCTTAGGTTGAAGATGGAGCACAATGATCTTGATTATTGTCCATATTGCTCAAGAATTATCTACTACGAAAAGATAGATCCAGAGACAGAGAAGAACTATATCTTCGAGCAGCTTGAGCCTACAAAGGAGTCGGGAAAATCTTCTTCCAAGGAAGCAAAGCAAGATGTCGATTCATTCGACGAATCGATGGAAAACGAAGACGGATTCGAGGATTTCTAATTTTGTTTCTTTTCAGGCTCTGGAAGCAATCGCTTGAAATATAGAGGAAAGTCCGGGCTCCATAGGACATGGTGCTGGCTAACGGCCAGGAGCAGCAATGCTACAGATAGTGCAACAGAGAGTAGACCGCCGAAAGGCAAGGGTGAAAGGGTGGTGTAAGAGACCACCGCTTGGTTGGCGACAAACAAGGCATGGTAAACCTCACCAGGAGCAAGGTCAAGTATGTGATTGGCTTGTCCGGCTATAATCACGGGTAGACTGCTTGAGACACTAGGTAACTGGTGCCCTAGATAGATGATTGCATAAACAGAACTCGGCTTATCCGGAGCCTGTTTGAATTTTTTTGGAGGCAAACAATATGACAAGGTTTTTGTTGGTTTTGTTTTTTTGCCTTCTTTTTTTTATCTCTTGTTCCGATGATGATCTCTCGTCTCTGTATGATAATCGAGAGTATGCTGTTGTCTATGAGAAGTCATCAAGGATTTTGAATGAACAATTCGAGCCAGATGCACTGTACTATAAAGCAATGGCGGCAAATCGGATAGGAAAATATGATGAGTCAGCATTGGCATCTCGTCTCTATCTTCTCTTGTTTTCATCTGACAAAGACAAGACAATGGCAATGGAGCGGCTTGTCCTTCACTATGGCGATAAAATAAGTGCCTTGGAATCTGGTGAATTGCTCTACAGAGACGACTCTCTTTCGAAAGACGATTATATTCAATTTTTCAAAGTGTTGATTGATAATGGCTTATATACAAAAGCAAATACTCTCTTGGAAGAGATTACTCTAAAATTGACAAAGACAGAGTATTCATTTTGCCTCATAAATGGTGGTGCACCAGTTTGGCAAATAATAAAAGGGCTTGAGGATTTGTATAATGCCGAAGGTTCAAGCTCTAATTATCTATCAAATGTAAGATTAGCAATATCAAAGGCACAGACGAAAATTGAGCTTGAGACAATAGCCGAGTACCTCGAGAGTGCTTTTGATGGAAATACTCAGCTTGCATTGATTATAGGAGACCTCTTTTTCAACCTGTCAAGCAACGAGAAGATGGAATACTATTGGGATATTGCAAAGAAAGACTATCCTGACGCTGTAGATGTAAGGAGAAGAATATCAAATAGCTAGTCTCTATTCTTTTCCCTTGATCTCATCCCAGATTTCATTCATTTCTTTTACATGTTCACTTGATACAGCAATTCCTCTTTCTTCCGCTAATTCGAAGAGTTTTGTAAATCTCTTCTTTACTTTCTCGTTTGTTCTATGGAGAGCAATATTTGGTCTTATTCGTAAGAACCTTGAAAGGTTTACAACAGAAAACAGCAAATCACCTATTTCTGATTCTATTTCATCTTGCGAGCCCGATTTGATCGCATCCTTTACTTCTTGCATTTCTTCTTCGATTTTATCATATATACCAGACACATCTTGCCAATCAAAGCCCACTTTCTTTAGTTTCTTCTGTATCTCATATGAAGATTCAAGAGGAGGTAGAGAGGTTGGAATATGCCCAAAAATCGTCTTTGAATCGATTTTCTTTCCTTCTACATTTTCCTTTACGCTATTCCAAAGGCTTAGGACTTCATCGCTGTTTTCTGCTTTTTTATTTGAGAAAACATGAGGATGTCGTCTAATTAGCTTCTCGCAAACTTCATTAAGGGCATCAACAGGCTTGAAGTCGTTATTCTCTTCATGGATATAGAGATTCATAAAGACATTGATCATGATATCGCCAATCTCCTCTCTTTCTGATGCAATGTCTTTTTTTATAACTCCATCAAGATATTCATATGTTTCATCTATCAATGATTCTGTTGCGCTCTTGTTTGTTTGCACTCTGTCCCAAGGACAACCCTCAGGACTTCTTAACATTGTTATTATTGAATAGAGATTATCTACTCCCTCGGGGAGTGTTGTTGCTTTTTTAAAGTCATAGTGAATCATAGCAATTTGATTTTACCAAAAGAATAAAGACATGTTCCATACAAAAACAGATATGATGACAGCGCTACAATTACTAATCGTTAAAAAATGAAGCATTAGACAAGCATTTTTAGCAAGTATTTCCATTTGTATAGTAGAGACATTTGAAAAAGGAGGTTGCTAGCAAATGCAAAAGACAAAGACTCCATCCTCTATGATAGAATAAAGGACACCATAAGAGGCCTGACTCTGTTCTCTGAGGAGCTTGCAGGAGCATTTAAGTCCTGCATGCTTTAAAGGCACTTTCTGTTCTTGATGTGACAAAACAGATGGAGGACGAGATGAGGATAGACGTCGAGAAGTGGATAAAGAAGCCTGCTGGCAAAAGGGGCGCAAGGCTCGACGCACTCATCTCTTTCAAGAGCCACAGGATAAACATCGAGATACAGAGATTGAAGAGAGGG
>DKCO01000014.1 GCA_002452215.1 Spirochaetales bacterium UBA6872
AATCCAGTTACTATATAAATGCCATCAACTATCAAAAATGCCGAAATTTATTCTTTTCCTCTTCTCAATTCCTATGTAAAACAGTTGTTTTTTATTTGCAAAAATAGGTGGAAAACATATGTCAATAACAATGAATTCCACAAAATCCAGTATTACTCATAATTTTTGACTTGCGATATCATCATGTAAAGAACATAATTTTATTTATGGATATCTTAATGGTCACAAGCGAATCAGTTCCCTTTTCCAAGTCTGGAGGACTTGCGGATGTGGTTGGAGCGCTATCTCAATCCATTGCTGAACTTGGCAATAACGTAAAGGTTTTCATGCCAATGTACTCTTTCATTGAAAAGAAGGGATTCAAGAAAAGCACCGAGTTTGAAATTCCAATGCTTGGCTCTAAGGAAAAAGCAGATACAGTCGAAAAGAAAGTAGGTCGTGTCACATATGTTGCGCTCGAACATCCTTGGTTCACTGAAAGGTCAGGAATCTATGGTGATAGCTCTTTTGCTCCCTATGCCGATAACTGTCCTCGTTTCTTGCTATTTGCAAAAGCTGTTGCAAAATATATCAAAGCAACAGATGAAAAATTTGATGTGGTGCATTGTCATGACTGGACAGCTGGCCTCGTTACGTATTTCCTTTCAAAAGAGAATATAAAGTCCAAGACTGTTTTCACGATACATAATCTTGCGTACCAAGGCGATTTTTCTGCATTCGACGCACTTCTTTCATCCGATGTATTTCCAAAAGAAGCGCTTTTGGGCATTGGGGACGAGAAGAGAATCAACATGCTTAGATGTGGCATAGCTCTTTCAGATATCATCACGACAGTATCTCCTACATATGCAAAAGAAATCCAAACAAAGGAATTCGGATGCAATCTCGATTCAATCCTAAGAGAAAGAAACAATAATCTCGAAGGAATAATAAATGGCATTGACTATAACGAATGGAACTCGTCTAATGACAAATTCTTCAATGAACATTTTTCCTCATCATCACTTTCTGGCAAGGAAAGATTGAAAAGACGAGTGCTGGAGGAAAATGGGCTTATTGTCGATAGTGATATCCCGCTTTTTGCAATGATTTCACGACTTGCAGAGCAAAAGGGTTTCACAGAGCTTTTGCTTGAAGGCAAAAAATGTGTCTTAGAGCGCATATTGGAGAAAAACAATTGCCAATTCATCATAATCGGAACTGGAGATGGACGCTATGAGTCAAAGCTAAAAGAGCTTGAATCTCGATTCAGCAATCTGGTTGTACATATTATGTTCTCAAACGAAAGCACGCATAATCTTGAGGGTGCTGCGGATTTTTTCCTGATGCCATCGCGATATGAGCCATGTGGCCTTAATCAATTATACTCTTTGCATTATGGTACGCTTGTTGTTGCACATCGCACAGGAGGACTTGCCGATACAATACAGGATTTAGACGAAAATCCTGATGATGGTGACGGCTTTTTGTTCTCAGCACTCGATAGCAATGGGATCATAGGAAGCGTTGACAAGGCAATTGAGCTTTTCTATGACAAGAAAAAACTCAATAAAGCAAGAAAAAATGCAATGAAAAAAGATTTTACTTGGACACGCTCTGCAAAAGAGTATGTTACAATCTATGATAAGATAGCACGGAAGAATAATACTGGAGGGAAAAAGAAATGAAGAAGGACAAGAAGAAAGTTGTAGCTATTGTACTTGGAGGCGGACGAGGTACAAGGCTATATCCATTGACAATGGATCGTTCAAAGCCCGCTGTACCCTTCGCTGGGAAATACAGACTTGTTGATATCCCAATCTCGAATTGCATTAACAGCGGAATAAGAAAGATTTATGTTTTGACTCAATTCAATTCGGCATCCTTGCATAACCATATATCATCAACCTATCAATTCGATTCGTTCTCTGGCGGTTTTGTCGAGATTCTTGCAGCAGAACAAACAACATCATCAGAGTCATGGTACCAAGGAACAGCAGATGCTGTCAGAAAAAACTTGAGACATTTCCATGATCAAAATGCTGATTACTATGTAATCCTATCTGGAGACCAGCTATATAGGATGGACTTCCAGAAGATGCTCGACAGGCATATCGAATCTGGCGCAGAGCTCACAATTGCTGCAAAGCCAATCTCAAGGAGAGAAGCAACTGGACTGGGCATAATAGGCGCTGATGAGAATGGGATGATCAAGAAATTCTACGAAAAGCCAGCCATCGATATGGACATCTCCGAATATAAGGCATCAGACAAACTCATGATAGACCAACTTGGAGTCCATGTGAACGAGCACAATGAGTACCTTGCATCGATGGGAATCTACATTTTCACAGCAAAAGCCATGGAAGAAGCCTTAAACAATGATAAAACTGATTTTGGAAAAGAAGTTATTCCTTCGATAATCCAGACTCGTCCGGTAGCTGCATACCTATTCAATGATTTTTGGGAAGACATTGGAACAATCAAAGCATTCTATGAGACAAATTTGAATCTCGCATCTGAAAAACCTGCATTCAATTTCTATGATGAGGAGTTACCGATTTTCACTCACAAAAGAAATCTTCCTGCTACAAAAGCAAACTTTTGCAACATAAGTTGCTCACTGACATCAGAAGGTTCAATAATAACAAATGCATATATAGTTAACTCGATTGTTGGAGTAAGAACATTTATTGAAGCTGGTGCATCTCTTGATGGCGTATATGTAATGGGTACAGATCGCTATGAGACAGAAGAAGAGAAGGCAGAAAACGCAAGAAAAGGCATCCCAAACCTTGGAATTGGAAAAGCGACAATAATCAAACGAGCTATCATCGACACAAATGCAAGAATCGGCGCAAATTGCAGGATAGGAATAGATAATATCCCTCGTCCAGATGGCGACTATGACATGTACTCTGTGCATGATGGAATAATCGTAATCAACAAGAATGCTGTCATAAAGGATGGAACAGTACTCTAAGAAAAAGAAATATTCCATTTAATAGGCTGTTGCAATGTAGGCATCAGCCTATTTTTTTATTCATAACAACCTATTTTACATAATCAAAACAAATTACACTTGACAAATCTATACGGGGTGGGGGTAGTCTTATATTAAGGATAAAACAACTTTCAATAAAGGTAAATATCCAAAAAAAGGAAGGAGAGGTGAATATGAAAAAACTTATTTCTATTTGTCTGATTTTGTCTCTTGCATTTCTATTTGCATCTTGTGACCCAAACACATCAATCCAAGATAGTGCAAAAGATCCTAATGTCCCATCTGCATCAGAGTTCAAATCAGAAGCAACAGATGATGAGCTTAAGTTGATGGCAAAGATGTATAAAGCTATTGAAGTTATCGACTTTGTCAACTACAGTTCTGCTACTTATAAATGCTTGGATGGTGCAACAGTTTCGAATCAGCCAGCCAGTGGAAGATTGGAATTGTCAACTAGTGGATCAGATATCAAAACTACCATAAATTGTTCTGGTTCTATAACAATAGGAGGGATAAAATATTCCACTGATAGTTTTGTTGTTTCCATAACAAAAGATACTAATGAAAGTGAATATGAAGGCAGTATAACAGTTGGTGAAAAGAAGGAAACAGGCGAAAATGCTTATAATACAGCCAAGAATATAATGAAAGCTTTAGGAGAGAATGGAAAAAATATCGAAATATCAACAGAATATAAAACAACAAAAGATGGCTACACTATAAATTTGTCTTCAAGCATGCTAAGGACATTGCAAGACAAAGAGCAAGGTGAAGAATACTTTAAAATAGAGAACCAAGATCACAAAATGACATTGGGAATCAAAGGCGATGAAAGCAAAAATGAATTCCTATATCTATCACTAGATGGGAAGTACTTTGATGAGTCTGTTTACAACAAAATGATAACAATGCAATAAAATTTGCACTAAAAAAATATCCCCTATTCTCTTTATTAAGGATAAGGGATTTTTTATTTGACAACCTCTTAGAGAATCTTTCTGATCCAACCCTCTGGTGCTGGAATGTCTCCCATCTGGATTCCTGTCAAAGTCTCTCTTAGTTTCTTCATTACAGGGCCAATCTCTTCCATTCCGGATGCGAATTTGATCTCTTTTCCGTCAGGTGTAGTCACAGATCCAACAGGTGATATTACAGCAGCTGTTCCGCATAGACCGCACTCTGCAAAGTCAGCAATCTCATCAAATCTTACAGGTCTCTGCTCAACTTTCATTCCCAGGATTTTCTCGCCTACATACATAAGCGATCTTCTTGTTATTGATGGCAGGATCGAATTTGATTTAGGAGTTACAAGAGTGCCATCCTTTGTTACAAACAAGAAGTTTGCTCCACCTGTTTCCTCGACATAAGTCCTTGTTGCAGCATCAAGATACATATTCTCGCTATAGCCATTCTTATGTGCAACTTCTCCAGCGTAGATGCTCATTGCATAGTTAAGCCCCGCCTTTATATTGCCTGTTCCATGAGGAGCTGCACGATCATACTCTGAAAGATAAAGCCTTATTGGCTTCAATCCACCCTTGAAGTAAGGACCAACTGGTGTACAGAACATCCTGAACTCATATTCTGTCGATGGCTTTACACCGATTACAGCACCAGAACCAAACAAGAATGGTCTTATATACAATGTTGCGCCAGATCCATATGGAGGAACCCATGCAGCATTTGCTTTAACAAGCTGATCCAGAGCTGACAGGAACATCTCTTTCGAAACTTCTGGCATCACAAGCCTATCGGCAGATGAGATAAGCCTTTCAGCATTCAAATCCGGTCTGAACGCCACAATATCACCATGTTTTGTTGTATAGACTTTCAATCCCTCGAAACATGTCTGTGCATATTGAAGAACACCAGCCGATTCGCTTATTGTAACGTTAGGATCTTTTACAAGCTCCCCATTATTCCACTTTCCATCTTTCCATTTTGCTACGAAACGGTAGTCAGTAGGCATATACGAAAACCCCAAGCTACCCCAATCGATATCTTTCTTTTCCATCGAAACACCTCTTTGTTGTATGTTAGTTTTTTTCATTGCCAATGGCAATAAATGGTGAAAGAATTATATGAATTTGCACGGCATGACACATCTGATGTCCAAATAGTGGCTGAATACCCAGAAGTTAGTTCCACAGAGCTTTATGCGAGAGCATCGTCATGGATGGTTGGTACTTTCAAGTCCTCGGATTCCGTTTTGGAGCTTGAAGACAAGGAAGCTGGCATATTGAAGGGAAAGTTCACGTTGACGGCTCCTCAATTTCTGGGTACAATCTATTTTGACAATATAGTTACAATCGAAGTCAAGGATGGAAAAGCTAGGCTGACTATCTCAGCCCCTATTTCAATATACTATTACTCAAACTATGGCAAAAAAACCAATGTGCAACTCACGCAATCAACATTGGATGTTTTCTATGAAGATAGAGAGATACAATAATCTCAAGCTTTGGCCTGTCAATGTCACAAGAAGAGAGCGACTGGTAAATTTTACCTAGCCCCGCCATATAAAGAAAGCCACTGGGCAATATGTACCGAGTGACTTTCATCGCGATAATCATCAAAAGATAAACCTAGGTGCTGATGCATTTCTTCATCACTCTCAAAGTTGTCCTCTTGCAACACCTTGCCTTAGGTAATCATTTAATCTCGTCTGCCAGCCTGCACCGCTATGCTTAATCGCAGAAAGAATATCCGCATCTATCCTGATGCTCAACACTTTCTTTCTCGGTTTCCACATCTCCTTGTTCACAAGATGGCATGGCTTTGCTCTTGCAAACTGCTCCTCTGTAATCTTTGGGATATCAGAGTAATCGATATCATTTATTTTACTAATTTCTTCCAAGCGTTCTCTTGATATGCTCATAATACAATTCCTCCTCTTCTCTATCTGCACGTCTAGCAGATATCAGTCTCGTGGATCCATCTCTCCCCGTGAAGACAACAACCACTATGACATATCCTCCAATATCACCAATGCAGACATATCGGTCCACATCTATAGAATGTGATTCATCAAAAATCTCAACGCAATTGGGATCATCAAATACAGATAAAGCCTCCTCAAAAGAAATCTTATGTTTCCTGATATCGATTCTGTTCTTCTCTACATCCCATAGCATTGCCGTTTTCCATTCTGTTGTAATACTATCATGTATTACACGATCTTTCGATATCGTGTTTGCTATGTTTGCTGCAGAGGCAATGGAGATTCTTGGGTGCTCAGCCACCCAATTATACTTACTGTACTTTTATTTGTGCTTTGGTTGTTTCCCATTTGACTTTATACGTAAAAACAAGTCTTTATCAATGTAAAAGAAAAAAAACAGGCAGAGTAATTTATGTTCATCTCTTCTATGGCCTATATTAGAACAAGCTTCGCAAAAAGAAAGTGCAATAGTGCAATGAAAATATACAGAAAGCCAATCCACTTCCTATGCAATGTGTTATCTGTATAGTAAAGACGTGCTCGCCCTTTGCTCTTCTCAAAATAGAAGAACTTGAAATAAAATGATGAAAAAAGAATAAAGAGAGCTGGCACAAAATCCCCTATTATGACAGGTCCTGGCGATATAGGCGCCAAAAGAAGAACTATAGATATTACAATCCCGGAGAAAAATAGAATATCGGCATATAGCTTCTTCTCTTCCAGCTTTGAGCGCAAAGCCAACATGAACGCTAGTTTCTGCCTATAGAAATCCAACAAGAAAAGAAGAGCTGAGAACAAAAGATAGACGACAGAAAGAAAATATGCTTGGATCATGGCCTTTCTATCTCCATGATTAGTTCATCTGCCAGGTAGTATCCGAACTTCTTGTTTGCTCTAAGGCCAGCCTCTTGATGCAAGATAACAGCGTCTATTGCACTTCTCAAAGGCGTTTGACCCGATGCAAGCAATGATGCAACTATGCCGGTAAGCACATCTCCAGAGCCAGCAACCCCAAGTGACGGATTATGGCCATCGTATATATATACTTTCTCTCCATTTGAAATCCAAACAGTGGAGCCTTTCAGCACTATGATAGCACCGAGTCTTCTCGAGAGATCCAAAAGAGTCTGTTTCAATTTGTATGAAGATGATAAGCCATTATCAATAGAAAGAGCCTTGCATAGCCTCTTGTACTCGCCTAAGTGGGGAGTAATCACAGCTCTCATGCCAAAGTTCTTTCCGGGGATGAACTTCAATGCATCCGCATCAATTACAATCGGTTTCCCACTCTCTATTGCAAGTTCAAAAAGCCTTTCATCTCCACTGCCCCATCCTGGACCAATCGCTATTGATGAGAAGATGGAAAAATCAACCTCGCTTGCCCTTTGAACCATGATGCTAGGATAAGAGCTCAAGACAACGCCCCTTACCTCATCTGTAGAAATGAGTGTAACAAGACCAGAACCGCTCTTGATTGCGCTTTTTGCACTTAAAATCGGTGCACCTGGATACTTTTCGGATCCACCAATGACAGCAACATGCCCTCGTGTATTCTTGTAATCTGAAATAGAAAACGGCTTGAGATCCAAATCCTTATGCTCAATGAGGTACACATCCGATTCCACTAGACTAAGCTCATGCTCATCAAAGCCTGGATTGACAAGTTGCAACATTCCAAACTTTTCTCTTGATAGCGGATTGAACAGCTCTAGCTTGTAAAACATAAAGACGATTGTCTCATTTGCAATGATTTGCATAAACGATGGTACATCAAGCGATATAGTATAACATCCTGAGTCGTTTACTCTTTCAACCAGATTGAGGATATCTTCTTCGATATCGCCATGAAAGCCAAAGCCACAAAGCGCATCAATAATCACATCATAATCATATGGCGAAAAAGAGCTCACTACTTTAAATGCGTATCCTCGTCTTCGGGCATTTTCCTCATTTGGATTACCCTTTAGATAGAAAACATGTACATCAGCGCCTTCTTCGGACAATATCCTTGCAAGTTCCAAGCCATCAGAGCCATTGTTGCCTTTACCAATAAGAAATAGAATTCTTTTTTTGTAAACTTGATCCTTTATCACATGGTATGCACCCATCGCTGCCCCATCGATAAGGGAACTTTCTGAAAGTGAATATTTTTTTATAAAGCTATGATCGAGCTTTCTTGCTTCCTCCAACGAGAAAATTGCTTTCATATGGTTATATTATTATCAAAATCCAAAGCTCCTCAATATCTGTTGAAACTTTGGTGCAAAAAAGTTAAATTCATGTTGTCTAGGGGTGGCTTAATGCCTGAGATCATACCCTCGAACCTGATCTGGCCAATACCAGCGTAGGGAGCGACAGTATATAGAAAGAATATTCCCTTGGACAGAATTACATTTAGGAGGCTTTAATGAAGAAGCTTGTTTTGTTATTGGTAATTCTGCTTTCAATATCCTCACTTGTGTTTGCACAAGCTGTGTCCGATATGGCAGATATTTCAAAAAGCGATGATGTCTTGACAGTGTATGCCTATGACACTTTCTGTGGAGATTGGGGTGCTGGAAACAAGGTTGTTGCAGCATTTGAGGAGAAGACTGGAATCAAAGTCAACCTTGTCTCTTGTGGCGCGACTGTGGAGATGATCAACAAGATAAGGATGGAAGGAGACAAATGCCCTGCAGATATCATCTTGGGAGTTTCCGATGACGTCGCATCGAAAGCTTATGATCTTGTGATGAGCGATGAGACAAGTGAGCTTGCAAACATCCCTGATGAGCTCAAGTTTGATCCTGAGAACAGGCTCATCCCATTTGATTATGGAGCATATGCTTTTGTATATGACAGCGAATCTGGAATCGAAAAGCCAAAGTCACTGTCGGATTTGACAAAAGACGAATACAAAGGAAAGGTCATCTTGATTGATCCAAGAACATCATCTGTAGGAATGGGGCTTTTGCTTTGGACATACAATGCACTCGGAGAAGGTTATCTTGATTGGTGGGAGAAGATGAAAGACAATGCATTGACAATCGCATCAGGCTGGTCTTCAGCCTATGGCCTATTCACAGAAGGAGAAGCTCCAATAGTGATTTCATATACAACATCGCCTGTCTACCATGTAATGAATGAAGACACAACTCGCTACCAGGCATTGATTTTCTCAGATGGCCATGAAGCTACAATCGAGAGCGTTGGCATCTTGAAGAATGCAAAGCACTCAGATCAAGCAAAAGCCTTCATCGACTTCTTGCTAACAGATGGACAGCTTGAGACAGCAATTGCAAACTCCATGTACCCTGCAAATACAAGCCTAGAGCTTCCATCAGCTTTTGACTATGCTCCAAAACCTGCTAAAATATTCAAGAGTGGCCAGGTCAGCGAAGAAAAGACCAAGGAACTCTTAGAAAAATGGACAGAGGTAATGACAAAGTAATGAAGAACAGGGAGGGCTTTTATATATATAGAGCAATACCAGCAATAGTTTTATTGCTTATGTTGTTTGCTCTCCCGATGTTTTTCGTATTCCAAAAAGCCTTTCTTTCACAAGGAAGGGCTTTAAAGGATGTTTTTTCAGACATCTACACGTATAAGCTTCTCGGCTTTACTTTCTTCGAGTCATTTCTATCAGCAACTATATCTGTTGCAATTGCAATGCCTTTTGCATCATTCTTCTCGAAATACTCGTTTCCCGGGAGAAAAGCTATTCTGACTCTATCAGATCTTGCTTTCACTATCCCTTCAATTCTTGTTGTTCTTTCTTTTGTTATCTGGTATGGGAATGCTGGTATTTTGAATACTTTCATTATGCATGTCTTTAAACTCGACGAGCCAAGATTGAAGATACTCTATTCATTCAAAGCAATAATACTTGCGCATGTATACCTGAACTTTCCTATCGCATTTTCCTTGATCACTGGATCATGGTCTATGATGGACGAAAAAGAAGAGCTTTGTTCCAAGTTGATGGGGAAAGGGAATATCAAGACATTCTTTGTGATTACGCTTGGCAAGATAAAAGGAACAGTAATCGCATCCTGGATTCTTATTTTCTTTTTTTGCTTTTCATCGTTCTCGATAGTACTTGTGCTAGGAGGAAAGCCAAGCTACTACACTCTAGAGGCCGAAATATACAAAAGGACATACACAGACATGAATCCAGAGTCCGCATCAGCTCTCTCATTGTTCTCGTTCTTGGTCCTTTCATTGCTCTTGCTCATCTCTTCAGGAGGAAGACGAGAAGCTAAGGCAAAGCGCTCTGGAAGAACACTCATAAAAGCAAGGCAATCGAAAATACTCATAGCAATTATCCTTTCATTGTTGATTCTTCTCTTTCTTCTTCCACCTCTTCTATCGATTGTCTACCGTGCTTTTTTCACAAAGGATGGCACTTTCACTTTGCGAGCTTGGCATGATATGAGCCATGGCTCTGGGCTGATCGCATCATCAATCGCTGGCATAATAAACAGCTTTATAATAGCACTTATAACAGCTGCTTTATCTGCATTGCTTGCATCAAAAATTGCACTTGCATCAAGAGGATCAAAATCACGAATCCTGCCTCTCTTTACATCGCTTCCAATGGCAACAGGCTCTGTCACGCTCGGCCTTGGCTTCTCGTTTGTTTCGGCGTACATACACTCTGATAAAATCATAGTCTCATATATCCTAGTAATACTTTCACATCTTATCCTAACACTTCCTTTTGCTGTGAGAACAATCCTGCCGGGAGCTAGGAAGATACCTAAAACCATTGCCCTAAGTTCATACACGCTGGGAGCAAGCATGTCCAAGACTGTAAGAAAAATCGAGAATCCTATGATATTCGGATACAAGATGAAGGCATTTGCATTTTCCTTTGCTCTCTCTTTGGGCGAATTCAATGCGACATTATCGCTATCGGAAGGGAAAGTCGTAACTATTCCTGTCTTGATCTACAGGATGATAAATTCATATAACTTCCAAGGCGCATCAGCCCTTGGCTCTATTTTGCTCTTAGAGGCACTTGTTGTATTCTTTGTAGGAGAAGTAAAGGCAAATGGCATATCTAGAGATTAACGAACTCAAGAAAAAATACAACGATTTCAATCTGGATCTATCGCTGGACATCGAAGAAGGCGAGCTTCTTTGCATCATAGGGCCATCTGGATCAGGAAAATCAACATTGCTATCCATTATATCGGGTATCGAGACTCCAACATCCGGAAGCATAATCCTTGATGGAAAGAATATTACGAATGAGGCTATACAGAAAAGGGAAATTGGAATGGTCTTCCAGGATTATGCTCTCTTTTCCTCAATGAATGTCGAGAAAAACATCCAATATGGGATGAAAGAGAAAGACAGAGCCAAAAGGAAAAATCTCACGAAGAACCTATTGATGCTAGTTGGACTTCCAGGATATGAGAAAAGAAATGTCTCAAAACTATCTGGAGGAGAGGCACAAAGAGTCGCACTTGCAAGATCTATTGCCGCAGAGCCTAGAATCCTTCTTCTCGATGAGCCACTGTCAGCGCTTGATGCACCAATGAGAAAGAAGCTCAGGAGCATGATAAGATCGATACATGATACGCTAGGAATCACAATGGTCTATGTCACGCATGACAGGGAAGAGGCCTTTGCAATCTCGGACAGGATAATGATAATGAAGGATGGGAAGAACGAAGCATTGGGGTATGCTGAAGAATTATATAGAAAGCCACCAAACCTGTTTACAGCGTTCTTCACAGGCGATGGCACCTCGATGCCAGCATCCTATTTCGACCAATCAAGGAGCGGCACACTATTCTTCAGGCCCGAAAATGTGATGATATCAGAAGAATCTGTAGACCCAGGCCTCTACCCAAATCATTTTGTTTTAAATGGTGTCACTGTGTTATCAGCAGAGTATGCTGGCTCAAGATACATGCTAGGTCTCGACTATCTTGGCTACCCTATGCTAGCATCCTCTGCCCTAAAACCAAGAAAGAAAGATGTATCTTTGATAATATTGAAGGAGAATTTGATCTTTTTTTGATAACTTATAGCGCATTTTAGCTAAGTGTTGGCATTTATAAATTGGAGGCATTATGAAAAAAGCAATTATTTCCATGTTTTTGCTCCTATGTGCAAATTGCATCTTTGCTATATCATATTCACCAGATGCGACACTTGCTCTTTCTGGAAATTTCACGCACTTTGGCAAGGAAGTCGACCCATATGACAATTACAGAAGCGCACTTGGCTATGAGCTAAGCATAAACCCATTAGCAATAGCATTTGATAATAGAAGAATATCATTTCCTGTATCATTGGAATACATAACAAAAAGCGAGGAAATTGATAGAACAAGAATCCAAGAGAGGCTCAGATTCTCTTTGGAGTTAAGATTCGACTATATCTTGAACCAATATCTTGCTCTCTCAATCGAGCCAGGACTGGGCTATACATACTTCAAAAGAATAGATGCTGGCTCCTTGTTTCTCTCTTTGTCATCTGGGCCAATGATAATGCTTGGCCGCTTTTTCTCGCTCTCGCTTCCATTTAAGGCAATTGTATCAGCAAAGGAGGTCGATTTCGAGTTGTCTGTAGCTTTATCGGTCTATCCTATAGGGATCAAAAAAGGAGCAACCAAATGAGAATGGCATTGATTGTACTATTATCGATTTCACTTATCTTCACATCTTGCGACAGCGATACGCCAAGAACAAAAGGAAGGACAATACTAATATCAGTTGCATCTGATTATACAGACTCAAACGAGAAAGTCTCTAGGCTTGAAACAACTCCAAATGACCAAGCTGCGTTGGTTGGCCAAGTTGTCGAACTAGCAAAACAAGATGTCGAGGTATATGTTTTTCGTGTAGATAATGGATCAAGATATACAATTGGTCCGGAAAATGCACAGGATGCATTCGAATTCGGAAAGCTCGAGAAGATTGAAGACAGAAACAACAAGCTGAATCCTGAGACAAAGCGTATACGAATGAAGCTTGATGAGAGCCGAATAACAATGCATCCAGAATGGAGGATGAGCGATGTTGTGAAAACAATCAAATCCCTTGATGCCAAAAAAGGAGATTTGATTATCCTCCACTACTCTGGGCATGGTTACTCCGACGGTTCCCTTGTCTCTTTTATTTCTGATACGAATGAAGATAGAATCGGAGTTAACAACATAATAGATGTCCTTTGTTCTTACAACAAGGATGCAATAAAATTGATGCTTATCGATTCATGTTTCTCTGGAAATTACGTAAAGGACTCTCTGCTTGCATCAACAAAAAACATAGTTAAAGTTGGAGACACAGAGCTCTACGAGGGGCCATCTCTTTCCAAATCTCTCAAAGGTGCTATGGAAGTTGCTCTAGGAAAAGACAGCTACGGCACTCCGAATTTATTTGTCATTGCAGCCGCGACAGCGGGGCAAGAAGCATATGACAAGATCAACAATGGAGAGCTAAACCAGGAAAACTATGGGGCTTTTACATTCTATTTGTTGCGTGCACTTATGTTCGACACAAGCGCAACAATGCCAGCACAATGCTCGGAAGAGATCACTTTCTCTTCGCTTTATGAAAGCATCTGGACATCATTCCCTTCTTCTATAAAAAGAGAGCAAACACCCGTTGCTACCCTTAGCCCGATGGATGTTGTCCTATTCTGATTTCCAGTCGCCACTCTTTACTTTCTCAATCTCGTCCCTGAGTGTTGCAGCTTTCTCGAATTCCAGGTTCTTTGCATATTCAAGCATTTGCTTTTCGAGATCCCTGAGATATTTCTTCCTGTCCTTCTCTGATAGCAAGTTGTAGCCTGATCGAACAATCTTGGCATCCTCTTTGGCAATAGCCTCAGAATCCTCAATTTGGCGCTCTAGGATAGTCTCTATGTTCTTCTTTATCGTTCTTGGCGTTATATTATGCTCTTTGTTGTACTTCTCTTGCACTTCTCGCCTATGCTCAGTCTCTTCTATTGCCTCTTTCATTGCTGGAGAGATCTTGTCAGCATACATCAAAACCCTTCCATCTGCGTTTCTTGCAGCTCGTCCGATTGTTTGGATAAGGGAAGTCGCACTACGAAGAAACCCTATCTTGTCAGCATCAAGTATTGCAACAAGGGAAACCTCTGGAAGATCCAAGCCTTCTCTAAGGAGGTTTATTCCTACAAGCACGTCATATTTTCCAAGCCTGAGATCCCTGAGAATATCTACTCGTTCTATTGTATCGACCTCGGAGTGCAAGTATTGGACATTCAATCCAAGGTTTGCAAGATAATCTGTGAGGTCCTCAGCCATCTTCTTCGTCAATGTAGTGACAAGGACTCTCTCCTTTTTCTCTATAGTCTTCAAGATCTCAGAATAAAGATCCTCCATCTGCCCCTCTGTCGGTCTTACATCTATCTTGGGATCAAGCAGGCCTGTCGGCCTGATCAGTTGCTCAACAATCTCAACAGATTCCTCTCTCTCCTTTGGGCCAGGAGTTGCTGAGACATAAATCCTCTGCCCTACCTTCTGATCAAACTCATCGTATTTCATGGGCCTATTATCCAAGGCCGACGGAAGCCTGAAGCCGTAGTTTACAAGATTCAACTTACGAGATCTGTCACCTTCATACATTGCACCGATTTGAGGCAAAGTCACATGAGACTCATCAATGAACGTCACGAAATCATCTGGAAAATAATCCAACAAGACAGCAGGCCTCTCCCCTGGAGCCCTACCAGACAATGGCCTAGAATAGTTTTCGATTCCTGAGCAATAGCCTACTTCCTGAAGCATCTCAAGATCGTACTCAACACGTGTCTTTATCCTTTCGGCCTCGACATACTTTCCATTTGAAATGAAATATTGATAGCGCTCTTCCTTCTCTTCGTTTATCAAGTCAATTCCCTTGTCAATTTGATCTTGCGGCATCACAAATTGCTTTGCTGGGTACAGCGTCACAGAATCGACAGAGTCGAGTTTTTCGCCAGTGAGAGGGTCAAACCAAACGATATTGGATATCTCATCCCAGTCAAGATAGATACGGAATGCTTGCTCAAGATATGCAGGATAAATCTCAATCGTCTCACCTCTCGGACGAAACGTTCCCCTGGAAAGCACCATGTCGTTTCTTTCATAAAGCATGCGAGTCAGCTGTCCAAACTCCTTTTTCTGGTCAAATGAATCGCCTACACGAAATGACCAGACCATATCCCTTAAAGAGACAGGGTTTCCAAGTCCATATATGCAAGAGACAGTGGCGACAACGATGACATCGCGCCTCTCCATCAACGAAAATGATGCATGTAGCCTTAGCCTATCGATTTCATCGTTTATATCTGTCTCCTTCTCGATATACAAATCCTTTCCTGGCACATACGCCTCAGGTTGGTAGTAGTCATAAGTAGAGACAAAATATGTGACAGCATTCTCAGGAAAGAATGACTTGAACTCCCTATATAGCTGAGCCGACAGTGTCTTGTTATGAGAAAGGATCAAGGTCGGCTTCTGGATCTTCTCTATGAGCTTTGCCATTGTAAATGTCTTTCCTGATCCAGTAACACCTTTTAGCGTCTGTGCATGATCTCCATCAAGATACCCTTGGTATAGTTTGTTTACAGCTTCCTCTTGGTCACCGGCCAAATCGAAATCCGACACCACCTTGAATGGCTTTGATGCTCCTGCTTGATAATCTGGGAATGCTACCTTAGAATCCACTTCGTCATCTCCTCTGTTTGCTCTACAAGCTCAACATCCTTTATCGTTATCTCCTGGCCCTTTCTATTTACTGTAACATCTATCTTATCACCAGGCTTTGTTGAGAAAAGCTGAGCAAAGTAATCGACATAGCTCGAAACAGCTTTGCCATTTATCGCTACGATTATGTCACCACCAAGGTAAATGACAGATTGGCCGTATTGGGCCTTCTCTGTTCCTCCTCTCAGTCCTGATCTATCAGCAGCACCTGCTGGTACTACTTGTGATATCAATATACCTTTCGAAACAGGAAGCGACGAATAAGAGACTATTTGCGCATTGAGTTCGACAGATAGAATGTCAAGCCAGCCCCTATGCACAGAGCCAGTAGCGATAATCTGCTTTATAACATCCTCTATGACTTCAACAGGCAAAGCAAATGAAATACCTTGCGCCGATCCAGATGTAGAATATATCGATGACACAAGACCAACCATCTCTCCCTTCCCATTCAAAAGAGGACCGCCGGAGTTTCCAGGATTGATCAATGCATCTGTCTGTATCATATTCGGGATTACATTGCCATCATTTGTAAAGACCATTCTGTCCAATCCTGAGACCATTCCTGATGTATATGACCAAGTATAGCCATATGGGTTTCCTATTGCCATAACGCTTTGCCCAACTACCAAAGACGATGTCGAACCTGTCTCGATTGCATCCAGGCCATTGCCATCGACTTTTATCAAAGCAACATCCGTAAGAGAGTCATAGCCTACGAGAGTTGCCTTCTTTGCACTTCCATCCGAGAAGTTTACATTGAAACTTGTTCCTGACCCGATTACATGCTTGTTTGTCACAATGTATCCATCAGACGACATTATCACACCAGAGCCTTGGCCTGAATCAGACAACTCAGATGCCGCTTGTATTTGCACCACAGAGTCACATACCCTATCGTATATAGCAATCTTCCTTGCCTCCTCAGCTGTGTAATCCCAGGACGGTGTGTCTCCTTCGAAAAGATCCAAACCATCCGAGCCATAATGTATTTGGTCAACATCTATGCCAGCAAGCTCGAAAAGAGCCTTCTCTCCATTCAGTTCGACAACATCTCTCATTGCTTCTTTCAAAACCTTGACATTCTCTCCCCTTTCAATATATTTGGTCCATATCCCAAGCAAGGCCAATGTAATAACAAGAATCAAGATAAGCAATACAATCAATACAATTTCAGAAAATGAGGGTCTTCTTTTCACATGATTAAGCTAGCATCAGATGGTTTTTAGGTCAATTCTCAAAACTTGTCCTGAAAGAGAAATGAAAAACCATTGTTTTCCTTGATGCGGTTAAATAACGCCAAGAGAATAAGATAAAGAAAACATATAAAAAACCATCGAAACAGTTGACATTCCAATAACTCTTTCTTTTGTAAGCAAATACAAAAAACTTCATTTTTTCCACGATATATGGTGCAAGAATATTGAAATCACGCAATATCTAGCGTACAATCCTATTGTACTTACCAATAAGGACCTAAGAGCATGAAAATCATAAAAAGAAACAAAGCAGAAGAAGAATTCGATATCTCCAAAATCATAAATGCTGTAAGCAAGGCAAATGCTGTAGTCGACGATAGCGTGAAGCTTACTACAACCCAGATCAACAGAATTGCAGACTCTGTGATGAAAAGTTGCGAGAAAGTGCCAAGAGCTCTCTCTGTCGAAGAGATACAGGATTTAGTAGAAGACCAAATCATGGCTCATGGTGCGTATGAAGTCGCAAAGAAGTATATCACATACCGCTATATAAGAAGCCTTGCAAGACGACAAAACACAACAGATGAGACAATATTGTCTCTAATAGAGTGCAACAACGAGGAAGTTAAGCAAGAGAACTCAAACAAAGACCCAAGCGTGAACAGCGTTCAGCGTGATTACATGGCTGGCGAGGTTAGCAAGGATATTACAGAAAGGATCTTGCTTCCAAAGGATATCGTCGAGGCCCACAAGGAAGGGATCATACACTTCCATGATTCCGACTATTATGCTCAGCATATGCATAATTGCGACCTTGTAAACCTTGAGGACATGCTTCAAAATGGCACTGTGATATCGGGCACTATGATTGAGAAGCCACATAGCTTCTCAACAGCTTGCAATATCGCAACCCAAATCATTGCCCAGATTGCTTCCAACCAATATGGAGGACAGTCGATTTCACTTACGCATCTTGCACCATTTGTGCAAGTCTCTAGAGAAAAAATAAGAAAGACAGTACTGAAGGAGTTCGAGCTATTGTCAATAGAACCCTCAGAGGAAAAAATCAGCGAAATCGTAGAAGCAAGGCTCAGGGACGAAATCGAAAAAGGCGTTCAAACAATCCAATACCAAGTAGTTACTCTAATGACTACAAATGGACAAGCGCCATTTGTGACTGTTTTCATGTATCTCAATGAAGCTAAAGACCCTCAGCTCAAAAAAGATCTTGCGATAATAATCGAAGAGGTTCTGAAGCAAAGATACATAGGCGTCAAGAATGAGCAAGGAGTATACATAACACCAGCCTTCCCAAAACTCATATATGTACTGGAGGAAGATAATGTACGAGAGGGAACTCCCTATTATTACTTGACTAGACTTGCTGCAAAATGCACAGCAAAGCGACTTGTTCCTGACTACATATCTGAGAAGATGATGCTAAAGCTCAAGATTGACAAAAACGGCAATGGCAATTGCTACACTTGCATGGGATGCAGAAGCTTCCTAACTCCATATGTCGATGAGAATGGAAAACCAAAGTACTATGGACGATTCAACCAGGGAGTTGTGACGATAAACCTTGTGGATGTCGCTTGCACAGCATGCCAAGAAAAGAAAGACGAAGAGAAGTTCTGGAGCATTCTGGAAGAGCGTCTTGAGCTTTGCCACAGAGCTCTCAGATGCAGACATGAGCGACTACTTGGCACACTCTCTGATGCAGCTCCGATCCTTTGGCAATATGGAGCTCTTGCAAGGCTAAAGAAGGGAGAGACAATCAACAAGCTCCTGTACGGAGGCTACTCTACAATATCGCTAGGCTATGCAGGCCTTTGGGAATGTGTCTATGAAGTCACTGGAAAGAAATTGACCGAAAAGGAAGGAGAAGAATTCGGGCTCAAAGTCATGCAAGCTCTTAATGATGCATGCGCAAAATGGAAGAAAGCTGAGAACATCGACTACTCAATCTATGGTACTCCGCTTGAATCCACAACATACAAATTCGCAAAATGCTTGCAAAGAAGATTTGGCATAATCAAAGGTGTGACTGACAAGAACTACATAACAAATAGCTATCATGTGCATGTGACAGAACCTATCAATGCATTTGACAAGCTTGCATTGGAATCAAAGTTCCAAAAACTTTCGCCAGGCGGTGCAATCAGCTATGTCGAAGTGCCGAATATGCAAAACAATATAGATGGCGTATTGGCTGTAATGCAATTCATATACGACAACATAATGTATGCAGAGCTCAATACGAAGTCGGACTATTGCCAAGTGTGCGGATATGATGGCGAGATATCTATAGTCGAGGATGATGGCAAGCTTGTATGGGAGTGCCCGAATTGCCATAACAGGGATCAGAACAAACTCAATGTCGCAAGAAGGACATGTGGCTATATTGGCACACAATTTTGGAACCAAGGAAGAACCCAAGAGATAAAGGAGAGGGTCTTGCACCTTTAGTCATATGCATTACGGCTCAATAAAATTGTTGGATGTAGCAAATGGTCCCGGCATACGAGTTTCGCTCTTTGTCTCAGGATGCAGAAATCATTGCAAAGGATGCTTCCAAAAGGAGACTTGGGATTTCCTTTATGGAAAGGAATACACCAAAGCTACAGAAGATGAGATTATAGCATCCCTTTCCTATCCTCACATAAAAGGCTTGACAATACTTGGTGGAGAGCCATTTGAACCTGAGAATCAAGTTGCCCTCTTGCCTCTTATCGAAAGAGTCAGGAGAGAGCTTAAGGACAAGACAATCTGGATGTTCTCAGGCTATCGGCTTGATGATGAGATTCTAAAGGAGGGAGTACATCCAAACACTCCCATCTCAAAGAGGATAATCTCCTTGATCGACGTTCTTGTAGATGGGAGATTCATTGAAGAGAAGAAGAATATCTCCCTAGTGTTCCGTGGCTCTGAAAACCAAAGAATCATTGATGTAAAGAAAACATTGAATGAAGGCAAAATCGTTCTTTGGGATGAAAGACTGACAAAGGAGTGATCGCAATGGACATAGAGGACATAAACCGTATTGCTTGGAATGAAGAAGTCAAAAGAGGAAACTATTGGTCAAGAATAGTCGACGAGCAAGAGATCCGAAAAGCAAAGGAAGGAAAGCCATGCATAATGATCACTCCAGAGAAAAATGTCCCTTTCGAATGGATAAAAGATAGCAAAGGCAAGAAGGTTCTGCTTCTTGCAAGTGGAGGTGGCCAGCAAACTCCTATCATGTCAGCTTACGGTTGCGATGTAACTACAGTTGATCAATCTGAGGGGCAACTTGAGCAAGACAAAATCGCATTGGACAGATACAAACTAAAAGCAAATCTGGTAAAAGCCGATATAAGAAAGACAGGACTTGATCCCGACTTCTTTGACTATGTGATAAATCCTGTATCGCTGAATTTCATTGACGATATCATATCTGCGTACAAAGAAGTCCACAAAGTGCTGAAAAGAAATGGATTTTTCATCTTCGGGATTGCAAATCCAATTCTTTATACTTTTGACGACAAATACCAAGAAAGAAAGCTCAAGATGAAATACACTTTGCCATTCTCTGATTTGAAATCTCTTTCCAAGAGGACACTCGACAAACGAATAAAGAGAAAAGATACAATAGAGTTTTCACATACACTCGATTCAATAATAGGTGGCTTATTGCACACAGGCTTCATTATCGAGGACTTTTATTCTGACAAAGCAGACTCAGAGCCAACAGATTCTTTCGTGTATGACTCTTTTCTTGCTTTCAAAGCTCGCCGAATCTGAGTATTTGATTCGACTTCGTGTAGATGATTATGTAGACGCTGAATTTTTCTGAAAGCTCCTTTGCTTTTTCAGATCCTCCAGAAAATGCAGCTGTCGAAAGGGCATCAGCAAGTGCGCCGTCTGTGCTTATGACTGTTGCAGAAAGTGCATCGCTATCGGTTGGGTATCCTGTAGCTGAAGACAAAATATGATGATATCGTATGCCATCGCTTTCAAAATAACGCTCATAGCCTCCTGATGTAGATACAGCCTTGTTCATAATATCGACTTCAGTCAGCAAATTGCTTTGCGCTAATGGGTCTACAATCCCTACCCTCCACTTTTCTCTCTCAATTTTATTTTTCCATCCAAGCACATAGACATTTCCACCGAGGTTTATAATGGCTTTCTCGACACCATTCGAAAGAAAGTACTCTCTTAGCTTATCAACAGCATAGCCTTTTCCGATTGCACCAAGATCAAGCTTCATTCCTTTCTTTTTCAAATACACAGTCTTCAAGCTATCGTCAAAAACAATATCAGAGCAAGAAAGAAGAGGAAGAACAGCATCGATCTCATATTGCTCCGGAACACGTGCATTGTCTGTAGTAATACCCCACAAGTCAACTAGTGCTCCAATAGCAGGATTAAATAAGCCATCTGTCTGATTCGCAATCTCCACAGATCTTTTTATTAAGCTATACACATCATCTGGAACAGGTACTTTCGAAATGGACGCACAGCTGTTTATCTTGCTTACGTACGAATTGGGATCCTTCGATGAGATTTTACGCTCTATTTCAGAGAGGAGGAGAAATGCGTCGTCTAATAGCTTTGCATCCTTTTGAGAGAATACTGTTATCGAGACATTAGTTCCCATTGCAATTCTATTCTCTTCTATCCTTCTTTCGCTTTTGCAACTTGAAAACAAAAGAGTAACTATAATCAAAATGGCAATTGCATTATATGAATTTTTGATAATTCGTTTTACAATCAAGACATGTACTCCTTAATACTTTCCGATATCGATGGAACTCTTTTGAAAGATGACCTAACAATAAGCAAAAATACTATTTTAGCGCTCGACATTGCAAGAGCAAAAGGCATCAGAATAGTTCTTTGCTCTGGAAGATATATACAAGGAATTTCATTTCTAGCAAATGAGCTAGGTCTTCAGGATCCTATTTTCTCAGCGATTAATGGCTCTCTTGTCAAAGATGGTGGAAAATATGTATTTCAAAAGACACTTGAAAAAGAAATCTATGAAAAAGCAATAAAGATAGTCTCGAAAAGAGCAAAGTCCGTAATAGCTTTCTCCGAATCGAGATATGCAATCGATAGCGATATAAAGTGGTATAGATTACAAGATAGGATTTGCAAGCAAAAAGGCATATTGATGGACCTTTCATCCTATGATAGTGTCCAAGAAGCGCTTTGCGAGCCTATTTACAAGATACTCGTAAAGGATGATGACAAGTCGATAATCGATATGCTGAAAAAAGAGCTTGAGAACAAGATGGATAAGGATGCAACAATACTATCTTCATCAAGCACAAATCTGGAGATCCTTCCATTCGGCTCAGACAAGAAAAACACTGTAGACATACTCGAAAGATACCTTTCGATCGATAGAAATGATATGATTGCATTCGGAGACTGGGACAACGATGCTGGCATGCTATCATCAGTTGGCATGGGCATCGCTATGGCAAATGGTTCAGATAAAGCAAAGAAAAGCGCAAAGATAATCACAAAAGACAACAATAGCGATGGAATATCCTATGCATTGAAGAATCTCTTGAAGATAATCTAGTAGTTTATAATATTAAATCTTTATATGCAAAGAAATTAACATTGACCATTAAAATATAGTTCTACAGCTATATTGCTTACTCTAGCTAATAGTAGTTTTGAATCTTCCGATAATGTTCCTTTTGGGTATATCTTCAACCATACAATATTCATGTTATGATTGTTCTGGCACTGCCATAAACGGTGGACGGTTAACCTCTTGAATCCTTTTCTGGATATCGGGAGGCGTTGCTTCCCGATTCTTCTGATATGTCGATGAAGGAGGTGATGTCTATGGATGACTACCAGCTTCTCATGATTGTGTTTACAGTCATTGGATTGTTGATTGCAGTAAATAGAAAAAAATAATCGCCCAGCTACCGCAAAATACTGAGCGAATTATTTCGTTTTTAGTTTGAGGTTGACCGTTCATCGGCTGTGCCTCTTGTCTATAATATTGCATTACTTCTGCTTTTTGTCAAATCAATAGGCTATTAATGGTATAAATGCAACATTATATGGCTTGTAGGTACTGTGACGGAATATGGCATTAACCAACTCGCGGGCACGCCTTCTCTCCCGAAAACCTAGTCTCGAAATATGAGAACGCGAACGTTGAGATTATCCATCAGTTCTTTTGCTTATTAGGAAAAGCACTTGCCGAAGATAAGTTTACAATGTATACATTAGATGTGGAGGTTTTATATGCTCAATACAACAGATTCTGCAGTGGCAACATTCAGGCTCCCCTTGGAACTGAAAAAGAGAGTGGATAATTTAGCAAGGATAACTCGAAGAAGTCCAAGTTCCTTCTACTGCCAGATGATAGAACAACAGATAGATGATATGGAAGAAGTCTATGAGTGCCTTGCCATAAGGGATGGAATCAAAACAGGGAAAATCAAAACCTACACAACTGAAGAAGTAGAGAAAGAGTTGGATCTATGAAGGTTCGATATTCAGAACCAAGCCTGAAACAGTTGAGAAAGATAGGAAAGCCGGAAGCCAAAAAGCAGAGGCAAGGCTTTGGTAGAAAACTTGAATAGGTTATGGCGATACAGAGTTGATGATTGGAGAGTCATTTGCGATATAAATGAAGAGGAGATCTTAATCGATGTGTTGCGAATCGGGCACAGAAGAGAGATCTACAGATAGTCTCCTGCCCCTGCTTGCCAGTCGTAAACCATGCACCTCTTGCCTTTGAATGGCACCGACTCCTTGATGCCGTCCATATGCCAGAGATTCAAAAAGATGATATTTGCTATCTTCTCAAGCTCCTTTTCAGTCGGCTCCCTTCCATCCATCCTCAAGATACTCGACAAACGATATCAAGAAGTTCACTCTGGCAATCAAAATAGCACTCGTAGCCATAAGTTGAGTGGCTAATCGCTTTCATCTGATGATTCTCGTTTTCGATTCTAAGCTTCCCATCGAGTAGTCCGATATGTCTTATTGGCATCTGCTCTATAGCTTGCCTCAAAGGTAAAGAGGAATGAGGCGTTTATCCCTCAACACGATAAAGGCAAGCTGATTATCCGCCACTCTTATGGCTTTAAGAACATAATAAACATGGTTGATATGA
>DKCO01000028.1 GCA_002452215.1 Spirochaetales bacterium UBA6872
ATCTTAGCACAAGCTCGGCCAAGCTATAACAGTATGAATGGTTTTTTCAGTTTGCATAGGGGGCAAAAGTGGCCAAAATCAAACAATCTTTTCCTGGTTTATCTTTAGTCCAACTTTTAGTTGCCAAGTCATGTACCCTATATTTTTCACATATTCTCAATACTCAGCCCAATCAACTCAGTCTTGAATCCTGGTATGTTCTTCTTAAAGATTTCAGCCTTCTCGGCAAGTTTGTCTGGATTGTATTTGGACTTATTCCTCTTAACTTCATAAAGAGTGCAACTCTTATCAGAAAAATCTATTGAGACTATGTCAATTTCATTCTGCCCTTTACTATCCCACCAAGATCCAAGCATCGAGAATCCACCTTTTTCTTTAAGTAGCTCTACAAAATACGTTTCTAGTGTTTTGCCTGTGAATGTATCATAATCTCTATTGACAATATTACGAAGTGTATCAAATTGTTCTAGTTCAATTAAATTCTGATTTGGATAAATAAATCTGAAATAGAACTTCATATTGGCATCTATTATTTTCCAGTGTGCTCTTCTGCTTTCTTTTGAGGAAAATAGTGGCTTGTTCTTCCTAATAACACAGAATATGTTTTCTAGTTTTTCAATATATGCACCGGTGTTCTTTCCTATAACTGAATCTATTTCGCTTTGCGTTGTGTATCCATCTGCAATAAGACTTAAGATTGAGAAATAAATAGAATAATCCTTCCCCATTTCTGATACTAAAATATCCTTTGCATCACTTAGAAATGGTGAATATGGTTCTGTTGCAGCCTTAATCATCTCATCTTTTGTATATGCACCGCCATCAAGCAAAAGAGAAAGATAGCGAGGGACTCCACCAGTTAACATATATAGGCACAGTAAATCTTCATTGGAATAATCAGGATTATAGTCACTAAGGATTTCTTTTATAGTAGAAGGAGGAAAAGGCGTGAGAACAAGCTTTGCTGTACTTCTTCCAAATAATGGTTCTTTGGAATCTTCAAATATCTTGACCATCATTGATAAAATAGAACCAGATACAATAAGATTCATCTTAGAGCCATTCTTATATCTATCCCAAAGATTTTGCAACTCTGAAAAAAAAGACTCATTGATTTTTTGCAAATCCTGAAACTCATCAATCACCAAAGTAAAATGATTAGTCAATGAGAAAACAAATATCTCATTGAATAAGTCTTTAAGGTTATCAACTCTACCAGAGATTCTTAATCCTAAATCCGAAAACAGACACTCTTGCCACATTGACGCAAGCATTGACTCTGCTGTCTTAATAGTAAAAAGGTAACAAGCCATCTCACTTTGTTCCATTATCTGCCTAGCAAGTTCAGTCTTGCCTATTCTTCGCCTTCCTATTAGAAGCGTAAATGTAGCACTAACTTTGGATTGGCTTTCCATCTTCTTCAAGAGAGCTAACTCTCTTTCTCTACCATAGAATCTCTTCATATGATTATTTTAATAGCAGTTAAGTTAATGGTCAATAAAATAATTATATCGTCACGAACTACTACAAGAAACCTGTCTCTTTGGGGAGCAAAAGCTGATTTTATTTTGAAATCATGATTCTTTGCAAAAATCTCATCTCGCAATTCAGATGGCTCATTGTCTTTAGCTCCAATAGACATCTCTTTTGCATTATCTTTAAGTATCCTCGAAAGGCCATCATTGAATTCTTGGAAAAAGTGTACAGAGTATTTCTTGTAATCGAACAGTATGAATGCTTTTTCCAGTTTGCTTAGTGGACAAAATCTAAATGATTTTTATAAAGCAACCCCATCCTTGATATTCATCATATGGGGGATACAATGGTGTCTGATAAAATACCCCAAGTTCCATTCTCCACCATCCAATGAAGCGCCAACCAATAGATGCTTCAGGTCTAATCATGAGCCCATTATGGACCAGATTATAAGTACCGGCGTTTGAACCAAGCATAAGCCATTGTTGATACCAACCTGTGTTGATGCCCAAAGATACACTGAATCGAGAAAGTTCATAGAGTTTTACTTTCATAGAAAGCCCCGCCTCTCCGAATTCCTCAGCAACTGCGAGCTTTCCAGTATCTGAACCAAGAGGCCTGAAGAAGTGCCCATACCTAAGATATGCCGATATTGTTATAGTATCAATTTGGATTCCAATATCCCATGCAGCTCCTATTGTAGGATAGCCATACAGCATAGTTGTATCGACATAGACATGTGACGCAAAATCAATCTGTGCATCTTTTCTAAAATATTCATCACTTTCTTTTTTTGATCCCTCAAAAGAGAAAGACTCATCATCCGAATCATTGCCCTGGACTTCATCTTCATTCTCAGAAGTCATTTGCAAATTATCATTTCTCGGAATGAATTCAATCGAATCATCATCGATTTCTGTTGTTTTGTCGCTTTTGTAATCCTCAAATTCACCAATTTGGGCATCATTTGCCAACGATAAAGAGTCCTCAACTGGGTTCGAGGCAAAAATTGGATGCAACAAGACAACTAAGATTAAAACGTAAAGAAGTACTCTTTTCATGTTTTGCCTCACTTTCCTTGATAATAATATGTGAGCGTTTTGTCATCATCTGAAAGCTTTATGTATTCGGGGCCATCGGTTGCTGTCGCATAATAATAGAACCTTAAAAATTCAGAAGTGCCATCTTCATAGTAAAGGAAAATATTTCCATTGCTCTTTGTTATTGTATAAGTATCATATTCAACGGAATATGAACCCTTCACAGTTATTGGAGTATCAGAATCACCTGTGCTTTTTTCTCTTTTGAAAGTTCCAGCATTACTATCAAAAGTGTAGAGAATCCCATAACCTTCGCCCTCATCTCCCGGAAAATATGCATACTTTCCTGAAATCACATTTGGAAGCTTTCCATCAAATTTGGGAATAAGGCTCATTACAGCCTTGACATCATCACATGACGAAAGCAAAAAACATGAAAGGATTGCCATCAATATTATTCCAAAACCAAATTTCTTCATTTCACAGCAACCTCATAATTTTCTGAAACAGAATTCCTGTAATCAATAGAGAAAACATATGCTCCTTTGAATGCCTTTCCAGAGACAGAGATCTTATCTAATTTGACATGACCTGGATACATACCCGAAACTTGGAAACCTCCTGTATTCGAACTCGCAGAACCTGTTCCGGACGCATTAACATGCATTTCATAGTTTCCAGTTGTATAGAAATTCTGGCTTTCTCCAAAATTCTTGTAAGTAAAATAAATCTGACCTCCAACACCTTCCATGGCTGCAGAATAAGTAATCTTGCTATCAGAATGATAGTGATCTTTGTCCTCTGCCGTATCCAAGGCCTTCATTTGAGTACCCAAGTCAGATGCATTTCCATACCCTACAAGCCTAGCAATCTTGGAATTCTTCCAATAGCTTCTATAGTCCTTAGGAACATAGCCTTGCTTTTCCCATGGCTTTAATGAAAGCGATTCAAACATATCAACAAAGACTTCTGGCGTTATAGCTGCATATGAGTTCTTTGCATGTTTAACTTCACCACCTAGTGTACGTCCAAGCTCATCAGATGTATCAATATAATAATCATAAATCACAAGAGGTTCTGTGCTAGCATCATCAAAGAAACCATTATTAACTGTAAATGTCACTGATGTACCATCTGAGCCCACTCGAGTCAATGTTTGTTCTTTAGTCGATTGTGTTGTCCATTTAACATGAACAGGATATACACCCTTACTGTTAGCCACATCACTTTGAAGAGGCTTATCAAAAGAGGTTGCAGAAATAGAATCAATAGGATCTGAGAGCATACTGATTATATTTGAATTTGAAGTGCTACTTTGTTTTCCATCGCTATTTTTTACAGTGATTGAAACAGACTTTATCTCTTTAAGCTCAGTTTCTTTTGTTGGCATAGCACCAACTTTAAAGAATTTATTAATGTAGCTTCCGATATCAGATTCAGCGACCGTTTCATTTTCCGTAGTTTTATTTTTGAATTCTTTTACAATTTCATACTCATATGAAACGCTCCTATCCTTATCATCAGCTCCTACAGGCAAATCAAATGAAAGCTTATATCCCATATTCTCTTTATCAGCAACAAGAGCTAGGTTTTCCACAGGAGAAAGAAGATATCCTGTTGCAACTCCAGCTTTGGACATTCCAATGTCATTTATTGCAATAACTGAATATGTGTATTCTATGTTTTGCCTTACATCGCCATCTTCGATTATATAGAATCCAAACTCATCCTTTTGAGGAAGAACATCGCTTGAGCCTTCTTCAAGGTTGTTGAAGATGTTTCTCTCTGTGCTACCAGGATTTGAGCGCTTGATGATGTATTTATAATTTCCATCATCATTGTTAGCTCTGAATTTCACTGTTATAGAATCTGTTGAGTTTCCTTTGCTAGCTATAACCTCTGGAGTAACAGGTGCACCTTGAACCAATGTATAACCATATCTTGATCCACTTATTTGAGCTTCTTCACCCGTTGGCCCTACTCCTTTTATTGCAAAGTAAAGCTCAGCTCCTTTTTCACTTTCATTTACATCATAGGAATAAAAATTCTCAACAGATTTTTCACTTGCATTTATTGTATTAACGTATTCGCCCTCAAGCCCAGATATGGATTCTATAGTTGACTTATAGATCTTGTAGCTTTCCACATTTGGCATCTGTTCCCACTTCACTGTTATAGATGTGGGACTTTCACCTTTAGAAGCATCAAGATTAATTGGCGATGAGAGTATTGTACCAGTGGAAACAGAAGATGTTTTTCCTGTCTTTCCTTCATATGTATGAGCTGTAATACGATAACTGTAGTACATATTTCTCTCAAGATCTTGTTTGTCGATATATGAAGTTCCATTCTCTATTGTCTCTGGAAGCATATTCCAGATTGCATTATCAGGAGCTTCGCTTTCTTTATGTGATGTTTTTTCTACAGTATAATAATCAGCACCTTCTACAGCACTCCATCTGACAACAATCGAATCTGTATAATATGACTTTGTTGCATTAACGCTTCTTGGAGCTGCAGTCGAGAATCTAGTGCTAGAACTGCTTGATGAACCATTTCCACCAGGCTCTGTTACTTCGCCATTCGTCATCAATATAGATGCATTGCAAGAGATTATTAGGAGAAAGATTAAAGATATGAATATGAATTTTCTCATTTTAAACCTCTTTCTACAAAACCCTATTTGTGATTTTGGTAATATCAATCGCTTTGCCATCAACTGTTATTTCACCTTTGGATCCATCAATATAATAATCATTGAAGACAATGGTTTTCTTACCTCCCAAATATGAAGGAAAGTTTACAATAATAGGAGCATCCGGATAAGAAATCAGCCTTCTCAATGGGGTAGTAGCAAGAGGATGAAGAGGATCCCAATATATATCAATCGTACGATTTTTTACCTGCCCACTTTCAACATTATACTGATTCCCAACACTATCGATAAAAGTATAGTTTGTAAATTTTGTATATCCATCCGTCCAAGGAGCTGTTTCCCATGCCCCCAATCCTGACGGCCTTGTAAAATATACTGTATTGTCTCTAGTATAAAACTCTTCAGTATCATTGCCTTCCCACCAATCACTTTCCCACTTAGCGTCAGCCTCAGCATACAAAGGAGCCATAGCGTAAATCAGCAAGTTAACATATTCATAATCATACAAGCTATTCAATTCCACACTGCAATCAACCGTTCTTGATTTGTTGTGGTCTATAGTTGCATTTTCATTTTCGTTTATAGATGAAACGCTAGATATAATCGCAGCAGCCTTAGTTACACTAGGTCGCTCTCTTAGTTCACATGTAATTCTTCCATACTGAGAAATTGAAACAGATAATCCAGTGTATTCAGTTGAATTACTTGAGTCTATTACCTTTGGCTTATTTGGATTTTTCAAATCGATTTTGTATTCATTCCCTTCAATCTGTAGATAATATCCAGTCGCACCAAGTGATTGTTCAAATGAATATTCCAACTTGCCTTCTCCCAAATCATTTGACGAAACATTAGTTGGTGGCAACAACGGATATCCATAGTTTGAAACATTATCAGAACAGTTTTGAACAGGTCCCTCTTGTTTGTTAATAACTGAAGACAAAGCATAATAATACGGTCTATCAGGCCTTCGATGCATATAAGTATCAGTATTTTCATTTATATATATTTTGTGATCGTCATCAAAATTATTCGGCGTTTCGGAGTAATACAAATAATAACCATCAGCATCACTGGTCTTATCCCAGTTAACTTTTACACTATCATCGGAAATAGCTTTAGTCGCTGTTATATTCTTTGGAGGCATTATCCAGTTGCCTTTAACTCTTGTAGCTTCTCCTTCTGGCTTTTTAGAACCAACGACAGGGACAACAGTTACATAGTAAGGACGTGATAGAGGATATTCATAAGAGCCCTCTTGATAAGTTGCCATTACATCATCCGATGAGAATGTGAATGTTGTATCGTTGCACTCTTTATAGATAATACTGTTTCCACTACTTTCATCAGAGTACACCTCAACAATATACTTCTTCGCATTCTCGACAGGTTCCCAGCTTACTTTGATTGTATTTGCCAGTGCATTCTTTCCACCTGTGACAGTTGGAACTATAGAACCGAAAATAGACCCTTGAACAATCTCAGAGCTCTTAGCCTCTCCACTATACGAATCCACTACAGCAACTGTTATATCATAAACAAGGCCAGGAGTTAGATTGTTTTTGTCCTGAGCCAAAGCAATTGAAGTGCCTTCATTTACAACTACTTTCTTGTATTGAGAATCATCTTGCCCCTGCTCTTTGTAATAAACAATGTAACCTTTTGCATATTCCACAGGGTCCCATGAGATTGAGATTGTCTTATCGAAGCTATTCTTGGTTGCTGTTATATTCTTAGCCTCTGAAAGCGTATTTCCAACAACTGGGCTCAATGATGGCTGCTGGCCGTTGTAATTTGAACTCTCATCGTTGTACACAGGTTGAATAACATAGCTGTAGCTTATTCCCTTTTTTGCACTAGTATCATCATAAGACGAATCTGATCCAGACACAGTTGCAAGTTCTTCGAATGTCGTCATTCCGTCTTCTCTTCTTGATATTTTCAAGCTCGCTTTACTCTTATCAAGATTGTTAGCAGAAAAACCCTCATCATTCCAACTCCAACTGATTGCCACTTTATCGGCATGGGCATTTTCACCTGACGTTACTTTAACGTCATTAATGAAATCGAATTGAGTCACAGTAGGGATTGTTTCAATTATAGCATCCTTTCCGCTTTCATCTGTTGCTAGTGTCGTTTCATCAAATGCTTTTTCATCCACAACAATTTGCATAATATAGATGTATTGATGCTTCTTTTTGTTCTCTTCTGCTGACAAAGCTACATTATCTATATAGTTTGTATCAGAACCGGTATAGACAACAGTTCCTGTAGATGACGAGTTGTATTCATTTCTTGTTATTGTGTATGAAATATTTCCTGAAACAGGATGATATGGCTCCCATTTGAGAGAGATTGTGTATTTTGCATCGCCCTCTTGCTTTGAGTCAAAGCCACTATCCCCTTTTGCTGTAAAAGTTTTTGGCTTGCTATATATTGCCCACCCTGTGTCAGTTTTCCTGTTATCGATGCTTTCTTCATACATAACTTCTTTTTCATCGATTGTCATGCAATAATAAGACACAACCATATATGTGTAATCAGTATTTGGAGAAATGCTTGTATCTGTATATGTATTTCCATCAAGTAGCAAATCATTTCCGTCTTTATCTTTAACTACTTCATAATTGCCATCAGCTTTTTTCTTGAGGATTTTGAATTTCAATGTTGTAGACTCAGGTAATCCTTTGTTTATCTCTTTCGCTTCCCAGCTTAGTGTTATTTGGTTCAGTTCATTTTTTGATGCAGAAAGTGAAACCAATGCAGGTGGAATATAATCTGGATCGTTTTTTACATCTATCTTCTTTCTAAGGACCTCTTCTCCATCAACAAAAAGCACAGCTGTAATTATTTTCTCCTCTGCTGATTGCAAAGGTATTTCATTTCCATCTTCAAAAGACGCTCCACTGAGCTCAGTCCCTTCGGATGAAAAATCGCCATCATAGTACTTGATGTCATATTTTACGATATTGCCACTTACAACAGATTTGATTTTAGGAATAGATGAGTATATTTTGAGAACATTCTTCGATAGCACTGTGCTTATTGTAAAGTCATTGACTATTGCACCCTCTTTCAAATCTGATGCAACTGAGATAATCTTCTGCCCATTTGAACTATTCATGCCAGCTTTCACTTGAAACACATAGCGCATATCCGATGGATTGGAGAATACATTTTCAAGAGTAAATTGGTTTTTGCCAGAAACTATGAAAGACCTCATATCCTTTCCTGATAGATAATCAGTAGCACTCTCATATTCGACAATGTAATATGTAGCACCCTCAACAGGATCCCAAGTAACAGTCATCGAAGGATTTGTCTTGCTATGGTTATTTGCAACTGCAACATTCTTAGGAGTATTTATTGCATTCCTTATTGGAGAAAGTTCTATCTGGTCTTCAAGATCTGGTGTTATCGTGCAACTATATAGAACAAGCAGAACAAGTGCTAAACAATATATGTATTTTTGTATTAAATTCTTTTTCATCAACATGCATAGTAGATTAAAGGCAGGATAATATCAATAAATTACACGACAAAACATGTTAATTTTGTTCGTTATCATACATTCTACACTGATTAAGCTTAATAATTTTGGAAAAACAGCTAGAAAATGAGTCAATATCTGGGATAGAAAACAATTATAAACCTGCATAAAATTGAAGGTCTCAAGTGTAGTTTTGCATAGGCTATGAAATCCACATAGCCTACGCAATCGAAAAAATTAACCAGCAATAAGCTTTCCTAGCTTCTCTGCACCGCTAAGGGCAATATCATCTGGCTCGCCATTTGCAATCAAAGTATCCAGTACATCTGCGCCATAGGCCTTTGCTCTTTCTTCCCAGGAACGCATCCATTCCCCATCTCCCCAGCCATAGGATCCGAAAAGAACGATCTTCTTATCCTTCAAGCTTGACTCTATAGATTCAAACATAGGCTCGAATGTATCTTCCTCAAGAACCTCTGACCCCATAGCTGGACAGCCAAAAGCAAAGCGATCATATTTTGGCATGTCTCCCGGTCCAAAGCTGGCTGCCTCAATGACATCAACTTTACCGCCAGATTCCTTTGCTCCATTTGCAACACTTTTTGCAAGTGTCTCTGTATTGCCTGTTCCAGACCAGTACACAACAGCAACTTTCATATTATCCTCCTATACAGCATAAGCTGTTAAATCATATATTGAAGCGCCTTCTCGATAGAGGCGCTTATATTCACATCTGCACTTATCGATTGATAAAAAGCATTTTTCAGCCTCGCACTTATCTCCATATGCCTTCCAACATCCAGAACATACGCATCCTTGCCCCTTTTGCCTTATAAAACCTTCAACATCCTTAAGTGGATATCCAAGTAGAACTCCAATCTCATGTGGAAAGCATTTGTCGTTGCAAATACGATGATCAATTACTGAAAGTACATCTTTGATGTCAAAGAGATTGTAGCCACAATTCTTAAGGAATAATCTGATATCATCGCGCTTCAAAAGTTTCTGAACCATGTTTTTACGATATACATATACAAGGAACCTTAAACCGCAATTGCCTAGAACAGATATTTCAATCCCTTTTTCGAAAAGAAGAGCACTATAATATTCAAGTTCCTTTAAAGCAATGGATCTATCTTCTTTGCTCACTGAAAACAAGTTTGCAATTTTTATCCCAGCAAGGGTTGGAGAACAATGTTCAATCAACATGTTTTCAATAAAAGATGCCATTTTACCTCCAAATAGTTAGATTAATCTAACCTAAAACACAAAAGAAATCCAAAATATTAAGCATATAAGCTTTACTATTGGTTAGTGTTATCTAACTATTAGAAACTACAATCTTTTTCTGTTTGATGTCAATACAAAATCGAGATTATTTGGAACTAAAAAAACTGGCATATTTCTACACCAGTTTCGCTTTTTACGCCCTACAAGATTCGAACTTGTCACCTACTGCTTAGAAGGCAGTTGCTCTATCCAGGTGAGCTAAGGGCGCATCCTTTAAAGACCTGTTCAATATTATATTGAATCAAAGAGAATTGCAATAGCATATACCATTCTTTTCTATCGCTTATTTTAATGTTGGGACATTATTTATTTTGTTTTTGAATATTTGATAAGATTACTTTGTCATTTATTAATTTTTTTGATAATTTCATCTTATCAATAATGGAGAATGCTATGGATATACGGCAGATGCAAGATAAAATAAAAAACGATAGAGAGCTGATATTAAATTACAATTACAAAGAAAGGGATTTCAAATTCACTGAAGTCGAAGGATTTGCGACGATTATAACAGGAGCACGAAGAATAGGGAAAACATCTTTCATGAAGCTTTTTGGAAAAAAACTGATTAACGATGGTCTGAATCCCGATAAGATATGTTACCTCAGCTTTTTCACATCCGAAGATCTTTCTTTCCCGTTCTCCTTGATACAAGAGGCATATTACGGTCTTTATCCGAATTTCAGCAAAGACAAAGATGTGTATTTTATTTTAGACGAGGTACAAGGAATAAAAAACTGGAAAGGAGGTATTGCATATCTTTTGGAAATGCATCCTTGTCATGTCATAGTTACAGGCTCCAGCGCAAAGTATCTTTCAACAGATATTGCCACTGAACTCAGAGGAAGAAGCCTTCAATGGAAATTCTACCCACTTTCGTTCCATGAATTCCTTTTATTTAATTCAATAGCGGTTGATAATGAGAAAACCTATAGCGAAGAAGAAAGAGCTCTTTTATCGCATTGGTTCTCAATATACATGGAAAGAAGCTCCTACCCTGCTCTCGCCTTGAACTCTGAGGTTGAAATAAAAAAGATGGTATTAAATAGCTATTACGATCTTGTTTTCTCAAGGGATTTAATAGATCGCTTTGAAATAAGCAAAAGCTCTATGCTAAGAGCACTTTTACGACGACTGATAAAAAATTCTGGTTCTCCATATACAATAAGAAAGCTTGTTAATACTCTTAAAAACATGGGATATTCGACATCAATCGAATTGGTATCGGAGTATATCAAAATGATTCTAGATACATCGTTTTTCATTGAAGTACCTATATTTGGAACAGAAAAACAACAAGAAAGAAATGACAGAAAACTATATGTCATAGATCATCAAATGGCTATTCTCTTCAAAGAATTTGGAGAAAACACTGGTACAATTATTGAACATATAGTCTTGATGGCCATAAAGAGAAGTACTAACTACAACATCTCTTATTACAGAACAAAAAACAATTATGAATGCGATTTCCTAGTGTATGATGAAGAGAGATCAATAAAAGCATTGATACAAGTTACTGATAATTGGGATGAGGCAAAAGAGAGAGAAATACGCGCGATGATTGCCACACTGGAGGAAACGGGGCTTAAAAAAGGTTTAATCATTGCTTTCAATTCTTTCGAGACAATCGAACACGAAGGGAAAAAGATAGATGTTGTTCCTGCCTGGCGTTTTGCATTGAATGCAAAATACTACATTGAAGATAGGTAAAAGAGATATAAAAAGCCCTAGACGCATCTTTTCGCCTAGAGCTTCTATAAAACTGTTGTTTACTCAGTCTTTAGCAATTCTCTTCTTGTCTTTTTCCAAGAGCTTCTCCAACAACGATGCTGGATCCTTGAACTTTGCAAGAACAATCATTGCAGCAATGATATAAGGCTTGTATGATGCCTCTTTGTAGAGTGGAACAAGATATCTATCGAAGACAGATGCGTCAACTTCTCCCTCCTTGCATGATACTCCAGTGATGTCTGCTGGAAGGCAATGCATATATAGAGCCTTGCCATCTTTTGTTGTCTTCATCAGCTCTTCTGTGCATGTCCAGTTCTTGAACTTGGCATTATTTGCAAGACATCTCTTCTCGAGCTCTTTCAACTCATCGAACTTCCCTTCTTCAACAAGCTTTGTTCTCTCTTCCATTACAGCAAAAGGAGCCCATGATTTTGGATATACGATATCTGCATCCTTGAAAGCCTCTTCCATAGAGTTTACTCTCTTGTAAGAGCCTCCGGATTTCTTTGCATTCTCTTTAGCTATCTCTTCGACATCAGACATGACGTTATATCCCTCTGGGTGTGCAAGGACAACATCCATTCCGAATCTTGTGAATAGGCCGATGATTCCTTGTGGAACAGAAAGAGGCTTTCCATATGATGGGGAATATGCCCATGTCATAGCAACCTTCTTTCCTTTTAGATTCTCAACGCCACCGAAGTAATTGATAACAGAAAGCATATCAGCCATTGACTGAGTTGGGTGGTCGATATCGCACTGGAGATTAACAAGTGTTGGTCTTTGCTCCAAAACTCCATCCTTGTACCCCTCTTGAACAGCCTCAGAGACAGTCTTCATATAAGTATGGCCCTTTCCGATGTACATATCATCTCTGATTCCAATGACATCAGCCATGAAAGAGATCATATTCGCTGTCTCTCTGACAGTCTCGCCATGAGCAATCTGAGATAGCTTCTCATCTAGATCTTGCACTTCAAGACCCAAAAGGTTACAAGCTGATGCAAAAGAGAAACGAGTTCTTGTCGAGTTGTCTCTGAATACGGAGATACCCAAGCCTGAGTCGAATACGCGTGTCGAGATATTGTTCTCTCTCAAGCCCCTAAGAATCTCTGCAACCTCGAAGACAGCTGCAATTTCATCATCACTCTCCTTCCATGTGTGGAAGAAGTCATTCATATACATAGAACCGAAGTCAAGCTTCTTGAGATCTTCAATTCTCTTCTTGATCTCTGCCTTGGTTTTCTTAGCCATTGAAATAGCCTCCATATTCTTATTCTGATACAATGATACAACGCAAAATCAACTCAAGCAACTGTTTGTTGCGTTTTGTTGCACATAAACATTCTCTTATCAATATACCTGTAAATCCAAATCAACAAGAAGAGAGTTGGGATATCGGCTGAGAAGTAGCAAAACCAAAGGCCAGAAAGGCCAAAGAGCTTATTGAGGATAAATGAGAATGGAATCAAGAAGATAAAGAACCTTGTATATGTTATTACAAGGCTCATCCAGCCTTTTCCAAGTCCTTGCAATAGTCCTGTCATTACTATGTTTGGTGCTGTAAGCAAGAAACAGAAGCAAAGCGATTTGAAAGCTGGGACACCTATTTCGATCAAATATGGGTCATTTGTGAAGACCGAGATAATGTTTTTTGAGAAAAGCTGGAAGAAGACAAATCCTATTACCATAACAGACCATGATAACAACAATGAAAGCTTGAAGCTTCTTTTCACTCTCTCGATATTTCCCATGCCATAGTTGTAGCCTACAATAACGATTAATGCGCTTGATATTCCTTGGGAGGCAAGGAACATAAATGACTCTGTCTTCAAGTACATGCCATACACAGCCATTACTTCAATCGAGTACGATATAATCATCTTATTTAGAACGATGCCTACGATTGGCCCTGCCCCTTGCACCATTGTTGCAGGTAGAACTACAGCAAAAATCCGCTTTGCACATGGAAAAGAAAAGCCAAGAGATGATTTCAAGCACCCAGATCTGAAGTAGAACAAAAAAGCAAGGAGTGCTGTGACAGAATATCCAATTGCAGATGCAAGCGCTGCACCTTTGGCTCCCATGTCAAAATAGAAGATCAGCACAGGATCAAGAACTATATTCACCAATGCGCCCGAAGTTTGCATAACCATTGCTCGCTTGGCCATACCATGTGATTGGAGGAAAAATGACAAAAGCGATGATATGAATACAAGAGAGATTGATGGTGAAATCATCCTCAAATAAGAAATAGCTGCATCTGATGCAACAACATCAGATGTGAAATGCAATGAAAATGGCTCAGCCAATACGAAGAGCAACAAAGAGCATAGAAAGCCCATCAAAAGGGCAATAGACCATCCTGTAGAGATGCTCTTTCTTGCACCATCCAAGTCTTTTCGTCCAAGCAATGTCGAAAGAAGACTACCAGATCCAGCGCCAATTCCGTTTGCAAGAGCAAGCGAAATAAGCAACAAAGGCTGTATTATAGAAACACCGCCAAAAGCAATCTCCGAATAGTGCGAAAGGAAGATGCTATCAGCGACATTGTATATTGCCTGCATGCTCATTGAAATAACAACTGGAATAGACATCTTCAATACAAGGACTGTAATCTTCTCTGTCCCAAGACTATTTTCCTTCATAATGATGATTATCTAGATAGATGCGAAAATAGCAATAAGGGATTAGAAGAAATATATTGGCTTTTCCCTTTTTGCAACTACTCTTCCTATTATACTTGCATATGGTTTGCTTATCCTTTCGACCAATGTCATTGCTTCATCCTCAGAAAGAGAAAGCAAGAGTCCCCCGCTTGTCTCTGGACAGCATACTATATCCTTCATGCTTTGGCTGATGCCACTGGCGAAGTCAACCTTATCTGAAACATAGTCAAGATTGTTGTACATTCCCTCTGGAAGAAGCCCAAAGCGTGCAAGTTCTTCGGCATCGGGAAGCAGAGGAAGAAGCTTCGTGTCTATCTCGAAAGAAACAGAGCTTGCACTAGCAACTTCATATGCGTGCCCTGAAAGAGAAAACCCTGTTACATCTGTCGCAGCATGGACATCAAGATCCCTTGCAAAGTCCCTGGCTATCTTATTCAATCTTGTCATCGAATCAACAGCTGCCTCAAAAGATTCTCTTGGAGCCTCATTGCCCTTCTTTGCTGTGTTGATAACGCCAACTCCCAAAGCTTTCGTAAGCACAAGCACATCGCCCTCTTTTGCGCCTTTGTTGGACCATACATCGCTTTCTTTCATAAACGATGTCACACATAGTCCATACTTTGGAGTTGGATCCGATATCGTATGTCCACCAGCAATCACAGCTCCAGCTTCATGAACTTTATCCAAGCCTCCAAGGAGTATTTTCTCCATAAAAGAAAGATCAAGGCATGACGGGAAGCACAGAAGATTCATTGCAACATTAGGATTGCCACCCATTGCGTAGATATCGGAGAGGGCATTTGCAGCTGCAATCTGCCCAAAGATATATGGATCATCTACCATCGGAGGGAAAAAATCGACAGTCTCTATCGCGACAATATCACCATAAACCTTGTAGACAAGAGCATCATCGGATGACTCGAATCCTTCCAATAGGCGTTCATCGCTATAGACAGGAAGCTTGTCTATGACGCTATGCAGATCCGTTGGCGACAGCTTTGCAGCACAGCCGGATGTCTTTACCATAGAAGTAAGCTTCACATCTTTTCTCTTATCCATCGTCTAATCTCCATATATCTTTTCGTATTTGCCATCTTTTATATGATATATAGCCTCAAGATCCTCATTCAAAAGGCTTTGATCAACTTCACCTGAGAAAAAAGCCGCTGTACCGCATGATGATGACAAAGAGCGCGGAACCGGTGCAAGATAGCAATCCTGCCCAAGCTTCTTTTTAAACAGCATAGCAGCATAGTGGCTATGGAATGTTGCTATTTTCTCAACTTTATCGTCCATTCCCCATCCCGTTGCGAGATCTCTGGCTCAATGCCAACAGCTCTTGCATACCTCGATATATTCTCGACAGGAACACGGCTATCGACTAAGACATCAATCTCATTATTCTCTTTCAGTGCTTTTTTTGTAAGTATAACAGGTTCCGGGCAAGAAAGGCCCCTACAATCGATCGTTATCATATATTACTTTCTCCTTTTGAATGTCACGATTGATGCAATAGAAAGCAAAATGATGATAGCTACAACGATTGCGACCTTTCCATTTACAGAAGGCCCTCCTATCGAACTATCTGTCATTGCACTTCCTGCAAGTGAGAAATTATGGGCAAAAGCAGCTCCGATTAGCATTCCGATAACAGAAATTGCGCTATCGCTATTTCCTTCGGATGCAAGAATTATCTGCCTTAAAGGACATCCTCCAAGCATTGCCGACCCAAGCCCTACTACCAACATTCCAAGGAAATTCCAAACTTGAGCTTTGTGGGCAACAGGCTGGGAAGAGAATCCAAAAGAAAAGAATGTTTGGCCAGTTGCGGCATTCAAAATCAAATTTACAACCAATGTTGCAACATATATCGATACAAATCCAAGAAGCAGTGTACAATCATTTAGCAAGAATGTATCCCTTATTCCACCAACCATGCAAAGCCTGGATCTTTGTGCAATTACACCGACTACAATTCCTGCTGTCAAGGCAAGAAGAATAGGCGCATGCATTGATCCGGGGCCAGATTGGGAGAATGCAAATAGTGAAGGAAAAATCAAGAAGACAAGAAACATAAAAACTGAAACGACAGAAAAGGATGCTCCCTCTATCATCTTTTGGCTCTTTGCTGGGCCCAACGAAAACCCTCGTTGGATAAATATGCATCCAAGTGCAATGCCTGCGATAAATCCAAAAAGACCTATCAAAGCATTCTGGTCACCACCTGCAAGACGAAGAATCATCCTGAATGGGCATCCAAGGAAGACAAGAGCTCCAATCATCACGCAAAACGATATTACAAAGCGTAAAAAAGGAGACGATCCTCCTCGTGGCTTGAATTCGCCTTTCAAAAGAGCAATCAAAGATGAGCCAACAATCAGACCTATTATCTCTGGTCTGAAATATTGCACAACACCAGCCGTATGAAGTTTTAATGAACCAGCAATATCACGAATAAAGCATGCATTGCAAAAACCCATGTTCCTTGGATTGCCAAAGAAAACAAGCAATGAGGATATTACTCCTATTGCCAAACCGCCGAAGACCAACCATAGAATGTGTCTTTTGTCTTTTGTTATTGAAATCATAAATAAACTCCAATAAAAACAGTACCATTATATTTTTGAAAATACAATGAAAATGTGATAAACTTTCCCTATGGAACGAATCTACCTCGACAATTGCTCAACATCATTTCCAAAAGCGCCTAGAATGGCAAGAGCAATGTTTGACTATATCGAAGATGGTACAGTTAATCCAAACCGTACCGAAAGCAACTATGCATTTAATGTTTTTGATCAAATATATGGTCTAAGAGAAAAGCTTGCATCCTTTTATGGATACGAAAGGCCAGAATGCATCGCATTTTCCAAAAATGCTACAGAAAGCCTTAACTGGATTATAAAGGGGCTTGTAAAGAAAGAAGACCATGCAATCATATCCTCAAACGAGCATAACGCTGTGATGCGCCCATTGTTGCAAGTCGGGCCTGAGTATTCGAAAATAGATTCAGACAAATTCGGCTATAATGACTACAAAGATCTTGAAAAGCTTGTCAAGCCAAATACCAAAGTTATGATAATAAATGCAGCCGGAAACGTATCAGGTGCAATACAGAATCTCGAGATTCCTTCCAAGATTGCAAAGAAACATGGCATCATGTTATTTATCGATGCATCCCAAGCCTCCCCTTTTGTAGATATCAACATGGAAAAGCTTGGCATTGCTGGCATATGCTTTACAGGACACAAGGGCTTTCTGGGGCCACAAGGCACAGGTGGCATGATCTTACGAAAGGATATAGCGCTATCGATAAACCCTCTAATCTCAGGAGGAACGGGCTCTGAAAGCGACAAGGAAACAATACCGACGACATTGCCTGAGCGTCTTGAGCCAGGGACAATGAATATTGCAGGACTTGTAGGACTTGCAAAAGCTGTCGATTATTCAATCAAGAACCTTGATGAACTGAAAGAAAGAACAATGGCAAATACCAAAAGGCTTATTGAAGGACTATCTGAGATAAAAGGATTGGAAATCGTCGGAGCATTGGATGTCAACAACAGAACAAACGCAATCTCAGTGATATCAGACAAGAAGGATATTGCATATATCTCATATGAGCTTTTGAAAAGGGAAAACATAGAAACAAGAGTAGGCCTTCATTGCTCTCCATCATCACATAAGACACTTGGGACATTCCCAACAGGAACATTAAGATTTTCTGCTGGCCCTTTCACAAAAGAAAAAGAAATCAATATAACGCTAAAAGCTTTAAAGGAGATACTAAATGAGTAATATTTACAACGAGCTATTAAAAGCACTGGAAAAAGATGATGTAAATAGAAGAACATATCTTAGTTCCGGCAAGGAAGAGCTCTATCAAGAAAACAAAAAGATATATGAAAACTCTTCAGATGCAAACGGCAAATACATCGAGGAGACAATAAAACCAGAGCCTGAACTTGTCCTTTTCGGAGCTGGCCATGTTGCACATGCTCTATACAAAATTGCGCAAATAATGGAAATGAAGGTTTCTGTAATAGATGAGAGAGAAGAAGTATGCAACAAGAATAGATTTCCTGGTGCAACTCTAATATTAGGCAAATATGATGAAATACTCAGCCATGAGCTAGGTTTTTTCCGCCCATATTATGTAATATTCACACATGGCCACAAATACGACAATAAGTGTTTGAGATATTGCTTAAATCATAACTATTCCTATATAGGAATGATTGGTTCAAAAGGAAAAGTTGATGCAACATTTAAAGACTTGATTAATGATGGATACTCAAAAGCACAGCTGGATAATGTGCATTCACCAATCGGGCTGAAAATCGGAGCTGTAACTCCAGAGGAGATTGCTATCTCTATAATGGCAGAGATAATCTCTGTTTTCAGAGAGAAAAAAGGAACAATTACATTACAGCCGGATTACTTGAGATCAATATCAAATAAAAGCGGTATCTGTGTCAGGATAATAGAGAAAAAGGGCTCAGCTCCACGTGCTGTAGGAAGCGAGATGTTTGTAACACAAAAAGAGCTTTATGGAACAATCGGTGGAGGAGCTGTAGAACATCAAGCTATAGATGAAGCACGAGAGATGCTCAAGAGCAATGAAAAGATCAAAATCAAGGAATACAACCTCTCAGCAAAAGGAGACTTGGGCATGATTTGCGGAGGAGATGTCACGCTTTTATATCAAAGGATAGATTCTTGATAAAATCGTTATAGAAAGCCCGATTCCAACATGTTTCTAATCCAACTCTCCATGACTGGCCTCCTGTTGAAAATCTCACGCCCTAGGGGCATGAAAAATGCCACGCAAGATCCGTCGTCCCACGTGGCATCTCCCATAGCTCTAGAGATGTTCTATTGCTGTTCTTCCTTCTCCTTGGCTAGGTGCTCCCGAACAGAGTCCCTCACCAGCTTTGTTCTGCTATCCGATTCATCAAAAGCCTTGATGATGTCAGAATCGTTTTCACGATGAAAAGCAAACGTATATCGCTTGATAGCCTTAGCCATCCATTTCTTGTTGGCTTTCCTCTTTGCATCCGACACACTCATTCCACGGCCCTCCATTCCCAAACCAGATCCCCATGGACTCCATCCGTTGTTTCAACAACCCAATAATTCTTTGTTGCCACTGTTATTAACCTACCTTCAAGCTAGAACTTGCCAAGACCTTTCAAGATCTTCTCAGGCGTTATAGGCCAAGATCGGACCCAAACACCAGTTGCATCGGCAATTGCCATTGCAATGGCTGGGGCTGCACCATTTGTTGCAATCTCAGAGATAGACTTTGCGCCAAATGGACCATACTTGTCATCAACATCTACCAGAACAGACTTGAAATCATCGGGTTGCTCATAGATCATTGGAGTACAATAATCTGTGAAATTAGCATTGATGCATTTTCCTTTCTCATCCAATACCATTGATTCATATAGTGTATGCCCAATCGATTTTAAGGCTGCACCATACATTTGGCAAAGTGCAATTTCAGGATTTATTGGAGTGCCAGCATCTTGGATAGCATAGAACTTCTCAAGCTTGATCTCACCTGTTTTTACATTGACAGCAACTTGTGCAAAATGCGCACCATATGGAACAGCGAAGTTTCCTGTGGTAAATGATGCTGTACCAACAAGGTTTCCACGTCCTGTACCAGTCACGCTGTCATGTGCAAGCTTTGAATAGCTAAGCTCATTGGATGTTTTTCTTGACACTACTTTCCCTGGATAGCGAAGCTCAAGATCCTCTATATCTTCTTTCATCTGGAGAGACGCCTCACGCAAAAGCTTCTCTTTAAGATCCTTTGTTGCAAGAAGCGATGCATTTCCAGAGAAATACGTTCCACTGGAGGCGTATGCACCCGTATCGAAAAGGCATGAATCAGTATCGCCAGAAACTACTGATACTATATCCATAGGTACCTTCATTACCTCAGATACACATTTTGCAGATATAGTATCCAAGCCTGTTCCTATGTCAGCGCCACCAGAAAGAACCACGAATGTACCATCTGGAAGAAGCTTGACTTGTGCATTTGAGTGATCAAGCCCAGGAAGTCCAGAGCCTTGTTGTATCATTGCAAAACCCTTTCCTACTTTCCAATCAGAGCTCTCGCCCTTTTCCTTTTTGCCCCACTCTATCATCTTTGCTCCTTTATCAAGAGCTTCTTCAAGACCGCAAGATCCAACAGGGACGACAGCACCCTCTCTTCCTTCTCCCAATCCTCTAAGGATCTCGAGCATATAACCTTCATGGACAATGTTCTTTTTGGCCATCATCAATGGATCTATGCCAAGTTTTGATGCAAGCTGGCCCATTGCTGATATAATACCGAAATAGCCTTTAGGCGCACCATAGCCTTGGTAAGCACCTGTAGGTGGAATATTCGTGTAATATGTCAAAAGGTCATAATACATATTATCGACTTTGAAAATTGGCAATGTCTTTGAAGATGCATTCATTGGAACTGTAAGACAATGGTTTCCATAAGGACCTGTATTTGCCCTTACATCCATGTAGATTGCTGTTATTGTTCCATCCTTCTTTGCACCCATCTTGACTCTTACTCTCATTGGATGACGAGTCGAATTTGCATAGAATTCCTCAGCACGAGTGTTTCTGTAGTATATAGGCTTGCCTGTAATCCAACATGCATAGCCAACAAGATCCTCGACAAGTATATCTTGCTTGGACCCATATCCACCGCCAACTCTCTCCTTGATCACATGCACCTTGTTTTCAGGGATATTGCAAATTGTAGAGACAATTCGTCTTACATGATATGGGACTTGAGTAGAACAGTTGAGAACGAGCCTCGAGTTCTCGATATGTGCATAGCATACATGCGGTTCAAGCGGAGTGCATTGCACTTGTGATGTCTGGTATGTCTCATCAACAATCGCATCTGCCTCAGCAAATCCCTTTTCAATATCTCCAATACCACCATGTGCGCCTGCGGCGATATTATGCTTTGGATCTCCATGAAGAGGAAAGCAATAATGGACTTTGCCATCGCGTGCATCTGAGCCTTTATTGTACTCATCAAGCCCCTCTGGTGCGCCTACATCATACTCGACTTTACCGTTATGGACTAAAGATGCATTATCAGCCATGGCCTCTTCTACTGTGAACACAGGCTCAAGAGGCTCATACTTTACTTCGATAAGCTTTGCTGCTTTCTTTGCTGTCTCAATGTCTTTTGCAACAATTGCTGCAACTCTATCGCCAACATGTCTTACTTTTTGGTTGATTAGCCTTCTGTCATGTGGAGATGGCTCAGGATTTCCTTGGCCAGCTTGCATGTAATAGATATCAGGGCAGTTCTTGTATGTGATTATGCTCTCGACACCATCAATTGCCTCGGCCTTATCTGTGTTGATCTCTGAGACATATGCCATTGCGAATGGAGATCTGAGCACATGCATGACATAAGCATTCTCTGGAACCTTGTCCTCAACAAAAACAGGCTCTCCAGAGACTAGCGACGCTCCATCTATCTTCCCTGTAGGTTTTCCAATTATATCGAGGTTGGCTCTGAATGACGGTGCAATTTCAGATATGAATTTTCCGTTATCCCTTAGCTCGATTGCGAGCTTTACAGCTAAGTAATAGTGCTCGTAACCAGCATCTCTGATGAAAATACCAGAAAGAGCATCTTTTATCTCTTCTTTAGTAGGATTCGGCTTTCTATCGAGCAAATCTGTCAAAATCAAAGCTGCAGTAGGTGCATTGTAAGCACTTTGCACAATCCCTGATGCTATCATTGCTTTTTGGACATAGTTTAGATCACGTCCATTCAATAGGCCCTCTGCTGTTCTTATCTCAGCGCCTTCAGCTTGGTATGCAAGAATGAAGTTTGAATACCTTAGCTTTCCATTGAAGAGAATAGTGTCAGATCCTGCAAATCCTTCCGAGTCATCCGAATCTCTTACGCTTTTGTAGCCACTTTTGTATAGGACATCCCGTAGCCTGTCGCATTCATTGGCATGGAGAATAACATTTTTCCCGTTTATTCTACATTTTATATCCATCATTTTCCCTCCAAGCTGAATATTACAGAAGCAAGATATTTTTTGTATTCGGCAGATCCTGTAAGATCATCTTTGAATTCCATCTTCTTGTACAAATCAGGCGTGTCGCCAAATTCAAAATGACTTCCAGATGCAGAAAGAGCGTAAACAGAAGCTGAGTGTGATGCAATCATTGTCGAATGAGAGGATGATGAGCGAGCAATCCTCTTTACCCAGCCTTGCCTTGACTTATCGATGATGAAGTACTTCAAAAGACCTTTGCAATGCTTCTTTTCTAGGTATTCAACAAGTGATTTTTCCTTCTCTCCTTTATGGCACTCGAGAATAACGTGGCACTCTGATGCAACCAATGCGGCAGTCATATACGAGTCTTCTCTTCTTGTTGCGACATTTCCTCCTATTGTTGCAGCATTTCTACGCTCGTAAGATGTGCAAAAAGATGCAGCCTCTCTTATAAACGATGGAATGATATCAGAAGTGACGACATCCTCAAGAGTTGCACATGCACCGATATAAAGCCTATCATCCTTTATGAAGATATCATTCAATGACAGCGCATTTATATCAATCAGTTCCACATCTGAAGAGACAGAAGAGCCGAGACGCAAATCCTCTGTTCCACCTGCAAGATATGCAGAATTTTCAATCTCATGCCTAAGCTTTGTAGCCTCCATGGCTGTTTTGGGTCTATGGATAACCATTTCTTCTCCTTTTTATGCCTCTATCTCACCAGATATTGCGCCATCAACGATTTTATCTAGGAAATATGAGAGCATCCTTCTAGTTGTATTTCTTCTCCACTCAGGCATTGCATGAGGCGAGATTATATTATTGTAAGCATCCAGAAACTCATCTTTTATTGAAGGGATATCGCTTATATTCTTTCCAATGAGAATCTTCTCGACAGCTCTAGATCTTGCAACCTTCGGTCCTGCTGCTCCCGATGAGGCACGAAAATCAACAATCGCACCATTCTCAACCTTCATTGCAACAGATATAGATAGCTTCGAGATTGCATTCGCACGTCTCGTACCAATCTTGTGGTACATGTAATATGTGAATTCAATCGGCTTAACGATTACAGATGCAATGATCTCATCGCTGTGCAAATCTGTCTTCTTTGCGCCTTTTATGAAATCATCCAAAAGAACTGTTCTTTCACCGTCAACGCTTTTAAGAACAACTTCAGCATCAAGAAGGATCAATGGCTGAGGCAAATCTCCTTTTGGAGATGCATTTGCGATATTCCCTCCGATTGTTGCACTGTTTCTGAGAGAAATAGCACCCATTCTTGAAGCAGCAGCTTTTACAAGATATGGGACAAGATCCGATGATGCAATCTCAGCAGATGTCGAAAGAGCTCCTATCTCGATCTTGCCATCATCTCTCTTTTTTATTCCTTCCAACTCTTTCAGATTTGATATTATCAAAATAGGAGACGAAAATTGCGGTGAAATATCTGTCCCGCAATAATGCTGGACCATCAAGTCGGTGCCTCCAGCTAAGGGAATTGCACCTGTTTCTTTTCTTATTTGCAACGCTTCTTCCAGCGTCTCTGGAATATAGCAATTCATCTCTTCCATAGTGCCTCTCCCCTCTTGGATGCAAGTTTTATCGACTCAACAATCAAATCGTATCCGGTACATCTACATATGTTCCCACTAATTGCTACTCTGATATCTTCCTCACTTGGATTAGGATTATGTTCCAATAGATAGTATGTTGCCATCACCATTCCAGGAATGCAAAAGCCACATTGCACAGCTCCTCCATCTGAAAAGGCGTCAATGATGCACTTGCCTTTTTCTGTGTCTCTTATGCCTTCGATTGTGTAGATATCAGAACCATTGCATGATCCGACAGGGATAATGCAAGATGTGACAAGCTCTCCATCCTTTATCACAGAGCACGCACCACATTCGCCCTCTCCGCATCCTTCTTTCGATCCAATAAGGTTCAAATCCTCTCTCAAAAGATCCAGTAGTCGTCTCAAAGGGTCCCCTTCAAAGACAACTTTCTTTCCATTTATGTTAAATGTTATCTCTTTATACATTTTCAAGCGCCTCCTCGATATCCTCTGGTGGAATTGGAATTTTAGTCACTTTGATATCCAAAGCCCTCTCGACAGCATCAACATATGCTGCAGATGCACCATTGAACACAAGCTCTCCCATTCCTTTTGCCCCGCTTGGCCCCCAAGGATATGGGTTATCTTGTATATGGTAGTATTGCTTTGGGAAATCCATCGAAGTTGGAATCACATAGTCTGACATCGAACTTTGCTTGAAGTAGCCTTTCCTGTTCTCCATCTTCTCCATTGCTGCATAGCCTAGCGACTGGATCACTCCACCATTTATCTGTCCATGTACGATAAGCTCATCAATTGCTTTGCCTATCTCATGAGAAGACCATATTCCAACTGTCTTGACTTCATTGGTAAGCTTGTCGACCTCAACTTCAACGACAATAGCACCCCATCCATAGCCAAGATATGCATCCCCTCTGAACGTTGCTTGGTCCCAAGGGAATCCTTCTGGATGCTCATACTCCTTCTCGACAGAAAAATCGCCCTCACTCCATCTAGCTTTCATTTCCTCTGCAGCTCTTTCGACGAGTTTTCCGACAATCATCGTCGACCTTGATGCAGCAGTTGGACCTGAATCGACAACTTTGGAAGTGTCTGGATTGTTATATGTTATTTGATCTATCGATATTCCTAGGCTTGATGCAGCAATCTTCCTGAGCGTAGTCTGGAAGCCTTGGCCCATCTCTGTCGATCCAACTTGGATATCGACATTATCGCCTTTCTTGACAAGACGTGCATGCGCTTTTATTATCACTTGCTCGCCGTTTCCAGTGAATGCTCCTCCATGATTGTATAAAGCTATGCCTATGCCTTTGCCGGATCCGCGTGTGTACTCAGATGCCTTTCTCCAATAGTCGGAGGCATTTGTTATGTTCTCGATCATCTCTGGAAGTTTGACTTCCTCAATAATATGGCCATTTGTAATCGTCTCAGACCCTTTCTTCAATAGATACTCTTCCTTCAAGCTGAGCGGGTCCACTCCTAAGCGATGCGCAATATGGTCAAGGTGAACCTCTAGCGCAAAAATCGTCTGTGGAGCGCCGAAGCCTCTGAATGCATCAGATGGAAATGTGTTTGTTGCCATTCCATCACCCTTGACATATGTGTTTTGAAAATCGTAGACACCATTTGCGTGGAATACACCTCTTTGAAGAACAACGAATGAGGATGAAAGATATGCGCCAACATTGTATCTTACAATTGCTTTAATGCCAGTGATCTTGCCATCTTTTATTGCTGTCTTGAACTCGATCTTCGAAGGATGGCGCTTTACAGAATAAAGCATATCCTCCTCTCGATCGAATATCATCTTTATAGGCTTTCGTATGATCTTCTCGGCAACAAGCAATGGGCCGGCAAGCACATCTGGAAAATTCTCTTTTCCACCGAATGCACCACCAGTTGTTGTTTGTCTTACGATTATGTTCTCATATGGCTCGTTTACAAGAGATGCAACCGATTTTCGAATGTAGAATGGGCACTGTGCTGATGCATAGATTACAAGCTTGCCATCTTCCTCTGTGGCAATTGCTCCATTCGTCTCGAGATGGACATGTTCTTGGAAACCTGTCTCTATAGTCTCCTCTACAATCTCATCGGATTGAGAGAAGACATCATCCATTGGCTTTCCTTTCTCGCAAAAGAGAGTGCACATTACGTTGTTATCTCCGATTATTGGACCTCCAACGCAATTTATTGAATCATCGATAGATACAGCAGGCACAGCCTCTTCATATTTTATCTTGATCCTGTCTTTGATGAACTTCAATGTCCTTCTGTCAGGTCCTATCAATAGAGCGATTGTTTCGCCAACGTAGCGAACATCTCCATCAGCAAACGCTCTCCAATCCTTTTGGATCATCCAAAGCTCGTTTTTTCCGCCCTCAGGGATATCTTTTACTGATATGAAATAATATCCATCAGGAAGCTCTGGCATTGAGATAGAGACTATCTTTCCCCTTGGAATCGACGATCTGATCATGTAAGAATACAACATATCAGGAAATGACATATCGCTTACATATTCAGCTTCACCACGAGCCTTTGCCTTGGCATCGACTCTAGTAATCCTGTCTTCTATTGTAGTTGCTGGCATGTAACCTCCGTACCATTATCTTTTTTCTTATATAATGAAGAATTAGCTCTAATTAAGCAAAAAACTGCATTTTCTATGATTATAGCACCAAAACGCAACAAACTGTAAAAAAGATGTTAGATATTTCTCATAAAAGTTTATGCATAAAATTAACAAAAAAACCAAATTCAATTAGATTATTGATGGAGGATAAAAAATGGCAAAAGAAATGACAAATGACGAAATCTATGATTTCATTGGAAACTTGGCTATTGCACTTTATTCCAAGAGCATACAGATCTCTTTGGGTGCTTTGAGAGCAATACTTTTGGACAAATGTGGAAGGGATTATGTCAACAACAGAGGTATGGCATCAGCTGTTTCTGCCGCATATAGAAGATGGGAGAAAAAAGACCCAATCATCTATCTTGCAATCGCATTTGCATACACAGACAAGGAAGGCCAGCTTGCTTATGATGAGGCAAAGAAAATCGAGGAAGTCAAGAAAAACTACATAAACAAGACCGAATCGAAAGCTGTAAAAGAAGCCGAGCCGGAAGCAAAAACAACAAAAAAGAAATAGAATCTTTGGAAGTTATATGGACTTTCATCTGCTTGCCATACAATGTCAAGCAGTTTTTTTATCCAAAAGGGTTATGTTTTATCACAAAAAACCCCTCCTAGTGGATTAAGTGTCCAATAAGAGGGAGAAATAATCACATCGCTTTTTACTTGAGCTTGCCTTCCAAAGAATATGGCAGTAGAGCATAGAATGCAGAGCAAATCACCAAATCCTCTACCCTGTTAATCTCATTTGGGGCATGTGCTTGGGCCTCATCTCCAGGGCCGAATCCGATTGCTGGGATCTTATGTCGTCCTGTTGTAGCAACAAGGTTCGTTGAGAATGTCCACTTATCGACAATTGGCTTCTTGCCATATAGTGCCTCATAGTCCTTGATGCCAGCTTGTACAAGAGGTGCATCCTCATTAAGTTTCCATGTTGGGAAATAAAGCTCTTGGGAATATGGTCTGTTTGTCCAACCTACTTTTTCATAGTTTGGCATCTCGACGATGATCTGATCCTCAGGATCTCCTGTTGCCTTTGAAACATATTCCTTGACTTGCTTGATTGCAAGATCCGCATCCTCTCCCCAAGTAAGACGTCTGTCGCAATAGAGCATTGCATAATCAGCAACAGCGCATTGCGATGGGCCTTTTACATCCATCTGTGATACTGTGATTGTTCCCTTTCCTAGGAAGTTGTCCTCATCTGGTTGCAAGTCCTTGTTAAGCTGCTCGATTGCAAGTGCTGCCCTTGCTGCCTTGTATGCAGCTGATACTCCTCTTTCTGGAGCAGAGCCATGGCATGAAATTCCTCTCAGGATAACTCTTATCTCCATTCTTCCTCTATGGCCTCTATAGAGCCTACATGATGTTGGTTCTGTAGAAACGACCATATCTGGCTTGAAGTTCTCTTCTTCGATAAGATACTTCCAGCACATTCCATCACAATCTTCTTCCATTACTGTGAAAGTGAAATAAACTGTGTATTCTCCATCATAGCCGAGGTCCTTCAATATTCGTCCAGCTGTAATCATGGATGCGGCCCCGCCCTTCTGGTCTGAAGATCCACGTCCAAGAACAAGTCCATCCTTGATCTCTCCTGAGAATGGATCGAATTTCCAGTTCTTGAGGTTTCCGACCTCTACTGTATCGATATGAGCATCGAAAGCAAGCTTCTTAGGCCCATGGCCGACTCTACCGATTACAGAGCCAAGTCCATCAATCCTTACCTCATCAAATCCTGCTTCTTCACAAAGCTTTACAATAAGCTTGCAAACATCCTCTTCCTTTGATGAGTAGCTTTTAGTCTTTACAAGCTTTGAAAGATTCTCCGCTGTATAGTCGCGGTACTTTTCCGAAAGCGCCTTAATCTGATCTGAAATCATAATCATGTCTCCTTGTCTATGCTTTTATTTTATCAACTGTTTTCCAAACGCGTTTTGCAACCTTGCTTGCCTCCTCATATATCTTATAGACATCCAAGTTCACAAACTCTCTATTATCCAAAACCAGCTTTCCGTCAACTATCACAGAATGAACAGCATTCGAACTCATCCCCCAAACAAAGTGGCCAGCTGCGTTCTCTGCCAAAAGCGGTGTAGGCGCATGATAGTCAAGAAGTGCCAAGTCAGCCTTATAGCCTGGTGCAACCATGCCCCATTTTCCTCTATTGTTGAACACGGACTGGACAAGTTCGTTTCCTCTATTGAGCGCCTCCAGATAATTGGAAGGCCACCATGGACCGCCATCGTCCTTGTGCTTGAAGAAAGCAATCTTTATCTCTTCGAACATATTGCCACCGCAGCCATCAGTGCCCAATACGAGCCTATCGATCTTTGGAAGCTTATGGTTATAGCCAATATGGTTGTTCATATTCGACCTGCCATTATGAGCAAAGAAGCATTTTCTTTTGTTGACAGTCTCTATCTCTTTGTCATTGAGCCATACGCCATGGACAAGGAGAGTCTTGTCTGACAAAAGCCCATGCCTGTCTAGTCGTGCAACTATATCCTCTCCGTAAATATGATGCGAATGGATTTGATCATAGTGGGCCTCAGCAATATGAAGATGCATTCCTCTGTTTGTCTTATCGACAGCCTCTTTCATCAGTCGCATTCCATCCTCTGGGATAGTAAACGGTGCATGGCCACCAATCATGGATTCGACAAGAACATTCTCTTTGCGAGAGATCTTTTCGTCGACTTCATTTGCAAAACGCACATTTTCCTCAACGCCTTGCTCAATCTCTTCCATTCCTCGGTTTCGGTCTGTCACTTCGTAGCAAGTTGCACCTCTTATGCCAACCTCTTCCATTCCTTTTGCAATTGTTGATAGAGAACCTCCAATATACTCAGGAGACGCGTGATGATCTATGCACGATGTTGTTCCAGAGCAAATTGCATCCATTGAGCAAATCAATGACGAATAGTAGCAAGCCTCCTCATCAAGACCTCGATCGAGTCTCCACCACCATTCCTTCAAGACTTGGATAAAATCCTCTTGCGGTCCTGCCGAGATAAGCATTCCTCTCGAGAGTCCAGAGTAATAGTGGTGATGAGAGCAAACATTTCCCGCAATCAATGTCTTGCCTCTTCCATCTATTATGCGCTTAGCCTCAATGGAGGAAGATGCATTTTTCTCAACCTTTTCGATTATATCTCCCGTAATAACAACATCAACATCCTCTTGTATAGAAAATGGTGGTTTTGTTTGCATTACACGAACATTCTTTATTACGATATCAGCCATTTTACTCCTCCACTGGGCCCAAAAGATATGAGTACGAAGAGAAGACCTCTTCTATAATCGCTTTTACTTCATCTGGCACATCTGCATCCAAATCGCCATTGTCTGATACGATTCCAAATAGAACCTTATCTCCAAGCCGGATCTTCACATTATGCTCAAAAGCATAGAATCCGCTATTGGTGGAATTCTCAAAATCATCCTCTCTTGAAAAGAGCGTGAACTTCTTGAGATACGGGCCTCCGTCATGAGGACAGAATGTTGCACAGTTTCCACACTCATTGCAATATGCGTCCAAGTGCAAGATCTGGAAAGGATTGTCGAAAAGCCCTGAATCTCTCATATCAAGTGCAACATTTGCTCTGTTCGGACAGACTTCAACACACTTGTTGCATAGATACGAGCACTCGACGCATCTCGAGGCCTCACGAGAAAGGAATGCTGAATCGGAGCCAGATATCGAAGGAGTAATCATAGCTTTCTTCCCTCTTATAGAATTGAAGAAACGATCCTCTGCTTCCTTTAGCTCTTCATCGTCAAAGTCCTCTTCCACCTCTTCAACTTCCTCTTCAACAACCTCTTCTCCATGCTTGCCAGAGCAGCAATGCCCTGTCTCGTGGTGATGGTGGGAGCACTCGTGCTCTTCACAGTCGCATTCATCATCTCCATCAAGGATATTCTGATAGACATTCTCTATTGCCAAATCAACAGCCTGCTGCGCTGATGCAATGCACTTGACAACAGTTGATGGCCCACTCTTTACATCTCCAATCAAGTAAAGCTTTTCACTCTCTTTATCAAATGAAAGAGCCTTCAATACATCCGGATCTGCCTTCTCTCCTATTGCTGAAATGAGATACGAGCAATCAAGAGTGAAAGTTGCACCTGTCTCAACAGGCTTTCTTCTTCCAGACTGATCTGCCTCTGCTAGTTTCATCTCGTTTAATGTCAATACACCGTCTACGAATGATGATGGATTTGCAAGGAAGACAAATTTGATTCCATCCCTGAGAGCCATCTCGTACTCTTCCATGTCGCATGGCATTTCAGAAATGCTTCTCCTGTAGACAACAGTCACATTCTCAACACCTCTTGATCTCTTTGCCATTCTGGCAGCATCCATTGCTGTGTTTCCACCACCAATAACAACGACATCCTTGCCAAGGTCGACTATCTCACCCCTCTTTGACTTGTAAAGGAATGAAACTGCAGAATCCCTCTTACCGTTTCCGCCAACTCTTGGATCGTTGGACTTCTCGGCTCCAATTGCAACAAAGATATAGTCGAATCCCTCTTTCTTTAGCTTTTCAACGTTCGTCTCTGTAGAGAAATGGAAAACAACGCCATTGTCTTTTATGAAGGAAATATCCTTCTCGACAGCATTCTCAGGAATCCTGAATGAAGGAATCGTGTTCATCACAACTCCTCCAGCATTGGCTTCCTTTTCAAAGACATGAGTCTCGAAACCTGCTTGCGACAAGAAGTATGATGCAGCAAGCCCTGCTGGCCCAGCGCCTATTATTGCAGCCTTTATGTCTGCTGGTTCCTCCGCACCTGGCCATATCTCTTTTTTGTACTCTGCAAATCCTTTCTCTGCGCAAAGCCTCTTCACTTCTCGAATCTTCACAGCACCTTCATAATCCATTCTTGTGCAATGGTTCTGGCATTGATGATCGCAAATCCAGCCTGTGATATTCGGAAGAGGATTCGACATATAAATAAGAGTCAACGCCTCAGCGAGTCTTCCCTCACCTGCCAAAGCAATATAATCTGGAATCGGCTGATGGATAGGACAAGCCTCTACGCATGGAGCAACATAGCAATCGAACAAGGAAAGCTCGCTACCGACCTTTGCTCTGTTAAAGCCCCTGAAACTCTTCGACACAGGACCATCTGGGACCATCGTTTTCTTTGTCAATTCTCTTAGCTTTGATATGTCAACATGGTCCATATCCCAGCCTCTGCTGTTGTTGCAAATCTCGACCATTTGCCTCATTCGTGTATATCCACCCGGCTTAAGCATGTCCGTTGCAAGCGTAATAGGATGGATACCGCTTTCAAATATATCCTTTACAGAGAAAGCTGTAGCGCCACCGGAGTACGAAATTGGAAGTGTGCCTCCGAATTCCTCTGAAAGAACAAGCGCAACGCGAGTCGAAATAGGCAATAGTGCTCGCCCTGACATATATCGTTCATCTCCAGGAAGGACCTTCTTGTCGTTAACGTTTCCTAGTGTATTTGTAAGCTTTACTCCAAAACCGCGATTTTCGCTCTTTGCAAGGTCGATAAGGCGCCTAAGCATCGCTTTTGCGTCCGAAAGTTGCAAATCATGCGAGAACGAATCTCTATTAAGGACTATGTAATCATAGCCAAGTGAATCGAGAATCATCCTGACTGTGTCGTAGCCAAGAAGAGTTGGATTGAGCTTTACGAATGTATCGAGTTTCTTCTCTGTAAGAAGATATGAGCATATAGCCTCAATCTCCTTTGGAGGACAGCCATGCATAGTTGAAACAGTGACAGATGGAGAGATGTTGTAGCTGATTCTATCCAATGTCTTTAGCATATTGTCGACTCTGTCTTCAAGACCTGTACCGTTTAGCATTCCGCTTTTCAGAAAAGCCTTTGCATCATTGATGTAAATCGAAAACTCAGCTTTTTTCCTTGCATCGATCATCGAGTCGATGTAGATTTGCATCTTCTCTTGCTTGATTCCTTCAAGGTTGTAGCCAACAGACATGTTGAAGATAAAGGAAGGTTTTTCGACTACCTTGTTCTCCATGCACGATTGCACAAGATGCAAGACAATCCATGCCTTCAAGTACTCATCATATGCCTTTTCCAGAGTATACTCAGTCGACCACTCAACATTGTATCCTTCATCCCTGGCATCTATGCAAGGCTTGGCAATTTCCAAGTGATCCATGATTTGAACTGTCTTCAACTCCAGGAATCTAGCGCCAACCAAATAGCTTGTTATTATATTCTGTGCAAGTTGCGTATGCGGTCCGGCAGCTGGCCCTATCGGCGTAGTGCAACTTTGGGAAAAAACATTGATCGATTTCTTTCCATCATCGATATAGAACTGATCTTTATCGACTCCAAATATCGAATCATGCTCACGATATTCTCCTACGATTCTTTCAAGCAATTCCAGAAATGGAACGGGCCTCATCAAATCAGACATTGATACACTCCTAAATTTTTATTCTTATTTCCAGTTTACAGTGTAAAGTTTAGGTGTCAAGAAAAATGCAACATTTTGCAACAAAAAATACAATCATTGGAAATCGGAATCTAGAAGTTTGGACATGCATGGTTATTAAATTAAGATAATATGGTAAAATGGTCTTTATGGATATCGATTATAAAATAGCAGGAGATCTGCATACACATACAGTTGCTAGTCAACATGCATATTCAACCATAGGCGAGATAGTACAAAAATCCAAGGAACTCTCAATGGATTTCGTTGCGATCACAGACCACGGCCCTGAGATGCTCGATGGAGCAATAAGGCATCATTTTCTATGTCTGACAGGCTTGCCAGATGTTATCGATGGCGTAAGGCTTTACAAAGGTGCTGAGGTAAATATCAAATCATTCGAAGGCAGGCTGGATCTGGACGATTTAGTTCTTTCTCGCCTCGATTTCACTATTGCAAGCTACCATGTTGAGGCTATTGAACCAGGCTCGATTGAGGAGAACACAAAAGGATGGCTTAACGCAATAAACAGCAAATATGTCGATTGCTTGGGACATATGGGAAACCCAGCATACCCATTTGAGCATGAGACAATTGTCAAGGCGCTCAGGGATACAGGAAAGATCCTTGAGATCAATGCCAATTCATCTGTCGTCAGAAAAGGAAGCGAAAAGAATTGTGTTGATTTGCTAAAGTTATGCATGAAATATGGCGTCCCGATTGTAGCCACAAGCGATGCACATCACAAATGGAATGTATGCAACGTCCAAGCCTCTCTTGATATGCTAAAAGAAATGGAGTTTCCACCAGAGATGATCCTAAACACATCAAAAGAAGCTATTGACGATTACATCACAAGACGCAAGATTGAAAAGAGCTAAGAGCCTTCAATGCCTTTGCTGGCTCGTCATGTTCAAACATGTCTACAGAGATGTCAAAGGCATGGTGCATGTATCTTTCGTCTCTTAGTATTGCTCCTGAAACGTAGTAGCCTGCCTTCTTGAGCTCGAAGACCTCTTTTTCATCCATCAAATAGGAGTATGCAAGATAAACCATGGCATCATAATCCCTCATCAAGCCTACAGGATCCGATAATACAGTTGGAACAATCAGGCCAATTTCAAAATCCTTGTCGATCTTCTTGAGTTCTCTAAGGACTGTGTAATCAATGCCAAATGCCTCTACATTCCCAAGCATGCCATTGCCCTTTACAATGTCGTCCATCAAGCCAAGGAGTTCTATATTAGCTTCATGCGTATACGCAGGCTCGCATTTAAGCTCAAGCGCAAAGAAAACATCATTTCTCCTACCCCACTCGATCACATCCTCAAGCTTCTCGACTGGCCAATGCTCCTTTATTTGTTCATATGTGTACTCGTGCACGTAACCATGAAGCGGAGTCTTGTTGCCCAACTCCATATCATGATAAACAACTGGCATCTTATCTTTTGTAAGCTGGATGTCAATCTCAAGGTATGATGCACCTTGTCTGATTCCTTCTTCCATTGCTTTGATTGTGTTCTCTGCAAATTGACAAGAACATCCTCTATGGCCACCAATCAAAGGAAAAGGTTCGTGAGATAATCTGTGTTTTTCTAGAAGCTTTCTCATGATATTTCCTCCTTAGAGTATGTGATATTCCTTCCATTCTTTACAAGAAATATATGGTACTTTCCACCAAGGCTTAGGTAGAGAGGCCTCTTGTCCTCCTGTGCTTTCAAAAGCTTTTCATGCAATGATTTGTCAGATATAGAGAGTCTGACTTCAGAGCCATATGAATAGCCATAGACAAGCAATTCCTTGCCAAGATTTTCGACATAGGATATGGTCATTTCAAACGACTCTGGAGAATTCGAGAAAGAGAATGGAATCTGATGGGAGCGCATGCCAATCTTCACATCATCATCATACGGCCCGCCAATACAAGCAATCCTATTGTGTATTTTCCTGTCCCCAATCTCCAAGGATCCATCCTCGCAAAGATGTGCATCGATGAAGTTCATCGGAGGATTGCCCATGAAGTTGGCAACAAATAGGTTTGCAGGGTTCTCATAAAGCTCATCGGGAGTATCATATTGCTGGATCTTCCCTCCATCAAGAATTGCGATCTTGTCAGCTAGTGCCATCGCCTCTTCCTGGTCATGAGTGACAAGGATTGCGATAATGCCGAGGTCTTGGTGTATCTTCTTTATGACACTTCTTATCTCAATCTTCAATCGTGCATCCAAATTCGACATCGGCTCATCAAGAAGAAGAAGTTTGGGTTCCTTCACTATGGCCCGGCACATTGCAACTCTCTGTTGCTGACCTCCTGAAAGTTGCGAGGGTCTCCTGCCAAGCAAATGCCCTATTTGGAGCTTCTCGGCAACAGCCCTTGCTTTTTCCCTTCTGGTCTTCTTGTCCACGCCCTTTTGCTTCAAAGGAAATGCAATGTTATCAATCACTGTTAGATTTGGATAGAGAGCATATGACTGGAAAACCATGCCTATGTTCCTGTCCTTGGGAGCCCATTTCGTAACATCTTTGCCATCAAACAAAATCCTGCCTGATGTTGGGTCAAGAAGACCTGCAAGGCAATTAAGCGTTGTCGACTTTCCGCACCCAGATGGCCCTAAAAGTGCAACAAATTCACCATTTTCTATCTCAAGATTAAAATCATCCAGAGCAACTACATTCTTATCAAATACTTTTCTAAGGTTCTCTATTTCTATCATGACACACCCTTTCCTGAGCCAATATCACCTTTCATAAGTTGTTTTTGCGAAATAACAAAGAATATGAGCACGGGAATCATGTAAATAATTCCCATCGCCGCTACCACATTATACGAAGCTATCATCTGTTCGTTCCTGGAAAGAGCCCTTATGTACGTTGCCATGACAGGCGTTCGATTGCCGAATAGAAGCGTGTTGAACAGAATAAAGTTCGACCAAGCCGAAAGGAAACTAAATACGGCTATCGATGTAATTCCAGGCTTAATCATAAAGATGATTACCTGCCTGAACGCTCCAAATCTTGTGCACCCATCGACAAGCGTCGAATTCTCTATATCCCGTGGAATACCGTCAAAGAAATTCTTTATGATGAATGTGGAACCAGGCAACCTGAATGAAAGCGCAACAAGAATCACTCCAAATAAAGTGTTTACGATATTCAAAGTCATCAATACATACAGAACAGCAATCAAAAGGAGAAGCGTTGGGAACATCCTGAGAACAAGCAAGCCTGTCTGTATCGTCTTCCTTCCTCTGAACTCAAGCCTCGAGAGCGCATATCCGGCAAGAAGACTTGTGAATACCTCCAACGATGTAACGCCAAGCGTGAAGATGATAGAGTTCTTGAGAGCACTGCCTATCGGCTCAATCGTAGTACTATCTCTAAGAGGCATCTTCTTGTAGACAAACAGGAAGTTCGAAAGCGTAAAACTCCCATCAGGCGTAAAGAAAGCCATTCCAAAAAAGACGACAAACATAAAGAGGATTGGAAGAACGAATATAATCATAATCGCAATTGCGATATTTTGCTTTCTCCTCTCGCTGTGAGTCAAAATGCTATTCGACATATGAAGCCTCCTTTTTCGAAATCCTGGAAATGAATTGAAAGAGCATCATAACCATGAACACGACAAGTATCAACATTACAGAAAGTGCTGCCCCATAGCCATATTGGCGATCGATAAATGCCTTGTGATAAGCATTTAGCGCCCAAACCTCGGTTTTTATTAGCGGCCCGCCATTTGTAATAAGAAGTATATTGATATAGTTGGTCATCAGTCCTAGGGTTTCCCACATGACAATGAATTTGATGTGGCCGGAAATATTCGGAAGGATTATCGTCTTTACAATCTCCCACTCTCCAGCCCCATCCACGTGCGCTGCCTTGAATTGGTTTTCCGGAATGCTCCTTATCGCAGATGAGAAGATGATAGAACCATATGCCAACGATACCATTACTTGCGCTACAACAATAACGCAAAACGGATACTTGGCAATCCAATTTATTGGTGCAATGTTGCTGTTGATTCTATGAAGCAGCGAGTTGATGAACCCATTCTCGGATGCATCCAAGAACCAAATCCATAGAACCGAATAAACGACAGATGGAGTAATCATAGGAATCATGATTATCGACTTGAAAAAGCTTGCCCAGCCATCGCTTTTTATGAAATAAGTAGTCATTATAGCGATAAATAGATCCACTATAACAACTATTGACATAGATAAACCGATATATAAAACAGTATTCTTGATAATCGTCAATGTCGATGGATCCTTGAAAATCCTGACATAGTTGCTCATTCCAGCAAAGTTCCATACAAAGGCACCATCTAGCGATGTGAACGACATAACTATCGTTAGCAATGCAGGGGCTATGTAAAAGATTGAAACCAAGACAATAAATGGCGACAAGAAAGAATATGCTTGCAGATTTTTGCTCTTCATTTTCTCTATTATTGCAAAGGCGGAAAGCATTACGCCCCGCCTTTTTTTATTATTATTCGATAACTACGCTTGGAACACTCAATTTAACTTGTGCTTTCATATCGTTAAGTGCTTGCTCTGGAGTTGTCTGGCCAAGCTCGAGAGCGACTATCTGCCTGAAAAGCTCTGACTTGTAAGTATCAAGCCCGCTGATTGCAGGAGTGGTGATGGCATAATCGGCCATGTAAGTAATATCGCCTACAAGAGGATTCGCAAGAAGTTCAGGCTCCGAGTTTGCTGCAATAACAGAGCTAAGCACATTGATTGTAGCTGCATGGTGTGCAAGGATATCAGGCGAATCTACTGTCATCTCTCTTATCAAATCCTTGCAAATCTCAGGATACTCTGTATCTGCCGATATAGATATCCACTGAGGCGCTGCTACAGCAAATGGAGCATCTGTATACTGGCTTTTCGGGAAAAGAACGAATTGCTCCATCTTTGCAAATTCCTCGACAGTGATTCCTGCAGCTCCATAGACATAGTTCGCAGAATAAACAGGACCGTAATATGCAAACGCCTCCCCTGTACCAACCATAGTGTTTATTGTCGACCATCCCATCTGGTTGAGATTTGTAGGCGTAATGTGCCTCTCGTGGACATTGTCATATGTGAACTGGAAGAACCTGAGTATTCCATCTTGGTCAAACACAAGCTCATTGTCTTCGTTGTAGTATCGTCCGCCCAATGCCATCAAAACATCCAAGAAATCAGAACCGTTTCCAGGCCTATGCACTAGTCCATACTTTGAGGCTCCTTTCTCCACTACTTCCTCGCATAGGTCTATGAAATCCTCGAATGTGAATGAACCTTCAGCGATGCGAGCAGGAAGATTATTTATTTCCTCCTCGGACCATCCAATATTTGCAAGTGCAATCTTGTTGTAATAGATGACGCGTATAGGAAGATCTGGTGCAAACGAATAGATTTTCCCATCGATCTCAGCGCCATCGAAGGCACCTGGAACATATGCCGAACTGTTTTCTGAAATTACATCTGTAATATCTAGAAGAATACCAGCTTTTTGGGCAGATGCAACATCGCTTAAGCCAAAGATGTCTGGTGCATCACCTGTCTTATGTGCAAACGTTACAGCATTTTGATACTCAGTCCAATCTATTGTCTGGTAATCCTTGTTGAACTCAATCCTAAGATCTCTTCCCTCTGCTGCATACTTTTCGTTCAGTCTCTCTGCTGCTGCAACAAATGACTCTGGGATCGTTGTAAAGTCCATGTTGTAAGAGATATCAAGCGTAACAACTCCTGTCGCCTCTCCCTTCTCCGACGATCCTCCAGCGCAAAGCGCGCAAAGCACAGAAAAAGCCACCAGTACTATCATTAGCAACCGTTTAACCATAATTTCCTCCATCATTTTCTTATTTCGAGTTGCGGCGGACAGAATACATGGATTCCTTGTGTCCTTGTGCCATCAAGGCGTTCAAGAAGCATCCTGAAAGCTGTCTTCCACGCAACCGATGTGAATATCATCAATCTGGCATCCTCGCCATACGAAACTGGAAAGAAGTTCTCATACAAAAGGCATACAGGATGCTCATCCATCTCCCTTAGGACATCCATAGCACCTTGCATAGTCTGCCTATCGCCAAAGAAGATTCCTCTAGTTATTTCCTTCGCTTGTCTCATAAGAGAAGCTCCAGATTCCTTTGTCATTCTCCCAATGTGTATCAAAGATGGATCATACAAGCCAGATTCTTCCAACTTTTCCTTAAATCCATCTATTCGGTTCTTTCCAATAACAAAGCCATTACGATAGTATGTTCCACCGAAGTAGCTAATTCTCGTAATTCCTCTTGAAACAAAGTAATCGTATATGAGTTTTGAAGACAAAGCATAATCGACCATGATTGAATCTTGCTCATAATCATTTGTCATTTCATTCATAAATAAAAGCTTGCTAGTATATGAAAGATAAAAATCGATCTCATCCGAAGAGAACTTCCCTATCAGCAGCAATGCATCATAACACTCCTCCTGATTAAAATACGAAAGAGACAGCTCATATTCTCTAGCCATCGGATCTAGCATTGACACGAGCTTTAGATCCGAACCCATTACATCCATGCCTTGCAAGACAAGTCCGACTCTGTATTTCAAAAGCAACTTTTGCACAAGCGCACGCTGGCGAGGAGTTTTGTAGGAAAGGCTTTCAGCTTCCTTCAAAATCGCATCTTTAACCTCTGGCGAAACAGAAAGAGTTACATCATTATTAAGAACTCTCGATACTGTCGCAATTGAAACATTACACGCTTTCGATATTTCCTTAAGACCCGACATTGCCAACTCCTTGATACGAATCCTAACAGCTTTTTACATCATTTCATAGTAAATTTTAGTTAATGTTTTGTAAAAACAATGTGAAAACCTAAATTATTTAATTCGATTAATATTACTTCTCTCAGATTTTCAGCAAGAAACATAGCAAATAAAATCTTTTTAGGATTTACATAACATTAAATGGGAATTAAATCCAATTTTCTGAAGCTAAAATTAAGTATGTAAAGAAAATATCTTAGTGTAAATAAAATTCCATATATTTATTATCTAATCTTATAATAGAATTTATCTGCGTTAAAATTCAAGTCAAATAACAGTATCGTGCTATTGTGATAAAATCTACCAGAAGAAAAAATCAATGGAAGTAAACAATGATCTTTGAATATTATTTTGTTTTTAAGTAAATTCTAGTAAAATAAAGTAAAAAGCGGATAAGATAATTACCCGCTTAAGAATAATTGGTACTTTGTACTACTTGACTTGGTTCAAGAGTTCCTTGCCAGAGAAAAATGCGTCGATATTGTCAAAGGTAACTGATGCAATATTCATCAGAGCTTCACTCGTAAGATATGCCTGATGGCCAGTTACCAGAACATTTGGCATAGAGATAAGACGCGCAAGGATATCATCATCCACGCCATACTCAGAGTTGTCCTCGAAGAAGATTCCACTCTCCTCTTCATAGACATCCAACCCAGCTCCTCCAATCTTCTTTGATTTCAATCCCTCCAGAAGATCATCCGAGCGGATCAATGCACCTCTGGATGTATTTATGATATAGACACCCTTCTTCATTATCTCGATAGAGTCCCTGTCTATAATGTGCTTTGTCTCTCGTGTTAGCGGACAATGCAATGATATTATGTCGCTCTGGGCAAATAGAGTATCGAGCTCTACAAACTCAGCTCCCTCAATTTCGCTTGGGTATGGGTCATAGCACAAAACCTTCATTCCAAAGCCCTTTGCGATCTCGATAAAGCATCGCCCGATCTTTCCCGTCCCGATAACACCAACAGTCTTTCCATATAAGTCGAATCCAACAAGACCCGAGAGCGAGAAATTGAACTCCCTTGTCCGTACATATGAGTGGACAAGCTTCCTGTCCAATGCAAGCAAAAGCGCAAATGCCGCCTCGGCAACAGCATGAGGACTATATGCTGGCACCCTCACAACAGGAATACCCAATGAGTTTGCACTTTCAATGTCGACATTGTTAAAGCCAGCGCATCTCAATGCCACAAGCTTAACTCCTTCCTTCTTCAATACTTTCAACGTCTCTTTTGAGATATCGTCATTGACAAATGGAACTACAACATCAGATCCGGATGCAAGCGATGCTGTCTTTGCATCAAGGCCCACATCGAAATACGACAATTCATATCGACCTTTGTTCTCTTTCTCGAACGTTTCCCGATCATAACCCTTAGCATCAAAAAGCGTAACTTTCATAACTCCTCCTCTATTTCAAGATAATATGTCGCATAGATATGGGAAAGCTTATGGCACACAAATTGGAAAGAGACTATAATCAACTTGTAAAAACAGGAGCGGAAAATGATCATAAATCTGAAAAACAATGATACAACAATGGCAATCTCCACACTTGGTGCCGAACCCCAAAGTCTTGTATATGAAGGACGAGAATACATCTGGCAAGGAGACAAAAAGTACTGGTTCAGAAGAGCGCCATTGCTTTTCCCAATGATTGGGCCAACAAAAGACAACAAGATAATGGCAAAGGGGAAGTTGTATGACATGCCAGGCAACGGCTTTGCGCGCGATATGGAATTCACAGTTGTAGACCATACAGAAAAGAGTGCACAGTTTGTTCTGGAAGACAGTCCAGAAACACGAAGCAAATACTACCCATTCGGTTTCAGGCTTGTTGTCACCTATACTCTTTTGCCAAATGGCTATGAAGCATCGGCAACAATAGAGGCAAAGGATGATTTGTATTATACATTCGGATGGCATCCAGCTTTCAGCCTTGACATAAATGGCAAAGGCTGTGAACTCGATACATACACTGTCAACTTCTCTCAAAACGAGAAGCTGAACAAGAAGACAGCTGTAAACGGACGCTTTGTATACACAGAGGATTTCGTTGATGGCGACAGCTTTGATCTATCGAGAGCTATAACAGACATCGGTGCGATTGTACTAGACAATGTAAAGAGCGATGAAGTGACGCTCACATCATCATCTGGCGAGCATGGAGTTACAGCTACGATGGGCGATATGACGACTTTAACAGTTTGGACATGCGCACCACAACATGGGCAATACGTTTGCATTGAACCGATGCTATCATTTGGCGATGCACAAAGGCCTTTGGAGATTGAAGAAATGAACGAGACAAGGCCTCTTAGGAAGGGAGAGAGCGTTACATATACAAACACATTCACTGTATTCTAAGGATTCTTCTTTGAGAATTCGAATGCGATATATGCCTTTCTTACGCTATCATAAAGAGCATCGAGAAAGGCTTTTTTATCGCAATTGCCGACATCAAGCTTATCTATCTGGCATTGCATTCTTCTTACGACTTCATAAGAAAACGACTCAGACATCAGATCTATGCCAGGTGCTTTTTCAGCCTTCTTCTGAAAGCGAATAAACTCCCCTGTCTCGTCATTAGCGCGTTTTGATATAGCATCGACAAGCTTATCTCTTTTTGAGTTGCTACCATCTATATCGCTAATTTTGATTGCATCGAACGATGATGGCAAATCCTCAACTGGCGCAAGATCAAAGATTTTCTTCCCAGCAAATAGAGGCAAATCGACATCCTCGAATGTATGATATAGTCCATATGTCGCTGATATGACAACATCGAACTGGTCCAGCGAGTTTCTTCTTTCGTCATAGGCAATCGATTCGACTCCAATAGGAAGCAGAAAAGTCTTCTCGCTGTCTCGTAGTGTCATGACTACTCTGTTATCACTTTTCAAAAGCTCGGCAAGCATCTTGGATCTAAAGCCACAGCCGATGATCAATATATTAGAACCCTTTTCGATCATTGATGCAATTTTCTGAGCAATAGACAAGTCAAAATCATCAAGCTTGTATTCGCTTTGCATTCTCTTTCCGAATGCGATTGCCATATTAAAGAGCCTTGAAAGGCATGGTGATGATGAGCCATTGTCGCGAGCGATATCCAAAGAGTGCAAAAGCTGAGACAAAATAGCATCCTCACCAAACAGAGGTGATAGTACACCAGATGCAAGAAGAAAGAGATGCATCATTGCATCTTTGCCACACATCGAATATCTGGAAGCTTTTGCTTTGGCAATATTCAAAGACAATGCTCTCTCAAAAATCTCTGGCGATGGCATTGTCCCCTCGATATAAAGCTCTGCTCGATCACAAGTAAGAAGAAGGATACAGGGCTTTTGTATCCTCTTTCGTATTTTGCCCAAAATATGGCTGTACATGCCATCATCAAGATTTTGCAAGTGTCTGAAATCACTTGCATTTCGTGTCATATCCAAGCCTATTGTTGAAATCATAGTGCCTTATCCGATGTATGAAAAACCGACAAATGGAGCAATATTGTCAAATGAGCCGACACCGCACCCAAACCCTATAGCAAGAGAGAAGTCCCAGAATCTTCCCTTCAGGAAAACATCGAGGTTTCCATTTTCTTTATTGAAAGAGAAGAACGAATGCGACACTTCCATATATCCGACACCTAGCGAGAGATTGCAATCAGGAAGAAACTGGAAAGTAAAGTCTGTCTTTGCGGAAAATGTATAGCCTGTGCCATCGAAGTTCGAAAAAGAAATCGATACGCGAGGCAAAATGAAAAACAAGTCGCCATCCTTGGTAAACCTGCTTCCGTTGGATGCAAATGAAACAGATGAGTTCTTTGCAATATTTGACCAGCTAGCGACCAATTCACTTCTCTCATCCAATGAAAGTATCCCATCAATATTCAAACCAAAAGAGAAATAATCGAAATAGACAACAAGCCCAGAGCCAAGCGAGAATCTCTCTTTTCCAGAGGAGCTTTCAAATGGGCTGAACCAGGCATTGGATATAGCATCAAAGACATTATTTATCGGTCGTTCATATCTAACAAGCGAATTGCCACCCTTTATCGACATGCCAAGCGATACATATGGAAAAGAGAAAGCCCAATCGACTTCAATATCGATATTCGAGAAAATATCAAAGATAGCAAGATCCTGGCTCTTCCTCTCAAAGGATGTACCCACATTTGCAACGAATGCTATATTCTTTCCTGCGAACGCAACGCTCAGTTCGTTCACCATGTCATTCATATATCCTGTCTTCTTTGAAAAGTTGCTGATTGGAATATTATCGGATGAAAACAGCCTCAGCATAAACGAGCCTTGGTCGCTATCCATTAAAGCAAGAGATGCCGGGTTTGATAAAAAGTCTAGAAAATCGCCATGGTATGCAACGCTTTTAAATGGCGATGCCAACTGGGCCTTGGACGTATTCGAGTTCGAGGAATACAGCGTATCTTTGGCATAAAGCGAAAACACAAGGACGATGGAAAAAACAAATAGGAGAAGCCTCTTCATCATATGACGATATTATAACAAAGGAAGGCAAAAATGCTATAATAATGGCTATGGGCTGTGTTTTCTTTCATATCGACCTCGATGCGTTCTTTGCCTCTGTGGAGATTCTGGACAATCCTCAATACAAAGACAAACCTTTGATCATTGGCACTCCAGGACCAAGAAACGTCGCAAGCACATGCTCTTACGAGGCTCGAAAGTATGGCGTACACTCCGCAATGCCAATGACAACAGCATTAAGGCTATGCCCAAATGCAATTTGCATACCCGGACGATATAGCCGTTATAGCGAAAAATCGAAGGAAGTTATGAAAATCATAAAGGATTTCGCGCCAGGTTTTTTGCAAGTTTCCATAGATGAAGCATTCCTTGATTTGACTGGAATGGAAAGGATCTACCCTCTTCCAGGAAGAGCTGCAAAGGAATTGAAGAGGAAAATCGCCGAAGAAACAGGACTTACAGTATCAATCGGTGTCGCAACAAGCAGATTCATTGCGAAGCTTGCATCCGACTACCACAAGCCTGATGGCCTGACAATAGTCCCAAGTGGACGTGAGATGGAGTTTGTAGACAAGGTTGGGCTGAGAAAACTCTGGGGTGTCGGAAATGCGATGTACGAGGCTTTGGAAAGAAAAGGAATGCAATCGACAGAGACAATCCGCGCTTATACTCTTGATCAGCTCAAGGCAATGATGGGAGATAAAAGCGGCGAATATCTTTACAGCATTGTCAGAGGAATAGATCCTGGGATTTACCAAGGAGCTAGAAAATCACACTCAATCTCATCCGAGATCACATTCTATCCAGATGTATACAGCATCGATGCATTAGACAGCTGTTTATTGGAGATGGCATCGGATCTTTCATTCAGGGCTCTTTCCGAAAAAGTAATTGCAAGAAGTGTGACATTGAAACTTCGCTATGGTGATTTTACGACTACGACAATACAAGAAACGCCTGATTGCAACCTATACTCATCGGACGATATCCACAAGGTCGCAAAACGCCTCTTAAGAGTAAAATTCAAAGGACAAGGAATAAGATTGATAGGGCTTGCACTTGGACAGCTTTATAGTGGCGAAGAGCCAGAGCAGAAAGAACTCTTCTCAGAGGACAAGGAAAAAAGGAGAGCCCTGGAAAAGACTATCCTATCTCTCTCAAGGGATGGAAAGAAAGTAATAAAGGCTGGGCTACTTAAGAACCAGGTAAATGACGAGAATGAAAGCTAGGACAATCCTGTAGACTCCAAATCCGACAAAGGAATGCTTTCGCACAAACCCAACAAGCCATTTTATCGATAACATAGAGACCAGGAATGATATTGATGTCGCAAAGAGAAGTAGGCTCCACTCTCTTGCCGATACGATTGCAAAGTGCTTCAAAAACCTCAAAAGAGATGCCCCTGCCATAACAGGAATCGCCATAAAGAAGCTGAACTTTGCCGACAGCTCCCTAGATAGTCCCAGCACCATTCCACCAAGGATAGTAGAGCCAGATCTGGATGTTCCCGGTATTATGGCAAGAGATTGGAAAAGCCCAAGGCAAAATGCCTTTTTGAGGCTCACTTCCTCAACGTTTTCATACTTCACTCTTCTTTGGGCAAAACCGCTTTTCTCCAAGGCAATATAAAGGATGCCATAGAGTGCAAGAGCCCCTGCAATTACCCATATTGTCGATAGATATGACGAGACAATGTCATCAAGAAGGAGGCCGAGAATTGCAGCAGGAATCGATGCAACGATTATCTTCAGCCAAAGAGAAAAGCTCCTGTTTCTTTCTACTCTATCGTGCTTGAGCGGAAAAAGCTCGTTGAAATAGAGGACAACCACAGCCAAAATAGATCCAAGTTGCACAAGCACAAGAAAAAGGTCCTTGAAATCGCTAGATCCATTTAATCTGATCAAGTCGTCTACTATCAACAAATGTGCTGTCGATGATATCGGAAGCCACTCCGTAACACCTTGTACTATCCCCAAAACCAGAGCCTTTAAGTATTCCATAGGCAGAGGATAGCTACAAAAAACAGGCTTTGTCTATAGCAAAACCCTTATTGAGATTGACTGTCTTTGGTGTTAATCTATCAATATGTTGAAAGTATGCCTTTTCGAGCCCGAGATTCCACAAAACACAGGAAATATTGCAAGGACTTGCGCTGCAACTGGCTCTGAGCTCCATTTGATTCACCCGCTCGGCTTCGATATATCCGAAAAAGCTGTAAGGCATGCTGGATTGGATTACTGGAAGGATGTGAAGATCTTTGAATACGAAGATGAGAACGATTTCTTCTCAAAGCATAAAAACGATACGATGTACTTCTTTTCGTCAAAAGGAAAGCACAACTATTCGACTATCGATTTCTCGAATTCTGGCGATATTTATCTCTGTTTTGGAAGAGAGTCGACAGGGCTTGGTGAGAAAATAATCGTTGAACACAATGGAAACACAATGCGAATCCCAATGGCAAAAGGCATCAGATGCCTAAATCTTTCGAATTCAGTTGCAATAGTTGTATATGAGGCGCTAAGGCAGCAAGGCTTTAAAGATCTTCAATAATTAGACAAGGAGAAGAAATGGATATAACAATAATAGGTGCAGGAAATATGGGAGGCGCAATAGCCTCGGCCCTATCTGAAAATGAGAATTACAATGTTTCCATATATGACAAGAATATAGAAGCATCCAATAAGACAGCTCAAGGGAAAAAGATTAATGCAATTGGCTCTTTTGACGAAATCGAGGCAAAAGATATCGTTTTGATTGCACTAAAGCCTCAAGTTCTACCCTCAATGTACGCAAAGCTAAGTCAATTGAAGCCAAAGATGTTCATCTCTATCGCTGCTGGAGTATCATTGCAAACACTAGAGAAAAACATATCAGATGCGATTCCTATTGTAAGATTTATGCCAAATATCGCAGCAAAGACGAAAAAAGCTGTCACAGCTGTAGCAACAAATGACAATGTCGATGACAAATGCAAGAAAATCGCTATGGACGTAGCCTCTTCTTTCGGTTCGGCATTCGAGCTTAATGAGAAGCTTTTCCCAGCCTTCATTGGAATCTCTGGTTCAGCAATTGCATATGTTTTCGAGTTCATGCACCAGATTGCGATGGGCGGTGTAAGAGAAGGAATACCATACAAAAATGCACTAGATATCGCAAGAGATACACTTATCAGCGCGGCATCGCTTCAAAAAGAGAGCAACCTTAGTGCAATTGAGCTTGAGACTATGGTATGCTCAGCAGGAGGAACAACAATCGAAGGGATAAAGGCCTTGGATGACGGCTCGTTCGCAAAGACAGTAATAAATGCTGTTTCAGCCGCAGCTGAAAGATCAAGAGAGCTAGAAAAAAACGCTTAAGCAAGGGAGAGAAGTATGATAGATATCAAAGAATTGAAATCCAGGAGAGACGAGATTGCAAACAACATAAAGAATCGCTATATGAATGTCGATTTGGATGCAATCATCAAAGACCAGGAAGAGCGTGCATCGATTCTCGTTGAAGTAGACAAATTGAGAGCAAAACGAAATGAGAACGCCCAAAAGATGAAGCAAAAACTCGACCAGAATACAAGAGCACAGCTTATTGAGGAAGGAAAGAAAGTCAAGTCAGAGCTTGCATCTCTTGAGGAGAAGCTCTCAGAGATCGAGAAGAAATTTGCAGAAGAAGTACGAACCATTCCAAACTATGCCTCCCCTGAAGCTCCTATAGGAAAGGAAGACAAGGACAACCTTGCAATAAAATTCGTAGGAGAGCCCAAGCATTTTCAATTCAAAGCAAAAGACCATGTTCAGCTGGGAGAGGCTTTGGATATCCTGGACTTCGATAAAGGTGCAAAAGTATCAGGTCAAAAGTTCTACTACATAAAGAAGAAAGGCGTTATTTTGCAAATGGCACTCGAGCGATATGCAATGGATATAGTAGTAAAACATGGCTTTACACCATTTATAACGCCGGATGTTGCCAAGGAAGAGATATTGAATGGAATTGGATTCAATCCAAGGGGAGCAGAATCCAATATCTACACTATCGAAGGTACTGGAACATGCCTTGTTGGGACAGCAGAGATCACTCTTGGAGGCTATTACTCAGATACAATCCTTGAGAAAAAGGATCTTCCAATAAAGATGACAGGGCTTTCACATTGCTTCAGGAGAGAAGCTGGCGGAGCTGGCCAATACTCAAAAGGTCTTTACAGAGTGCATCAATTCTCAAAGCTGGAGATGTTCATCTATTGCCTTCCTGAAGAGTCGGAAGAATTCCACAAACAAATCCTGTCGATAGAAGAAGAGATCTTCTCAGGACTTGGACTGCCATATAGAATCGTAGATACAGCAACTGGAGATCTTGGTGCGCCTGCATACAGAAAGTTCGATATAGAGGCATGGATGCCAGGACGAGGCGATGACGGCGAGTATGGTGAAGTCACAAGTACATCGAATTGCACAGACTACCAAGCAAGAAGCTTGAACATAAGATTCAGGGATGATGATGGAAAACTGAAGTTCGTGCACATGCTCAATGGAACAGCTGTAGCTCTATCTAGAGCGATTGTTGCAATCTTGGAGAACTATCAAAACGAGGATGGATCTGTTTCCATTCCTAATGCACTTATTCCATACTGTGGCTTTGACAGGATTGAAAAATGACTAGCGCACTCATAACAGATTTCTACGAGCTGACGATGATGCAAGGCTATTTCTTGCAGCATCACAACCCTAGAGTCGTATTCGACATGTTCTACAGAAACAACCCGTTTCAAGGTGGATACACGATTTTCACTGGAATCGAAGAGGTTTTGGACAAACTCGAAAACCTTAGGTTCTCTAGTGGTGATATCGAATACTTGAGGGACTTGAATCTATTTGATCCGTCATTTATCGACTATCTTTCAAACTATCGCTTCTCAGGAGATGTGTATGCATTCGATGAAGGAACGCCAGCTTTTCCCGGAGAGCCATTGATAAGAGTAGAGACAACGCTTTTGGATGCACAATTAATCGAATCACTTTTGCTAAATACGATTAATTTCCAAACTCTTATAGCAACAAAAGCAAACAGGATGGTACTTGCTACGAAGGGACATGGTGCGATAATGGAATTCGGACTGAGGCGTGCGCAAGGTGAAAACGGCGCCCATGCTGCATCTAGAGCATCCTTTATTGGAGGAACAAAATCGACATCAAATACCTATGCTGGCAAAGAATACAATATTCCTGTCGCTGGAACTATGGCTCACTCTTGGATAATGAGCTTCGATTCCGAGATTGAGGCCTTCCGAAATTTTGCAACACTCTATCCAGACAATTGTATTTTCTTGATAGACACATATGACACATTGGGCTCAGGAATAGATGCTGCGATAGAAGTCGGGCTTGAGATGAAGAAGAAAGGCAAAAGAATCGGCGTAAGAATTGATTCTGGAGACTTGAACTATCTTACTAAAGCAATTAGGGAGAGGCTTGATTCATCAGGCCTTGAGGATGCAACAATATGCGTCTCAAACGACCTGACAGAGGAAATAATCCTCAACCTTGTAAACGATGGAGCTCCAATTGACAGCTGGGGAATCGGGACACACTTGGTAACTGGCGGCACGCAATCATCCCTAAATGGCGTATACAAGCTTGCCGCAAAGGAGCATGAAGGTTCATTTATACCAACATTGAAGGTTTCCAACAGCTATGAGAAAACAACAAATCCTGGGATAAAACAAGTATATAGGTTCTTTGACAGGTCCTCCTCTGCACTTGCCGATTTGATTGTCCTCGATGAAGAGGAGCTTGAATGCGGAAACGACTACACATTCTATCATCCATTCTCTACGCAAGACTTCTTTGTTATGAAGAAATCGAGCTATTGCTCAATAAAGCCACTTTTGACAAAGAAGCTTGAAAATGGGAAGAGATTATATGAAAAACCCAGCTTGAAGGAGATACAATCGAGATCTGCGGAGCTTCTTAGCCACTTCGACAAGTCTTACAAAAGGCAGATAAACCCGCATATCTACAAAGTGTCCCTTTCCGAGAAGCTCAGGAACCTGAAAACAAAGCTGATTGTCGAGACAAAGAAGAAAGAAAACCAAATATAGCATACTCTCCTCATTGTCTTCGAGAACATGAGTCAGTGAGGAGCATTTGTGTACTAACTCCAATTTTCCATCAATGTCTTGAAGTCTGTCTTTTGCAAATTGATGAGTTTCTTCTTCACTTCATCATTGAATACTTTCTTATCGACATATGGCTTCCATTTCTCAGCTACATTCTTGCCAGCGATTTTACGTATAGAAAGAGCCTTTGTATAAAAACGATTCATGCCATAGCATTCGCTTCTGTCTTCTATTATCGTGATTCTTTGCGGAAACAAGATTGCCAATGCTCTTGTCGTGACGATTGAATAGCCCATCAAATAGCATCTGAGGCCATAATCCAATGCTTGAAAGTATTCTCCCGCAATCTCTGTGTCATATTCCCTTAGCCTCTGGAAAAGCGCTCTATCATAAAGCCCTATCTCCATCAATGGATAAAGATTGTTCGTGCACTTGTCTGTCAAAAATACCGGATCTGTTTGGTTCTCGGGCAAGAAGGACAAAGGATCGACATCCTTTCCTCTTAAATGCGGGACTCGGATGCTAGGAAGCACTTTTCCATCAGATGAGAGCATGACAGGCGTAATCATGGCTGGATGGTTCTTCTCCCCCATTATAGACATAAGCTGACTGCCATCAAACGAAATAAGAGCACAATCTGTCCTTACAACAAGAAAATATGTAGCATAGCATTGGTCAGCAAACGAGTTTATATACTCCCCTGATGTTGTTGCATTCTTGAATATAATGAAAGTGACTTCAGGATATTTCGATGTTATATCATCTTTCTCGATTGCATCTTCCGTTGTCATGACATGAATCGAGTTGTTCATATTCTCAAGATACCACTCGATAGCTTCCACAAGCTCTTCTCTCGACCCCAGATCCAAGATGCCAATAGAAAGCTGTTGTTGCCTGTAAAGAGAAGACAACCTAAGTCCCAAATCCTGCTTGCGATATACAATCCTATACGTGCTCATCCCCTACCACCACAATATCGTCTGGGCGAAAAATAACATCTTTCTTCCCATATCCAAGCAAAGCCTCGATATCGGAGCTCTTATGTCCTTGGATGATTGTCAAATCAGTTGAATTGAAGTAAGGCACAGCTTTTAAAAACACTTTGCCATCAGTTGTAGCGACATCTACAACATCCCCCTCGGAAAAAACTCCATCAATATGCTTTATTCCAGAAGGAAGAAGGCTTTTATGTGCCAAAAGTGCCTTTTTCGCCCCATCATCGACAATTATTTTCCCAACAGCTGGAGTGTTGAGAATCCACCTCTCACGCTGTTTCAATCTCTCTTCTGGGAATATATACGACCCCAGCTCCTCTCCATCGACAATTCGAACAAGAGCATTTTTCTCATATCCTGATGCGATTATGGTGCCACAACCACCCTTTTGAGCGATCTGAGCCGCAAGGAGCTTTGTCTTCATTCCTCCTGTTGAGAAAATATTCCCAGCACCTTTGGCAAACGAGAATATTTCGTTTGTAAGCTCAGGAATATTCTTTATCATCACAGCATCCTTCTCTTTTCTCGGATTGCCTGTATATAATCCATCTATATCTGTCAACAAAATCAAAAGATCTGCATCTATCTTCGATGCGACAAGCGCTGACATTCTATCATTGTCTCCCAAAACATTGCCTATTTCGGCTGTGGAGACAACATCGTTTTCATTGAAAATCGGAACAACTCCCAATGCAAGCAGTGTCGATACTGTCGTCCTAAGGTTTTTATAGCTGGTCCGATTGGAAAGAACGCTTCTCGTGATCAATACTTGAGAGCAAATCATATTGTGCTTTGAGAACTCTTCTTGGTAAGCTGCCATCAATATAGGCTGTCCAATAGATGCGCAAGCTTGCCTCATCGCAATATAAACAACAGGGCTATTATGCTTCAGGGCTTTTGCACCAAGCCATACAGCTCCTGAGGAGACAAGGATCACTTGATGTCCTTTGTCTCTTATCGCCACTATTTGCGAAACAATATCCTTGATACGATCTTTGTTGATCCCTTCGTTGTTTGTCAAAAGATTGGTGCCGACTTTTATCACTATTCTTCTTGTTTTCGAGAAATCACGCATCAGATCAACTCCTTGTGCTTGAAGCTCTTTGAATTCTTGCCACTGTATTCAGCTACTGTCTCGCCATGCCCAATCAAGAGCCACTTGGTCGTAGTAAGGCCATCCAGCCCAACCGGTCCCCTTGCATGGAGTTTTGATGTTGATATTCCAACTTCAGCACCAAGGCCAAATCTAAATCCATCAGCAAAACGTGTAGAGCAATTCGAAAACACATCTGCACTATCGACTTCAGAGAAGAACTTATCGCGATTCTTCTCATCCGAAGTTATAATTGCATCTGTATGATGCGAGCCATGGATTGAAATATGCTCTATCGCTTGATCTATTGAGTCTACGATCTTCATCGCGCACTCAAGTGCAAGATACTCGCTATCCCAATCGCTATCATTGGCTGGAATGCATTCTATCAACTCTTGCACTCTTTGATCTCCATGTATGATGACTTTTTCTTTGTCGAAAGCTTTTTTCAGCCTAGGAATAAATGACTTTGCTACCTTGCTGTGCACAAGAAAGGTCTCTGTTGCATTGCAAGCAGCTGGATATTGCACCTTTGCATCTATACAAACATCCAAAGCAAGGTCAAGATCCGCACTCTCGTCGACGTATGTCGAGCATATGCCATCGGCATGTCCCATAACAGGAATATGCGTATTGTCCATCACAAAGCGAACAAAAGCATTGGATCCTCGAGGAATCAGCAAATCTACATCTCCCTCTGCCTTCAAGAGAGTATTCACATCCTCATGGGACTCAATTGCAAGAATCCAATCAGAGCCTATTGGAGTCTTTTCAGTTGCGTCCTTTATGACTTTTACAAGCGCTCTGTTTGAATAAGTGGCTTCCTTTCCACCCTTTAGAATTATGCCATTTCCAGATCTAAGCGCTAATCCAGCAATTTGCACAAGGGCATCTGGACGGGACTCGAAGATCATTGCGATAACACCTAAAGGGTATGTCCTCTTCTCCAAGATGAAATTATCATCAAGCTCTCTTTTCTCTTTTGCTTTTCCTATCGGATCTGGGAGGTTTTGAAGCTCTTTCAGCCCCTTTGTCACGGAAGAAAGTTTGTCATCAGAGAACACAAGCCGATGATATAGAGACTCTTTGATACCATTTTCCAAAGCAAGATCGAGATCCTTTTTGTTCTGGGCAAAAAGAAAATCCTTTTTATCCTCTAGCGCTCTTGCAATAGTCCCAAGCACATCTCGTCTGACATCATCAGATGAAATGGCCAGATTTTTTGAAGCTTTTCTTACCTGCTTGATTCTTGAAAGAAGACACATGTTTTCCATAACAAAAGACTAGCAGAAAAGCCATGATTCTACAATGTTGCATAGCCAATTTCGAATCTATCTCTTAACGTTTGCACAATAGGAATCGATCGCTTCCAGAACACCGCCTGCTATTGCTCTAGCTTTGTCGCTTATGCTCATGTACATCGCGCTCTCTCCTCTTGGATCGATATCAGAAATCTTGAAGCCAATTGGGACGCTAATTCCATCATGCAAGAGGCCTCTTACTTTTCCGTCGATAGTTGCATAGACAGGAGTAGAGTCAACAAATGCAATAACATCTCCCTTTTTTACAATATCACCAATTTTTGAATTTGCTTTGAAAACACCAGAACATGGCGAGTGGATCACCCTCTCCTTGCCAAAGCCAGCAATGACAGCTGGGATTGCTGTATTTGCAAGAGCATATCCAGATTTTATTATTGTACCGAGAGAATGCCCTCTCATCGTCTCTATGACAACATCCGAGTCTACACCTGCATTGAATCCCGGTCCTAGTGCAACAACAAAATCAGCCATGTTTTTATTTGTCCCAAGATTCTTCTTCGCAATGATAGCATCAACGACAAAGCGAGGCTTAAGCTCTTCTATGGTTTTTCCCTCCTGATCTACGATAACAGGCACACTAGCTTGATCAAGGACAGATAGAGCTTGGCCTATATCTTTGCAAAGCACAGCCTTGACGCCCTCGACAACACATTCACCATCGAATACAGCGCTCGCGAACGATACTGTTCTTCTGATTACAGTTGGCATTTTGCATTCAAGAGCAATTACACTATAGCCGGCGTTCTTAAGTCTTACAATTACGCCAGTTGCTAAATCGCCAGCACCTCTGACAACCACAAGCTTGTCTCTGAAATTCGACAAACAGAAGCCACTCTTTTTGTTATAGACAGACAAAACCTCGGACGAAATAGATAGCGCAACTTCTTCAGGGCTTTCCCCACCAATATCAAGTCCTGCGGGGCAATGAAGAAATCTATAAGAAGAGAAATCCCTTTTTCGTGAGCCGACCATTCCAACATAGAAAGCATGGGAATCCTCTAGTTGCTTGAAAAGCTTTATTCCTTCTTCGGGGTTTGTAATTACAATGGCTGTATTTCCATCAACATCAATATGATCGAAAGCATGAACTATGTCTTCATAAACAATTATATGCGAGTGTGGAAAACGTTTTTCATTTGCCCATTCTTTGCGATTATCCAAAATAAAAACATTCCAAGATAGGAAGTAAAATACTCTTGCTAATGCTTCAGCAACATGCCCAGCTCCTACTATAATTATTTTTCTATCCTTGATAGGAACATCTATATAGACTTCTGCCATCCCATCACTCCTTATTGGCAACTCCAATCTCCTAGATTTACCCTCTTTCATTGCACTCAATGCCTCTTCGATAGCCCTATGCTCCATCAAGCCACCACCGATTGTCCCTGATGACGAACCATCTTTGAATACAGCCATACGTCCTTCTGTCCTTGGTGAAATTCCATTCACAGACAAAAGCGTGACAAGCGCAAATGGTTCCAAGTATCGTTCAGCATTTGCAATTCTCTCAAAAAGTTGCATAGATCTCATCTCTTCTAGCTGAAGCAAGATATGATATTATGTTGCTTGGTTTCTTGCATGAAGCTAAAGTATACTTATCATGTTCGCTAGCATTCTCGCCACCATTGAATACAAATATCTTCTCCTTTGCTTTTTCCATTGACTTAGAAAGTCCCTCTTCTGAGCAAAGATATTCATCAAGGTAACTTTTGTCTATTATACGCCCAGAGCCATCGCCAAAGCACATCTCATATGCTTTATGGCCAAGGGCCCAAACACCCATTACACCAATAACAATATCAGATGAGTTCAATACAACTGGATCACGCTCGGTGTGTATCTTCAACGGAAGAGATCTGGAGCCATCAGCCTCATATATCACTACATCATAGAGCTTCGAAAGCGCGATAATCACTTCAAGACGTGGAGAGATCCATTTTTTCGTATCATATGACTTGTTTGCATAGAAGACAGACTCTTGTTTTTTCACATCATGCGACAAAACGCTTTCATCCGAGTAAACATAATCCACTTTGTAGTCATGATAGATCGGGGATTCAACTTTAGTGGTTGTTGTTATCAAGACAGATAGTCCTTTGCTCTTCAAGTATAGCGCAAGATTTTCCATCAACGTAGTTTTTCCACCACCGCCTGTTATGGCAATCAGTGCCTTATTATCTTTTATTTTCCTTGCAATTTCGCTGTAAAGTTCCATAAAACCAACTTTTAAATCTTGCTACAATTCTAAAACAAAAAATAAAACATTGCACCATTTTCCAAACACAAATATAATGGATAGCGATGAACACGGAAATATCATTCGCCTTTAAATTGATGCTACAAGAAAACAACAAGATATTCTTTGGCCCAGGAGTTGCATCCTTATTGAAAGCAATTGAGGAAACAGGAAGCGTAAAAGATGCAGCAGAGTCTATGTCTCTTTCTTACACTAAGGCTTGGACAATGATAAGAAATGCAACAAAAGCCATCGGTGAGAACCTAGTATACACCGAAAAAGGCGGAATCGGTGGAGGAAGATCCCATTTAACTGAATCAGGTAAGGATATTCTAGAGAAATACAACTTGTTTCAACTCGATTCACAAAAAGCCGTTGAAGAAGCCTTCAGGAGTGTTTTTCAGTGAAGAAATCAGCTATTGAGAGAAAAAGCACAAATTGCATCCTCTTTTTCTTTCTTTTTTATCTTGCATCTTTTCTTCTTTCGTTTATGGTAGGACGATATCCAATATCGCCAATAACTTTTGCAAAGATCATTCTTTCAAAGCTAATTGCCATAGAACAAACATGGAGTAATCAAGCTGAGATTGTTGCGCTAAACATAAGGCTGCCACGCGTAATACTTGGCTCACTTATTGGAGCATCTCTTTCTCTTTCTGGCCTAGTTTTCCAGACAATATTCCACAATCCAATGGTTTCTCCTGATGTACTTGGAACAACAAGCTCAGCTGGATTTGGAGCATCATTAGCTCTATTGTTGAATCTTCCTTTAATTGCTGTAAATGCATTTGCATTTATTGCAGGCCTCTTCTCGATTTTTCTCGTGCATCTTGTAGCTTCAAGAGTAAAACACAACCAAATACTCGGCTTTGTTCTTGGTGGCATTATGATAAGCTCTATATTCACGTCGTTGACAAGTTATGTAAAGCTTGTTGCAGATCCAAATGATACTCTGCCGAACATAACATACTTCTTGATGGGTTCTCTTGCAAGCTCTACGTCAAATGATGTTATGATGGCCACAATTCCTATAGCAATCGGTATCATTGCTATATTAGCTATCTCATGGAAGTTGAACTTATTGTCACTTGATGATCAAGAAGCCCAATCGCTTGGAGTGAATACAAAACTATTGAGAAGTGTAGCGATTATTGCATCAGCGCTCATTATATCAACATCGATATCAATTGCAGGCGCAATAGGATGGATTGGCCTTGTAATTCCACATATTGTTAGAATGCTAATAGGATGCGACACTAGAAAAACTGTACCAGCATCGATATTGCTTGGCTCATCATTTTTGATAATAACAGATACACTTTCAAGAATAATATCAACATCCGAAATACCAATAGGAATACTTACATCGCTAATTGGAGCACCTTTCTTTTTGTATCTGATTATCAGGCAAGGGAGGCGCGATGATGCATATTGATGTCGAAAATATCTCATTCAATTACAGAGACAAGGAAGTTTTGAAGGATGTTTCTTTTAGAGTCAACACAGGAGATATGGTTTCTTTACTTGGCCGTAATGGCTCTGGCAAAACAACATTACTAAAGCTTCTTTTAGGCTTTTTGGAACCAAAATCGGGCAGTATAATGTTGGATGGGATATCGTTAGGATTGCTGACTTACAAAGATAGAGCCAAATGCATCGCATATATTCCACAATATTCAAACCCTGTTTTCCCCTCTACTGTACTTGATAGCGTTGTCATGGGAAGAGCAAGCTCCATGGGGATTTTCTCAAAACCGGGGAAAATCGACTATGAGATAGCCAAGGGGTATATGAGACTATTGGGAATCGAAAAACTTGAGAAAAAATCGATATCCAGGATTTCTGGTGGAGAGAAGCAACTGGCAATGATCGCAAGAGCGCTTACGCAAGATGCGAAGACATTGATTTTGGATGAGCCGTTGTCGGCACTCGATTACGCAAACCAGATAATGGTTCTAGAGCGTATAGAGAGGTTGAGAAGCGATGGGTATTCCATACTTTTTTCCACACACAACCCTGAGCATGCACTGATGGCTAGCTCTGTCTTGATCCTAGATAATGGTAAATCTGAGATGTACTCTCCCCCAAGCGTTTTAAAGGATGGACAAAGGCTTTCCAAGCTTTATAAAAGAGAATTGTTTATTGAAGAAATAGACACAGGAAGAAACAGGAGGCTTGCATGCCTCTGGAAGTAAAGCCCTGGTGGAACGAGAATAGAATCAAATGGTACGAAAGAGCATCAAAGTGTTCTGATTTTCATAAAAAACTTACGAAAGAAATTGAATCAATGATCTCTAAAGATGATACGATTTTGGAGCTTGGATGTGGCCTTGGATATTGTGCTGAACTTCTTTATAAAGACGGTTTTTGTATTTCAGCATACGACATAGATGCGAGCGTGATAAAAGAAGCAAGAATGCGTTCAGGACTTGATATCTTCAGACAAGGAGACAGCTATAAGCTAGATGATAATGCCAACACTCTCCTTCTTCTCTTCTTTGGCAAAATAACAAAGGGCAACAATTTCGATATATTCTCCAAGCTTGCAAAAAAAACAATCATATATGTAACTGGAGGAGGATCGTTAAGGCATACTTCCGAAAAAGAAGTCGAGGAATTCTTGAGAGGAAGAAGACTTCGCTACGAAAAACAAGTACAAACTATTGCATTCCATCAGCCTCTTGAGGATGAAATTGAAGTCGAAGAATACCTTTGCTCATATTATGAAGGGCAAACACTAAAAGAAAAGAGAGAGAAAATAAAGCGACTCGAGTCAGGTAGATACAAATACATTCTTGAGAACAATAAAAAAATAGCAATATTCAAAATAGATGTCGAAGGAGCAAGCAATTGAGAAAAAAAATATTTGCTTTATTGATTTTTATAGCATTAGGTTTTTCTTTATGGGCACAAGCGATGCAAGAGACAAAAGTCAAAGATGAAACATTGGTTTTCACGGACTCGTTAGGGCGCTTGGTCACACTTCCGAAAGAGATCAAAAGGATCGCACCATCTGGAAATGTTGCACAGCTGGCTTTGTATGCAATAGCACCTGAAAAGCTTGTCGGTTGGGCATCTAGAATATCGGATGATGCAATGGAGACATTTTTGGAAGAAGTAGCATCTCTTCCAGTATTTGGGGCATTTTATGGTAGCAAAGCAAACTTGAACAAGGAAGCCTTGATTGTCGCTAATCCAGATGTCGTAATAGATATCGGAGAGATAAAAGGCGACAAAGAAAACATGGTAAAAGAGCTTGACAGACTATCAAAAGAGATAAACATACCGGTTGTATTCATCGAAGGATATCTCGAAAACACTCCTGAAATGTTCAAAACACTTGGGAAATTGCTTGGAAAAGAAGAACAAGGCGAAACACTTGCAAAATTTTCAAAAAATACATTAGAGAAAGGAAAGAATAATAGAGACAAAATAAATAAAAGCATCTACTACTCATCATCATCAGATGGATTGAATGCAATACAATCGGGGTCATTTCATGAAGAAGTAATCAGATACATCGGAGCTGAGAATGTTGTCGATCAATCGTACTCTGGCTCGAATGGAAGTATATCGCTTGAACAAATATATCTGTGGGATCCTGATGTGATCATTCTATCCAATGAGGAGGCATACAAAAACGCAAAAACAGACAAATCATGGAATGAACTGAGAGCTGTGAAAAACAATGAAATCTATCTTATTCCTTCCTCCCCATACTCATTCATAGACTCTCCTCCAGCAACAAACAGGCTTATCGGAATCTATTGGCTAGGATCTGTTCTTGCACCCGATATTTACGACGATATCGATGAAAAGACCAAAGAATACTACAGTCTTTTCTACCATGATGATCTGACAGAGGATGAAATTGAGGATATTCTTAATGGTAGGCCATAGTTCAAAGCTTATTGTGCAAGATACATCGATAATGCTAAAATCGTGGAACCTATAGATAAGGCGAATCTCAAGCCTCTTGGACCAAACTATAAAATAAGGGATCTGGTATAGCTATGGCAGCATTGCTCCCGCCCCTTGGGTAAAACAGGGAACAGAAAGCGAGCCAAACAAGGATCCCCCCTTGAGGAAAAATATTCTCAAGAGCAGTTGACAAGCCTATCTATAGGGTCTTTCTCACTATTTGAAATACGGTTATATTATTAGTTAATGAAAGAAGACAAATTAAGACAAATACATTATATTTCGGTGCCATCAAGCTTAAACACAAAACTTGGTGATTTCACAATAGATACAAAAAGAAAACTGCCAATACAGCTTGCGGAAGGGAAAAAGACACCAGATGAGAATGATTATACTGTCGAGAATATAATCTCTGGAATGTTGACAGTCATTGCATATGATGAGGCACATCCGGATTTCGACTACTACAAATCATTCATAAATGCACTTGAACCAGATCTCGCAAAGAAGCTCAACAGCGCAGCTATCGCAAAAGAAAAGCAAAAAGACTATGACTTTGCAGAGGAGCTCTTTCTTGCTGTCTACCATCTTTTGCCACAGACAGCTTCTTGCATAAATCTTGCAACGCTCTACTCATATATGGCTGTAGATGCCAGAGATAAGAAAAAGGAAGACGAAGAGGATAATTGCTTATTGCTTGCAAAACGCACTTTAATCGATGGACTCAAACGCTTTGGGGAAAATGAGGATATCCTTGCCGAGCTTACATCTTTTGAGGCTTACATGGGAAACCTGGAGGATGCAAAAGAGTATCTTGACAGGTATATGCTCGTTGCCTCAGAAGGCGAAAGAAAGCAAGAGATGAAGAGAATCCAAAGCCAGATTAATTTCCAGCTCGAGAACGATAATGAGATAAAAGAGGCTTATGATTTCATTATGCTAGGCATGCCTGAAAAAGCTTTGCCTACGATAGAGAAATTCATATCATCCAACCCTAAAGTCTGGAATGGATACTTTTTAAAAGGCTGGGCATTGAGAGTAGCAAAGAAGTACGAGGAAGCAAAAGAAGCACTGCTTGAATGCATGAAGCTCGGAGAATCGAACAGTGAGATATACAATGAACTGTCTATTTGCGAGCTGGAATGTGGAAACGGGGAGCTTGCCAAGACTTACCTTGAGACAGCTGTCGATCTGGATCCAGAGAACTTGAATATAGTCTCCAATCTTGCTTACATGAATTTGATAGATAAGGATTTCGACAATGCTCGTCAATGGCTTGAGAAAGCTCGTTTCCTAGCTGGAGATGATAAGATTGTAAAAGATTTAATCGACCAGTATCAAATGCTTTCTGGAGAGAAGATCGGAGAGTTGATCCACGAAGAGATCATAAAAGACGAGGACTCTGACCCCGATGACGATGGGTATGAGGCCGAGCTTGCAGAAATTGCAAAGGATGATGACTGCTGCTGTGGCGGTAGCGATGGCCATAGTTGCAATTGTGAGCATGAAGGTCATGAAGGAGGTTGTGGCTGCAACCACAAATGTTGATTATGCAATATACAAGCAAAAATGCTGAAGAGACAGAAAGCCTTGGAATAAGGCTTGGAAATTCCCTAAAAAAAGGCGATGTTATATCACTTCGTGGCTCACTGGGTGCTGGCAAGACAGTACTTGCAAAAGGAATTGCAAAGGCATTGGACATTGAAGAAGCAATTGTCTCTCCTACTTTCACGATTGTACAAGAGTACAACGGCAGCATGAAGATGTACCACATGGATCTATACAGGCTCTCGGGAGAAGATGAATTCGAGTCGATGGGTGGAGAGGAGTTTCTCTATCCAGACGGAATAACTCTTGTTGAATGGTCTGAGAAGATTGAATCGATGCTTCCTGATAACACAATTTATGTCGAGATAGGAATCAATAGTGATGGTACAAGAGAGATTTCAATCAAAAGAGAAGGAAAAGACTATGAATATTCTATCGATTGACACATCAACAAATATCCTTTCTATAGCTCTGAAGACTGCATCATATGAAGAAAGGCTTGTAGATGGAAACTTCTCGCACTCAGAGAATCTTCTCTTTGAGATAGAATCTATACTAAAAAGAGCCAAGATGGCTATAAAGGATCTCGACTTGCTGATTTGCACAAGGGGTCCTGGCTCATTTACAGGCTTGAGAATTGGCATGGCAACATTGAAGGGATTTTCTTCAGCTCTATCTATTCCAATGGTATCTGTCCCAACGCTTAAAGCAATAGAGAGAAGCGTAGGATTCTATCCAGGTTTGACACTATCAACAATAGACGCAAAGAAAAAAAGGTTCTATATAAGACTTTCGAAGAATAATGAGACTATTCTTGATGATCGAGACGCAAAAGTTGAGGACATAGTCTCCTACTTTGATGAAGATGAAGTCTTGATTACAGGTCCAGATGCCGCTTCTTTTGCAAAGAAGCTCAAAGAAATAAATGAGGATGCGAGAATAATAATCGACACATTCGCTCCCAGAAATATTTCAAGAGCGCTCATCGAACTTGGACTGGAACAATATGAAAGCATTGGAGCAGATGATATAGGCCAAGGACCTGTCTACATAAGAAGATCGGATGCAGAGGAAGCTCTGCTAAAAAGGATTGAAGAGGAAAACAGATGGTAGAATGTGATATCCTTATAATAGGTTCCGGTCCTGCGGGACTATCTGCATCATCATATGCATCTAGATCTGGCTATAATACACTAGTAATCGACAATATGGGCCCCGGTGGGCAATTGATGTTTATCGACAAGATAGAGAACTACCCGGGATTTGAGCAAATTTCAGGCTATGAACTTGCTGAACGATTTGAAAAGCAAAGCGAACTATTTGGTGCAAAAATCGATTACATAGAAGCCCTATCAATTGAAAAAAAAGACAGACGCTTTTTCGTAAAGACAAATAGCGATGAAATTGTATCAAAGGCTGTTATCATAGCAACAGGTGCGAGCCATAAGCATCTTGGAGTTGATGGTGAGGATGAATATAGCGGCAAAGGAGTATCGTATTGCGCGACATGCGATGGTCCATTTTTCAAAAACAAGGATGTTGTTGTCGTAGGCGGTGGTGATACAGCTCTAACAGATGCACTATATCTTTCAAAGCTTTGCTCATCTGTCACAATTGTTCATAGACGTGACAAATTCCGAGCAGAACGCATCCTTCAAGAAAGAGTCTCAAAGACAACTAACATAAAATCAATGCTTTCATGTTCAGTAGCCAAAATAAACGGAGACGGGAATAAAGTTACTTCCGTGTCGCTATCGAATGGCGATTTTCTTAAATGCGATGGCGTTTTCATTTTTGTTGGAACTGTTCCAAATTCGAGTCTTGTCGATGGAATTTGTGCCTTGAAAGATGGGTATATCGAAACAAATGATAGAATGGAAACATCATTGGATGGCCTTTTCGCAGCTGGAGATGTAAGAAGGACATCCTTCAGACAAGTTGTGACAGCAGCTGGCGATGGAGCAAGAGCTGCTCATAGTGCTGACGAATACATACAAGAACTTTAAAGCTCTTTTTATGATTTGGGATCCAACTTAAATAAAATGAAGGCAATGATCATGCAATGCCTTCAGATATAAAAAGCCTACTTTCCAATTGCCATAATCTGTTCTTTAGTCAGGCCAGAGATCTCAGAGATCAAGTCATAGGACATGCCTTTTCCAAGCATTGCACTTACAAACTTGCGACTTTTTCTTCACGGCCTTCTTTCAGTCCAGATTCTCTTCCTTCGATCTCAGCTCTCTTGTAGTCGTCCTTGAAGCGCTCCTTGAACGCAAGCTCTATCTTGTCGTACATCCTTCCACCTTCCTTGTACTCGGAAAGCACACGCCTGGCGCTCTCGCTTACAATTGCATCGGGATCCGACTTCCCCATGTCAGCGACAAAGTCCCTCAATGCTTTCTCCTCTTGTGTATGAGGCCCATCGTCCCAAACGTAGCTTCGGTTTATGAATACATATTCTAC
>DKCO01000041.1 GCA_002452215.1 Spirochaetales bacterium UBA6872
TTTTTCATTATTTCCTCACCAGATAAATGGCTTGTAGTGTAAAGAAATAATTGAATTTTTGATGTGAAGTGCAGAAAAAGGGTTATAAATAACTGTTTGTTTTTCTATGAAGCTTATCTACGTCTCCAGCATTTGCTTATCTAGAAGGAAAGGTATTATACCGATATAGATAATGCCATCATCGTCTTGCCACTTCTTTTCATTTCCATTTGTTATAACGATCTTTCTGAAAAAATCTCCACTTCCCTTAAGCGGTCTAATCTCTTGCTGCCTTTTTGTCTCGTCATAGATATTGAACGCTGATTGTATGTATGTTCGCTCTCTCTTCTGATTGACAATGAAGTCTATTTCCAAATTGGTTTTTGTTTGCTTTCCATTTTCGGTATGTGATACCTCAACAACACCGACATCAACCGAATATCCCCTGGAAATCAACTCATTGTAGATGATGTTCTCCATTATATGGGGCATCTCTTGTTGCCTGAAGTTCAAACGTGCATTCCTGATTCCAATATCTGTTGCGTAGTATTTTGAAGGATAGTTCAAGTACATTTTGCCTTTAATATCGTAACGTTCAGCTCTTTTTATCAGAAAAGAGTCCTCAAGGTATTCAAGATAGTTCTTTACAGTTTGGTCAGATATTCTTGTCCCATATGTAGAGCACAATGCATTCTTTAATTTGTGTGGATTTGTCAATGATCCGACTGATGACAATACGGCATCTGTGACTCGCTCCAGTGCATCTTCATCTTTGAGTCTGTATCGCTCTTTGATATCGCTGAAATATATACGTGAGAACAAGCTTTTCAGGTAAGCCTCTTTTTCCTTTTCATCATTCTCCATGATTGCAAGCGGCATACCTCCATAAGTGGAATATTCCTGCCACGCATCAGTCTTCTCGATTTTTTTGTATTCCAGGAATTCGCTGAATGTCAGGGAAAACACCTCAATTACAGCTCCTCTGTCTCTAAAGGTTGTTGCAATGTCCTTTGACAACATTCTTGAGTTGCTTCCAGTTACATACAAATCAAGATTCTTTCGAGACATAAGATCATTGAGTACATCATAGAAAGTGGTATATGCAAGATCCCTATCTTCTGGAGCAATATCATCGACCTTGATATCTTTCTTCTTTATCCTATATGAAAACTGTATTTCATCAATGAATATATAGAAGGAATCATTGCCATTGATCCTCTCCAAAATGTATGAATAGAGTTTTTCTGGATTGCGAAGAGCTTCGAATTCAATCTTATCGAGCGCGATTTTTATAATCCTATCATCGCTTATTCCTATGGATTTCAAATATGAGTCGAAAATATTGAACAACAGATATGATTTGCCTACGCGCCTTATTCCAGTTATTACTTTCACGAGGCCATTATTCATTTTCGATATGAGTCTATTGAGGTATTGATCTCGGTTTATCATCTGAAGCCTGCTTTAAACTTCGCTCTTAATTGAACCAAGTTTTCATTATGATAATACAATAGACAAGCGAATTCAATCAAATTACTTTAAACTTTGTTCTTTTAAGCAGAAAATTTCAAGTAATATATTGCTATTGCTCTTTAGAGCATGCAACCTTAGATGGATTTTATTGATATACAGAATATCCCCAGCAAGAGAGTCGGTTATTGGGGAAACGCCTATTTCGTCTTGCTAGAGATATAAAATCGGCATGAGATAAACCCATGCCGAGAATTGCTTCTTTAGATTCTTTCTATATTAGAAAGCGATCTTGCATGATGCATTGATCTTTCCGAAGTTCTGAGGAGCTTCAGAAGCTGTCTGATCCTTCAAGAAGTTCATGGTTTTGTCTCCCTTTGCATACTCAAGCTTGAGTGTTGCACCTGGAATAAGTACTGAAGACTCGATAGAAGCTGTTGCAGAAAGGATGTTGCTCTTCTCTGTCTCGATGACTGTGCTGTACTTCATGCCAGCCTTGAGTGTGAATGCATCTGCTGCATACTTAACATTGCCTTCTGTGTAAAGCTTCTTTTCACCAATGACATAGCCAACCTTAGCATCAAGAGATACTTGCTCTGTTACAGCAAACTCAGCCTTGAGAGAAATATCCTGTGTGTTTACAAGGTCTTTTCCTGCTACTGTCAATGCAACTGGAACATCAAAATCATTGAGGTCAACCTTTGCCTGTACAGAGAGAAGATCTTTTGTATAGTCTACTTTCTTTGTTTCCTTGTTCTCTGCTGTCTTTACATATGTAGCATAGTAAGCATCAACTGTTACAGGAGAGATTGCGAAGTTAGCAGCAACATCAGCCTTGAAGTTGTCTTCTGCCTTCCAGTTCTCTGTTCCAAGCTTCTCGAATCCAAGATCTGATGCAACAAAGCCTGAGAAAGCGTCAGTTGCGAAACCAACCTTAGCAGAAACGCCAACGTTAGCAATCTTGTAATCCTCAGGTTTATCACTATACTTGTCTGATGCAGATGCAGCGAGCTTGAGTGTAACAACATCGAAGTCATACTCAGGAGTAGCAACAAATACGTTATATCCGAATTCCTTGTTCTTTACTCCCTTGAATCCAGCGCCGATAACATAGTCAGCATAGCCTGCCTCAAAGCCAGGAGCCTTGTCATATGCAGCCTTGTATGTTACAGCCTCATCATAGTCATCCAAACCAAAACCAAAGTCATCTGTATCGTTCTTTATTGTTCTTGTATCGATTGCAGACTTTGCAAGATCAACGTTTGATGATGTTCCCTTGATGCTTACATACCAGTTCTCGCCAGCAACCTTAGCCTCAGAGAGCTTGATTACAGCAAAAAGATTATTTGTAAATGTTACATCTTTAACAAACGTCTGATCCTTACCATCTTTATCTTTGATTATGCCACCAGGTGTTGTTGAACCACCAGTAAGAGGCATTCCGTCAGAAAAACCTGATGTCTTGTCATCACCATCAACAAGAACTACAGCGAAGTTTGCCTTGATTGATGCATAAACATCTCCCTCTGCAACTTTCTCTGCGCTATCAGTAGCAAGCTCGAAGTCCAAATCGAACTTATTGCTGTTTGAGAAGCCATAAGTATCCTTTTCGAAATTATAGCCTAGACCAAGAGTTGCGCTACCTGTGAATGCTGCGAATGCAGAACCTGCGAGCAGTGCAACCAATGCAATAGAAAGAATCTTTTTCATTATTTCCTCACCGGGTAAATAGCTTGTAGTGCAAGGAAATAATTGGATTTTTGATGTGAAGTGCAGAAAAAGGATATGGAAAACCAATGCTTTCAAAGTAAAAACATGTTTGGATCAAATAGCAATTGCCTATCCTAATATCCTTTTGTCTAATCGTAATTTACTAAAGCAGATTATTCTTGTTTATCTATTTTAGATTAGACTATTTACAATTAGATATATTTTATCCTATGCTTAATTTGGAGAATGACTTATGTTTATAGGAAGGAAAGCAGAGATAGAATCCCTAGAAAGGGCATATGCGCAATCGACTTATCAATGCTGCATGATCTATGGAAGGAGGCGAGTTGGCAAGACTCGCTTGATAACAGAGTTCTTGAAAGGAAAGAAACATATCTTCCTAGTAAGCACAAAGGATACAGAAGAAGAATTGCTGCGCCTTTTCTCAGAATCTGTATTAAAGCAATGCCCTCTTGAAGGCAATTCATATGTTGATTCTTTTGGAACATGGGAAAACCTATTCAATTACATTACATTGATTGCAAGAAAAGAGCACCTTATTGTTGTCATTGATGAATTTCCATATCTTGCTTCTGCTGTCGCCTCCATTGCATCAAAACTCCAGATATATTGCGACCATGATTGGAAAGATGCTGGACTTTTCTTGATATTAAGTGGATCTTCGATGAGCTTCATGGAAAAGCAAATCATGGATTATGAGAGCCCCCTTTATGGACGAAGGACAATGCAAATAAAACTCAATCCTTTGCCTTATTATGAAAGCATTAGATTCTTTCCAAATTGGTCTAAAGAAGAAAAACTTTATGCATATGGAATTTGCGGTGGAATACCGCAATATCTTGAAAGGTTTTCTAGCTACAAAGCATTGCAGGATGCAGTCAAATATGAGCTTCTTTCGCCCAATGGGTCCTTATTTAGTGAGCCACTGGCTTTGATGAATGAGGAATTGCGTGAACCGGCAGTATACTTTGCGATAATACGAACTATCGCTCGAGGAAAGAATAAGCTTAATGAGATAGCCTCTGTTGTTGGCAAAGAATCTTCACAACTATGGGTCTATATTGCAAATATGATTAGTCTGGGCATTATAGACAAATCATTGCCAATAGGATCAAACAATCCCAAGAAGACTATCTATGTTATCAAAGACAACCTTTTCAAGTTCTATTTTCGATTTGCAAGTGAAAACCTATGGTTAATAGAGAACAATCAGTCAGAGCTGGCCTATGAGGCTATAAAGCCTTACATCAGTGATTACTTTGGGCATATTTTTGAGGATATATGCAAACAATTTTTGGAGAAGATGAATTTTTCAAGAAAACTCCCTGCAATATATACCAAGTCAGGGTCTTGGTGGGGAACAAACAACAAGGAAAAGATAGAGGAAGAAATTGATATTGTCCTTGAATCAGAGTCGAATATTCTGGTTGCTGAATGCAAATGGCAAAGTAACTATTCAGTCGCATAA
>DKCO01000010.1 GCA_002452215.1 Spirochaetales bacterium UBA6872
ACAGCTGGTGAAAAGTCATGAGCTCGCAATAACTATAATCACTATTACTACTCATCAGAAGATGTAACCGCCTGATGCACTTACACCCAAAGACCAACCTGAGTTTTCTTCATTGAAGAGATTAAGCTAGGCAGAACAGAGGATGCAATAAGAGCAACAATAGAAGAATGCTTGGAGAAGAATATCCTAGCAGACTTCATAAGAGAGCACGAAGAAGAGGTAGAAGAGATTATGAGAGGCATGAGCCAAGAAGAAAGGATAAAAGACTTTATCGATTACTCGAAACGAGAAGGAATCGAAAAAGGAATCGAAAAAGGAATTGAAAAAGAGGCAAGAAGAACTATCGGGAAGATAAACAGCCTTGATATTCCCGCAGATTTGAAAAAAGAAATCCTTGATGCGCTAAAAACAAGATAGCTAATCCTGCTTTATACTCAAAGAGATGAGACAGCTGGTGAAAAGTCATGAACTCGCAATAACTATAATCACTATTACTACTCATCAGAAGATGTAACCGCCTGATGCGCTTACACCCAAAGACCAACCTGAGTTTTCTTTATTAAAGAGATTCTTATTATATGAGAATCCAAACTTGAAGAACCAATTATTGAACTTTTGCAAAAGGCCAAAATCAGCATACAAACTATATTGGCTGAATGTAAGAAAAGCGGGAAGAGTCGTCTGGTTTTTCTTTGGATCCAGGCCTAACCTATAGAAACTCATATCAAAGCCAAGACTTGAGTAAATACCAACAGTTGCTCCAAACATTTGATAGTACGCTAATCCAAGCTTGAAATCCTCTCTAAAGTCAAAACGTCTAAATGTAGAACCAACAGAGCCAGAGTCGCATACACCAATTGTAAAGTTAGTAGATGCTCCAAAGTCAACGCCAACTCTGAAAGCATCGGATGGGAACAATGTAAAGCCCACTATTGGCCCAAGATAGTTGATGTAAAATTCCGAATTTTCATTGCCTTTGTTGTATACATTAGTATCCAAGAGCTCTTTTCTCAAAGTATCTGATGCATAGTCCCTGCCAGAGGAAAGCCCCATCGAGATCCAAACTTCAGGAGATGCGAACAATGAATTCAATAGCAAAATAATAACAAATAGCAATATTATCTTCTTCATACGTTTGTTTCCCTCTCTGAACCGAATTTATAGCCAACACCTACAAAAGCACCTGCTGTTAGCTTTATATAATTTGGCAAGTAGATCTCATCTCCAGACAAGTAGAAATACATCAAATGAGCATCGTAATGGAGACCTGCCGTCATATAGATATCTTCTGAGATGAATACATTCACATAAGGATCTGCTTGTATTCCGAATATTGCATTATTGTCAAAATAATCATATGAACCAAGACTAAACCTCAAAGCAAGAGCAATATCAACTCTGCCAAGAATTACACGAAAAGCAGGACCAAGGCCAAAGAACATTGAAGTTTTTTGCTCATCAAGAGCATCTTTTGATTTGTATTCCCAATTTGAATTGTTTAAATCTTCTGTATCCGGCTCATACTCCGTTGCTTTATATGGAAAGCCTATATCAAAGCTAATAGAAAGACCTGTTCTTCCCTCCTTTGAGAAGAACATATCAGATGTGAGCTTGAAACCATTGTTGAATCTCTTGATATATGGGTCGATTTTTCTAATCTGTTGCCATGCAGAATTAGTAGTAGCATTCTTTACCATTGGATTTGAAAAGACATTTGTGTCATATGACCAAAGATAGCTTCCTGTCATATATAAGGAAAATGCTGATGCAAAAACAGAAGATATAAAAACAAAAGCAAATAGAGCTAAAACAACAAATCTTTTGCTCATACTAAATCTCCAATGTGAAGCCGAATCTGGCTTCGATATTTTTTCTTTCGTGGTCGAATTGATCTGTATATATCATCCCAACTTCATAGAAAAACTTAGATATATTGTACAAATTAAATTCAGCCCTGAGGCCTAAGACGCCAGCATACTCAGCTATTTTATCTGGATTTTCCATGTTGAGAACAGAACCGAAGCTAAGAACAAAATCGTGAAACAAGTCCAAGCTAGGATAAAGATCCTTTACAACAATCTGTGGTCCAAATAAAGTCATATAAGTCCTGTTTGTTATAACGTGTTCTGTATTTGCTCCTCTATAGCCAAAGATATCGCCACCTTGAATATAGTAAGGAACCTTATTGCCAGATATGAACCTATATGTTAGATCATTTCCCATCGTAAGAGAAAACCAATGAAGGTCCTTCTCGCTATTTTGTACAATAGCTACAGGAGTATATGCTAATGATAGGCTATTTATACTTGCAATGTATTTCGCGCTGCCATCATTCAATGGAATCCAATCAAGACATAGCCTCAACAAAGACGACAATCGCACTCCATTCTTCACAACATAATCATCTCTCATCAAATCAACATCAAGGCCAAAATCCAGAAATGTATTTGTAATGCTTCTATCACCCTCAAGTTCTGGAGCACCAACAAAAGAACTAAATCGCTCTTTTTTTCCATTTTCATTTTCTTTTTTTTCTGTATCGGTCCAAAAGAGCCCTACAGTATGATCTTTATCACTCATCCAAGAGAGAGATTCAAAAGCGAGCTCGAATCTACCTCCAAATGCAAATGAAAGTGCAACAAGACTATTATCAGAGAAACTTGTCTTACCAAAGCCTTGCTTAAAAAGAAGCTTGAACTCATCAAAAAGAGCAGAATAGTCCTTTACAGGGATTTTTTGCGATATGTCTTTGTATTTTGCAAGAAGCTTTCCACTATCAGGATCTTGAGCTATTGTTCTGAAATCCAGACCATTATCAAGACGAAATGTCAAAAGCGTTGTCTCTCCTGGCATAGGAAAGTTGAATTGGTACTCAAGTGATGTTGGAAAAACTCCTTTGCCGAAATCCGGACTAGTCCTAACATCCAAAACATGATAGCCAAAGCTTACAGCGAAAAGAGATGATAACAACAAAACAAGCAGAACTAAAAACAAAAATCCTTTTCTCATCAAACCATCTCCTTAAACAGAAACATAGAAACGCAAATTAGCATTTTGCCACCAGCCAGGGCTATAGTCCCATATCCCTCTAAACATATTGTATCCAAAGCTATACTCGAAGCGAATAAAGCCAAAAAGTCTAAGATGGAATGTTCCTCCTATGGAGCTTTGAAGTTCTATAGCCTCATTTTCTTGGCTTACTTCATTGACAACTTTACCGAAATAGAGGTTGTTTGAAAGCGAAAGGTCAAAATACGAGTAGCAATCGCTTGCAATGAATTGCGGTCCCATGAACCTTAACCAAATTCTGTCGTTTGCGCTCCATCTGAGACGATCAGATGGCAATTTATTAAGAGGAACAACATCCCCTCCTGTATAGCTAATCGAATTCGAATGTCCTAAGTAGAGGTAAGACCAGACAAAACCATTATCTTGCTTTATCGAAAAAAGCGAAAGCTTTTGCTCAAGATAGCCATACAATTTATAGAAGTTGGATTGCACGCCACCTGGGAATAAAGTATTTGCAAACCATGATGGGCCATATTCAAGCGATAATTCTCCATATATGCCCTCACTAAAGTCTCTTGCTATATATCTTGTCATATACCAATATGTTCTTAAGAAGAGATAGTTGTTCAATGCTCTTCTGTTTCCTTCCATCCATGGAAAGGCTGGAGATGTAAAACCATCTCCATAAGGCGACTTTGGTGTTCCATCTGCATTTACAAAGATAAAAGAGCTACTATTTATCTTCTCTAGAGCTATCGAATAATAGCTATTGATGCCAAAACGGATATTAACCAGTGGACTTCCTCCAGAGACAGGATTCTTTCCAAATCCTTGTTGCACCCATGCCTCTATATATGACCTTGGATTGAAATACTCTTCTCCAGGCAAGAAATTAGGAGATTGTTTTTCTAAATATGTATTTGCCCATACTGGCTCACCAGTCAAATAATCATAGCTCCCATCAATCAAGGAAGTATTGAATTGCATGTTCGCTTGCAAAAAAAACTGCGTTTGCTGTTTTTGCTCTTTGTATACTTTGAAATAATTAGAATAAGCAAATGTGGTGCCTACTGGGAAAAGACCTCTTCCAAATCCTTTATAATTTGAAACTCCATCAATCTCTGTTGAGAATGTAAATGAATCAGCAAATGCATAAGAGGAAAAAAATATCAAAAACAAAACAAAAAAAGAAACAACTAATCTATGTGCCTTCATATAATAACATTCTCCCCTACGACTCTCTTGATTTTAACAAGAGTTCTAATAATTTAGCAACAAACAATGACGATGAATAGAAGAATAAAGGCATGTTTTCATTGGTAAAGAATCAGTCCAAGCATTATTACTTAAAAATCTTGGGCAATATTCGGAAACCAAGAGACGACTGAGAAATGCATTCCAGCAGAAAAACTTAAAGATTTTCGAGATCAATCACAGAGCGAAGCCGTCGCTTAACTGAAACAGAGCATTGCTATGGCCAGATTACAGTAAAGTCTGTTCTCTATCGTGGAATAGAGCAAGTGATAAATAGCATATAATATCTGAATATTGAGGCGTATTGAAAAACTTTGGACTATAAAAGGCCATCAAATGCTATGAATGGCCCTATAAGATTTCATTAACAACGAGGAATTTCTTGCATCATCTTCTGTCTTCAAGCGCATGAACCAGTGACACAGCCATCTCCATGTATGGAACATTTATACCAAGCTCTTTTGCTTTTACAACTACAGCACCCGATATTGTATCGACTTCGGTGCGACGTGAGTTCTTTATATCGATCATAATGCTTGTGTAGCCATCTTTGTTATTCTCGCTTGTGGAAATAACCTTCTTCTCTACTTCATCAAGATCAAAGCCCAATTCCATGGCATTAGCAACGGCTACAGTTTCGCCTATAAGTTTCAAACACAATCCCCTTGCATTCTCATTTGCTGCTATATAACCCATATCACATTGCAAAATTGCCGTAAGAACAGATAGCGAGGCATTAGTCATCAACTTATCCCAAATCAAGCGTTGTATATTGGAATGGATTCTCACATCAAATCCAGATTTATCAAAACTGTCTTTGATTTCATCCAAAACCTTTCCATGTACACCTGAAAGAAGACCGATATTTGTTATACCCTTGCCACCATGATGGACACAAGCAAGTGAGATTACAGCGCCGTTATCTTCAGTTGTTCCAATAATTATATGATCTTTATCAACATACTCTCCGAGCAAGCGCTCATGTCCTGCCCCATTTTGGAGTGTCATGAGATATGTATCAGGGCCTATGGCTGATCTAACTCCATCAAGAGCACTCTTTGAATAGAGCGATTTGGTAAACAAGATGATAAGATCGGCTTTATCGGAGGCTGATACTTCTACTTTAGCCTTTGGCCTATAAATGTTCTTTTCGCCATTCTCTTCCAGCATAAGTCCATCATGATTTATTTTCTCCACAAGAGCAGAATTTGTATCAATCAGGGTAACATCATTGCACAAACTTAAGTGGCCGCCATAGATACTTCCCATGGCGCCGGCACCAATAACAATTATTTTCACTTATGTTCTATCCTTGCTTAGTTGGAGAATTCCGAAAGTCCCTCAATTGCATATGCCCTAACAGGACATGAATCAAGTCCCATGATTGGAAGTGGTGCATAGCTCATGAAGAATACATCTTTCTCGAGTCTCTCCAAATTCTTCAAGACTTCAAGGAAGACAATATTCTCAGCAAGAAGAATATCATGGAAAGGCTTTACATCCTCATTGCAATTTTCAATTGAGACACCATCTCCAAATCCAACACACTTGGCTTTGTGATCCTTGAACCATTGAGCTGTTTCACCATTAACAAAGAGCCTCTTATCTTCAGCTGTATTCGTCTTTTCCGTGAATGGAGCGAGCTTATGAGGGCTATCGATAATGACAATTGTCCCATCCTTCATCTTAGGTGCACAATACTTGTCAAGCATTGCACCTGTAATATGGGAATTAGGAGCCTCATCAATATTGACGTAGATAGCGCGACCAAAGAACGTTGTGAGAGGAAGCTCTGCAACACTTGGCCAATTGTCATCATGATGATAAGGACATTCGCAATGTGTTCCAAGATGACTTGTAAGATCCATGATTGTATGATAATCAGGGATTGGTCCGCCAGTATTGAATCTATAAAGATGGCATCTTCTTGTTTCTGTCTTTGGATCCAAGCCCTTTGTCAGATCAACTATTCTTAAGTTTCCCATTGTATAAACACAATCCATAAATACCTCCATATTAAGTTTATTGCAATCGATTGCAATAAGCTGATTCCATTATTTACCCCAAGGGTGATAGTGTCAAGAAATATTTTTATTATGAGTAAATTATCAGAGCAATAATCTCCAAAGGCTCTGAGCCTTTATTGTTGATGCCGTGACCCGTACCACTTGGTGTTAAAGTCACATCGCCAGCGCTGATTGTCGTGATCTTTCCATTGTCGTTGTACTCGGCACTGCCGGAAACAACATAATAGATTTCAGTATCACCATTATGCATATGGTAGCCAATGCCAGAACCCGGCGCTACAGTTGTATGTGCAAACACCCTGCCCTTTCCGTTAAGTTCTTTATCTGAGTTAATCAGGTTTCTTACAGTAATAAATCCATCAGCGCCAAATTTATGCTCGACTCGCTCTACTATCTTCTCATTGGATTTCCTTACCATCTCACACTCCTTCTACAGGTACTTTGAGTACAATTTTCTTGATTGGTTCATTACAATCAACTTTAACTCTAGGCTTATGCACATCTTCCGGCCCGAGAACTATGAAATCACCAGGCAAAAGGAGAATAGAAGAGTATTTTTCTATCTCATTATAGAATGTAATATCATTAGCAACATTGTACGGAGTTCTGATAGTCAATCCATTTCTTTTGCAAACAAAGCAATACTCCTCACCCTCAATAACATATTGGATATCAATAAACTTCTCGTGGCTTTCAAAAGAACCGTCTTGCGCATTTATTGAATCATAATGCTGGACAGATGCCCTTACTCCGTTTTCGAGATCAATCCATCCTTCTTCAAGCTCTGCCAAGTCCTTGCGTCTCAAGAACTCAAAAGCTGTCTTAAATGCAGGAGATGCAAAATCATGCAAATTCTCCTTTCCGATTTCTGTACTGAACATAAGATACCTCCTTAAAAAACTGTTTTACAATCAAATATAACAATCGATTGCAATTGTTAATGTATTAATCCCTTCACTAAAAACAATAATCTGTCATGTGGTCTCCCGGATAACAAGTGAAGGCAAAACAACGTGATGTTCAACATAGCTCCTATCTTCTATTGCTTTCATCAGAATCTCATAACATCTTTTTGAAAGTTCTCCAAGTTTATTGTCAATAGTCGAAAGTCTTGGATTTGATATTTTAGAATATGGAGAGTTATCCATGCCGATTAGAGCAATATCATCAGGTATCTTCTTGCCAATATCCAGCAAATATCGAGAACCACCTACGCCAAGAATATCAACAGAATATATTATTGCATCCACATCTGGATGTTCTGCAAGAAGCCTTTCTGTAGCCTCTGCTCCACCTTCTGCTGAATCATGACAAGAAGGAATTATATACTCTAGTAGATTTCTCTCTTCTATAGCTATCTCATAACCTTTTATCTTCTTCATATTGGAAGGTGTATCATTGTTGTTGATGTAAGCTATCTTTCTTCTGCCATGCGAATAGAGGTAGCTTACAGCCTCCATCGTTCCGAAAAGTTCATCAGCAACCACACTGGAAACATTGGGAAGATCAAAATAACCGTTCTGGAATATAACAGGAATCTTTGACATAAACATTGCAATGGCATTTTCAACTTCCTCACATTGAAATGTTGAACCAATAAGAACTAAAGCATTGACTCTTCTTGAAGCAAGAAATTTCACATATTGGGCTTTGCTCTCATTGTTTTCTCCAGCATTCATCAAAATAGAACAGTATCCACGCTCCACAAGGTGCTGGCTAATCATATATGCACCTTCAATGTGATGCTGATTACGAATGTCAGAGACAAGAATACCGACCATGTTGCTATTCTTGTTCACAAGACCTCTTGCGGCTTCACTTACAGAGAAATTACTCTCATCAATTATATGAAGAACCTTATCCCTAGTTTTCTTATTAATGCCAGGTCTATTGTTCAAAACTCGACTGACTGTGCTAGCCGAAACACCTGCCGCCTTTGCGATGTCATAAATTGTCATAATCAACACCTTTTTATTGATTATGGCATACAAAAAGGAGCATTTGCAAATTTTAAGCATTTCCAAATCAGGTCAAAATCTTTTCCTAAACCTAGCATAAAAGGAAATGCCATCCCAAGAAGAAATTGCAAAGACGTGAATTCGGCACAATACTTGGAATCAGAAAAACAAAGCATAGCGCCTTAGCACATGCAATAAACGGAGGACACTTATCTTGAATTCGTAAGAAATTTATGATATTCACAAGCAAAAAAACCTGCTGGATGGAATGATATGTCCGCTGAAGAGATAGCTGCAAGATGTACATTGGACAGATGTATTGCAATTGATCTTAAAGGTGCAAGCTTCAGAGGCCAGAGCAGGACTGTATATAAGATAGACTGCAGTCCGACTCCAAAAATCAATGGCTTGACCACTGATTTCAACAAATAACACATAAAAGCCATTGAAAAAGATGCTTCAACATTTACATTAGCATTCAACTTATCTTTTTCATTACATTTTATGTTGACTGCTTGATGACTTTTTACGTTGGCCACTTGATGACATAATTGGTCAGCTCTAAAAGCTGGCAAAACAAAATGGTGGACCAACACCATCAACAATATTCTTCGAAATGAAAAATACATCGGTGATGTTCTGCTTCCAGAGACGCAGGAAACCCTCTCGACCATGATGCTGGGAGGGTATTTTTCTATTCTATAAACTGGAATTTAACCAATATCATTTTGCGTTTTTATACGAAAGCAGAATATGGCTTGGTGCAAACAATATTGCTGCGACAAGCAAAAGAATTGACCGGCTCATAATTCCACTAAACAAGAACAAAACTGAAGGAATAACAGATAGCGCCAGTGCTCTGAATATGCTACTCTTCTTAAAGCAAATTATCCAAATTGCACAATACAATACTACTAATATTGTATCCACAATAATGTATATGGCAAATGCTTCGTCAGACCACCACCCGAACCATGTTCCAGGAATGTTAATTATCATAAAACCAAAACAGCCAAACCTCCCTATCTGTTCTGTAACCTCAATAAATTTATTGCTCCATTTGTTTTCAAAGCCCTCTTTGCATCTAATTGCAAAAATAATATTGGGTATCATAATGACTGCAATCATTATCAGTCCGAATATATTTAACCAGTCCATATGCTCCTCCATAAATTCCGATTTACTTGATTCTTCCCTGACATCTAATCCGCTGTCTCAAATCGTGACATCTAATCCAAGGTGACAACCTGACACACTTTTTGCAGTTGATATGTTTCCATATAAAATAACCGAGCTTTTTCAAGTGTCTGGCTTCAAATCCAAACCTCCGAAAAAGCTCGGAAATACGCCACTTTCTGGCACTTGATTTCATTTTCGTGACATCAAGACTAACGTCTCAAAATGTGAACGATAGGCTATTTCAACGCATCTTAGCAAAACTACAAAAAGTCTTGTATTTTCAGTGCACGCCGACAGCTTTCAAGTCACTTGACATCTATTCTGCCCACTCGAAAAGTAGGCTATTTTATATTTTTTCTTTCTTCTTCCAGCTCCTGGACAAGATATTCGTCACTCATACAATGCATATCGGATACACCCTCGCTCATGAGCTTATACAATTCGGAATGATAAAAAATGTCTAAAGCTTTCTCCAACGAGATATTATTCTCTTTTGCAAAAAGTTCTACCACTCGTGCATACTTCTTCTGTAATAGAATCGGATTGGCATTCATAGCATTTCACTCCCTTCAAACAACAAGTAAGACAGTGCCTTTTCCGTTCGAAAAGCCATTTGCAGGTTCGGCTTTTCATATTGCAATCTGCGAATGGCTTCTGCCTTATCAATTAATCCATCAAAGAACAGTTCTACTGTATTGAACACCTTATCATTTGAAACACCGCCAACCACAAGATCATAGTCTCTACCATCCTGCCCTCTTCTGCAGTTCAGAATGAAATCCAGCCAATCCTCTGAATAGGTATCAAATGTCAGCACCTTCAAATCTCTATACACACCTTCGTCAAACACATACCGTGATACAATACCATCCTTACCACGATGTCTAAATCTGCTGCACCATTTCTCAGCCTGCTCATAAATGGGTGTGACATAAAAGCCTTTTCCAAAATCAACATTCGGTCTGGAGTGCAACAAATCCGGCTGAGCAACCACTACAAATGAACCATGATATAAGATCATAGCTTCACACCCCTTTCTTTCATAATATCAATAATATCATTCACGATATACTCCTTGCTTTGCGTGTGCAGAATCTCATATTCCGGAATGATATATTCATTCAAAATGTCTGTCTGTTCTGTCAAGGCGGCATAGACCTTTGTAGCATCCGCATTTAACTTTGATGCAACATTTTCAATGCAGAAAATTGCAAATTCTAATTCTCTGCTTTCATGCATAGTCTTATCCAATTCCATATCTTGCATGACCTCCTGTCCATGGTTGATTCATATATAGTTATAGCAGATTATTCAGACATGTCCGTATTCTAATCCTCTGTAATAATCGGCGGGTGGCTATCCTTCTGTTACAGAATCTGATAAAAGAACAGTTCCTATATACTTTTCGTTCGCAAGAACCTTATCAATGGTTCTCTTACTCCATTGTTCTTTTCCCGTAGGAGAGGGAATATTCTGCTCTGCGAGCTTTTTTTGAATTTCTAAGATGCTTGCTCCATCAATATACTAGCGGTATATATCACGAACCACCTAGGCCTGCTTGGGCTCAATGATAAGATTCCCGTCATTACCTTTCACATATCCATGCAGTTTTTTTCGGTAATTGCCTGAGCTACCATTTAATGCATGGTTCCGAAGCCCTATCCGAATGTTCATGCTTCTCGATTCGTTTTCTGGCTGTGCAAAGGACTCTGATTCATAAATCATACGCTCAAAGTCACGCCGAGGCGATTCTCCCCCTAGCCGAAGCGATATCAATAAATACATCCGTCAGCTTCCACTGGTCAACATTGGCAACAGCTTTTGTAAGTGCTGATATCTGTGCAGAAAGGCTATATAACTGGTTCTTCTCGCCGCTACTAACTCTGCAATAAATGCCTACGTTATTTCCCGGCTCTGTCCGCTTTGACGGTATATACCATACTTGTGGGCTCATCGCATTGCCTTCCCTCTTTCTGATTTTAGCCTAATTATGTTAAAATTTGCGAGGCATGTACAGTAGTCTTTTGGGGATTCTTCAAACACTGTGTTACAACATATATGGTAAAAGTGCTCATAAAACACTATATATTGCGTGACATCAAGACTACCGTCTCAACGTGGCTTGACCCAGGAAACATATCAACGGGTTGTATCCCTCTCACTCTGTAGGGAAGGAATCGTCTTATGTATCTTAGATCGCGCTGCAAAGTATCTGGATTGCATGATATATATACAATGACATCCGGGTCTACTCGAGATACAGATGCAAGAAACTCCTCTGTTGATCCAGCTCGAGGAGGATCTAGGAACAAGACAGAACAATGCTCTTTATTCTTAGCCATTTCCTTCAGGTATTTTGATGCATCAGCATTTACAAACTCAGCATTTGTTATTTTGTTGATTTCTGCATTTGCAACAGCATCTTTGATAGCATCAGCATTGCTTTCTATGCCTAAAACCTTCTCAACTCCATATGTTGATGCTATGAGGCCAATTGTGCCTGTTCCACAATAAGCGTCGATTACTATGTCATCGGATCTCAATTGAGCCATACGCATAGCAATCGTGTAAAGCACTTCTGTTTGCTCTGGGTTTACTTGGTAGAAGCTTGTTGGACCGATTGTAAAATCCAAAGAGCAAAGCCTGTCGATTATATACCCTTTCCCATACAAAGTGGTAACTTTAGCATTTTCAGGAACTACCATACTTGTTTTTTCTCTATTGACTATCTGGCAAATGGTCTTGATCTCAGGGTTTTTTTGATGCAATGCTGACACAAAATCGGCCTTGTGGGGAAAATCCTCACGCCCAGTGACAAGCACAACCATTGCCTCATTTGTATGATAGCCAAGACGAATAAGCACATGCCTTAAGTCGCCGTAATCGAAATCCTCATTATATGCTTTTATGCCAAAACGATTAGCCATTTGACGGACAGTTTGCAAAATAGCTGTAGCTCTTCCATCTTCAAGGATACATGACCGAATAGGAACAATCTTGTGCGTTCCTTTCCTATATATTCCCGTTATGAATTTTCCATCTTTATCTGTACCACACACAGCTTGGACTTTGCAACGATAGCCAATTATGTGTTCAGCGGGAAGTATTCTCTCGACTTTACCGAATCTGCTCAGACACTTATGAACTTTTAGGTATTTTTCCAAAAGCTCGTCATTATATTCTTCATTAACATAATCACAGCCGCCACACTTTCCAAAAAGCGGGCAATATCGCCTTTTATCTTTCATAGCAACATTATCTTTGATTTAACTCTTATCTGCAACAGCGGAGCTTTTTCGTTGCAATTTCCTCAAAACATGGAAATACATGGAAAGCGAAACAGGAAGCATAAGTACCTCTACAACAAGCTGTGTCCAAATCATGCCATAAAGGCCGAAGATGATATTCATCAAAATCAAAAGAGGTATATTCAAAATCCCTTGTCTACTAAATGTAAGTGTTGCTGACTCAAGGCCTTTTCCCATAGCTTGGAATGTATAGCTGACAAGGAAATTTATGGAAGTCAAAGGCACAGACAAACTTGCGATTCTAAGAAATGCACTTCCAAGAACACTAGTTTGGCTATCCTTTATGAAAACTCTCAATATAAAAGGCGAAAAAATACAAAAAAGCGAGACAAAGCAAAGAGACATAATAGATGCAACTTTCCATGAAAATGTTGATACTCTATGCATTCTTTTATAGTCGCCTGATGCATAATTGTATCCAATTAGGGGCATTACGCCTTGGCAAAGTCCCATCGAGATATTTATAGGAAGCTGATCTATCTTCTTCACTATTCCACATGCAGCAATAGCTATATCACCATAGCCTGACGCGAGCTTCATAATAACCATATTTGATGCATTTGCCAGAGTCGTAGCCAATGCAGATGCAAGTCCAACAGAAAAGATTTGACGCATAAATCCAAATGTGAAGTTTCTTGGATCCAATGATACATTGCTATGGCTTTTCAATTTGCCATACGAATAGGCAAAAAAGAGCAGAGCCAAGGAATTCGAAAACATTGTAGCAATTGCAGCACCCATGACATCCAGATCAAAAACAAATATGAATAGCGGATCTAACACCATATTCATAATGCCTCCAAACATCATTCCTGCGCTCGCTTGCTTTGTATGGCCCTCGCTTCTCAAAAGATGAGCAAGAACCAAGCTGACCATAGTCGGAACGCCGCCAAGTACCACAACCCATAAAAGATAGCTTTCAGCATAATGATAAGTATCCTGGCTTGCACCCAGAAAAACAAGAAGAGGCTTTCTAAAAAGATAGCTCAAGACAGAGAAGCAGAAAACAGTGAATGCACCACCCCAAATACTGAAAGACGAAACATGTTTTATATCATCATAATCCTTGGTTCCAAGCATCCTGGAAATGAGACTACTTGCCCCTAGACCAAAAAGATTTCCAAGCGCTGTAAGCAAGTTGAACCAAGGGAAAACCAAAGAAACAGCGGCAACCATATATGGATTGCCTATCTGGCCAATAAAAAAAGTATCTGCCAAGTTGTAAACCATAGTAACTAGTTGGCTTATTATGGTTGGAATTGCCAAGACAGCAACAGACTTTGAAACTGGTGCATATTCAAATAGCTCTTTTTCAGAAATTTGTTTTCTCATCCATCTAACCTTTTGTTTGGAATCGATAGATATTCTAAGACAATTGCTTAGTAGATTTTCAAGCCATGAGCGAAGGATAAATTTAAAATAATGCTTAATTTCTATCTAAGTATCATCATAGTCATATGAAAACTATGGAAAAGCATTGTATTGTTGCTCCTCAAAAAAACATATAAGGAATGGGAAAAAACTACCCGTTACACGAAAATCAATTGTGAACACTTTATGGGGAATATGAACATAGCATCTAGTCCATCAGCAACAAGAACGGTATAATCAAAGATACTATATAGGAGTTATTATGGTACAGAATTTTTTCTTCGGCAATGAGATAGAAGCATTACCTGTAGGCGACGGTGTTACAAGAAAAGTGCTTGCACACAATGATAATCTTATGGTTTGCGAAGTAAGTTTCAAAAAAGGCTCTGTTGGCGCTATGCATCACCATCCACACACACAAAGCACATATGTGAAATCAGGAGTATTCGAATTCACAATCGATGGAGTCAAAAGAATCGTAAAGGAAGGCGACACTATGTACAAGCAACCCGATGTTGTTCATGGCTGCGTATGCCTAGAGGACGGAGTCTTAATCGATATCTTTACTCCAGAAAGAAAAGACTTCTTGAAATAAAGGCAATCCAAGGTTCTTTGTATATGAGGATATGATGAGTAAATTCTTTGAGAAAAACATAGCTAATTTCATAACGCTACTCAGGATTCCTTTAGCGTTTGGGATGATATTCTTCCCAGTGTTTTCCATCAAGTACTACATATTCTTTTCACTTGCAGGAATTACAGATGCAATTGATGGACCTATTGCAAGGAAAATGGGGACAAGCGGAAGATTGGGTGCACAGATTGACAGTGTAGCTGATATTACTTTCTTTGTTATTGCACTTGCAAAGATGATTCCATACGCTTTGGAGAATCTGAACTCAGTCTCCAAAGCAATGTTTGTAATTGTTATTGCTTTAAGAGTGTTTTGCTACATAGCAGAAGTTGTAAAATTCAAGAGAATGGTTTCTCTTCACACATATCTGAATAAAGCTACAAGCGTATCAATGTTCATTGGAATATACTTTATCCCATTTATTGGGATTTCAATCCCATGCATCATCGGATGTTCTTTCGCAATGCTTGCTGTTGCTGAAGAGATAACAATCATATTCACAACAAAAGAGCCAGAAAACGATACGCACACAATATTCCATGCAAGGAAGAATCGCTAAAAAGGAGCATTATGCAATTGTGCATAACGCTCCTTAAATGTCGAAAGAAATCAAAATCAATCAAGAAAATCCTTGTTGAGCTCCACTCCAAAGGCTTTTGCCAAAATACGAAGTTCCTCATCGCTTATCGTTCTTGTGATTGTTGCTGATTTTGCTTTTAGATATATCTCTGCAGCCTTTTCAATAGTATGGATCAAGCCAAAAGTCTCGTCAAAGTCCCTTCCACTACCGAAAATACCATGGAAACACCAAACAACAGCGCTGTACTTCTTTATCAACTCGCTAGTTGCTTTTGCAATCTCAACAGAGCCAGGAACCATCCAATCAAGTATTCCAACACCTTCAGGGAAAACTACAGCGCACTCAGTCTCGCTTTGCCAAAGGATTCTCGAGAGTGTCTTTGCATCGGGCGCAATAGTGTAAGTCAATGCCGTGATATTAGCCGGATGAGCATGGTATATTACACGACACTCGCCGTTTGTAACACTTTTTCTGGCAATATGATTCATCAAATGGGAAGGAAGCTCGCTAGTTGGTTTTGCTCCATCTTCAAGTCCCCAAACAATTTCATAACCATCGCCTTCGTCGTTTATCCTTATGATCCCTATATTCTTCTCAGGTTCTAGTGGCACGTTTCGCATATATCGGCCGGAACCTGTAACGATGAAATACTCGCCTGCCAGATCCTTTGCATCAATTTGAAGATCTATTTTTCTGCCATAGCTATAAAGAATGCTCTTCAACTGATCAACCTCATCATGCTTCATCCTGTAAGAGAGGTTACCACCATTCCTTTCATGCCAGCCTTGCAAAAAACCATCATAGCAAAGCCTTATGAATCTATCGAGTGCTGTTTCCTTCATAAAATCATCTCCTTGATAGAACATCCTTCTCATATTCCATCGTCTTATCAAACCATCCAAAGCCATCACAGATATTGTTCCTGCGAAGATACTCATCCCAAACAAGGCTCCACGGGAGACCCTTCTCCTCTTCAGAAAGCGCAAACAATCTTGTCAACTTTCCATTTCTTTGCAACTCCTTCTTCTCCTCAATTGGTTCCAAAAGTGCCATCAAGAGGGCTTTTTGGACATTTCTGGTTCCAACAATCCAAGCAACAATCCTGTTGATGGAAGCATCAAAATAGTCAAGGGCAATAGGAATCCTATCGATTGCATTGTTTGCAACGATTTCATGGCAAATAGCCTTTATTTCATCTGTTAGCCTTACGACATGGTCGCTATCCCAACGAACAGGGCGAGTAACATGTAGTGGCACTTTGTCGAAAAAGCAAAGAAGAGCGGAAAGCTTTTCGCTGATTTCTTCTGTTGGATGATAGTGTCCGGCATCCAAAAGAGGGAAAATGCCATTTTTTCTTGAAGCATATGAAAGATAGAACTCAGAAGAACCTACTGTAAATGATTCAAGACCGATTCCAAATACTTTGCTCTCCACACAGTCAATTACACCATCTAAATGCTCGCTGTAGATTTCATCCAAACTCTTCTTGAGATTGAGTCTCGGGGAAAGCCTATCTGCAGGCTCATCTTTAAAGCCATCCGGAATCCATAGATTGCAAACACAATCCTCTCTAAGCTCTTTTGCAAAATATGCACTGATTTTTCGGCATCTTATCCCATGCTCAACCCAGAATTTCCTTACATCTTTATCATAAGATGAAAGTGTCAGATTATCCTTGACCATTGGATGCGAGAAGAATGTTGGATTGAAATCAAGTCCGATTCCCTCTCTCTTTGCATAATCAACCCACTCTTTGTAATCCTCTGGCTCAATCTTGTTCCTATCCACATCGCGCCCGGAGCTTAGATATGAAGCATGCAAATTCAACTTTTTCTTGCCTGGAATAAGAGATATAGCGAACGAAAAATCATCCATGAGCTCTTTTGGATTTCTTGCCCTACCAGGATAGTTCCCTGTGGCTTGTATTCCACCTGATAGCGATTTTGCATTCCTTTCGAATCCTCTTACATCATCTGCTTGCCAACATTGAATACTGATTGGAATATTCGAAAGCACATCCAGTGCTTTTTCCGTATCAACGCCATACTCAGCATATCGTTTTTTTGCATATTCGTAGCTCATACCCTCTCCTCTTTTATATCGAAAGATCTTTTTATAATATCAATCCTGTTCTCTTTTTCAATCTCACCAATTGCAATCATAGACGAGATAAGATTTCCAACACCTGTTGCCTCTATAGGACCACGCTTTATTGCCATCCCAGTCTTGGATGCGCAAAGCCTTGCAAGAAACCTATCTTTTGAGCCACCACCAACTATAGAGATCTCTTTGTATTTTTTCCCTGTAAGCGCAGAAATCTCATCGATTGTTTGCTTATAAGCATTTGATAGCGATTCGTATATGACTCTTGCTATCTCACCTCTTGTTGAGCATTGTGGAAAGCCCCCTTCAGCCAATGCTTTTGAAATCTCGCCTTTCATGCTCTCTGGTGCTAGGAACCTCTCTGAAAATGCATCCACATAGCCATTGACGCAAGCCTCTTCTGCTTCTCTCTCCAGAGTCATGAAATCAACATCATCACACTCTTTTCTCAGATTTTGCAAGAGCCATGTTCCGATTATATTCTTCAAATAGCGGATGTCGCCAAACGCTCCACCTTCATTTGTGAAATTTGCTTTCCTGCTTTCTTCTGTAAGAATCGGGCTGTCAATCACAGTGCCAAGAAGCGACCATGTTCCAGACGAAAGAAACAACTCCCCTTTTCCCATTGGAGATCCGATGACAGCAGAAGCTGTATCATGTGATGGGGAGAGCAAAACCTCTGGAGAATATCCTATGTAGGCACTGATCTCTTTTTTCATCTTGCCTAAGTTCAATCCCGGATATGAGATATCATTGAACAGCTTTGCAGGCAAGGACAAAGAATCAATCAAATCATAATCCCATCTTTTTTCTCTTGCATCCAAGAGCCCAGTAGTAGATGCAAATGTATATTCCTGTGATTTTCTTCCAGTAAGCAAGAAATTGAGATAATCAGGAATAAAAAGAAGATCCTCTGCTCTATCGACTAGATCCTTGTATTCTCTTTGGTGAGCCACCAGTTGATAGATTGTATTGAATCTTTGGTATTGCGTACCGGTTCTAGCATACAACTCCTTTTTGCTTATCGGGATGGAAATATCCTCACACCTCTTGTCTCTATAGCAAAAAGTCGGGCCTAGCACATTTGCGTCTTTATCAAGCAAAACGTAGTCAACGCCCCATGTGTCTATGCTGACATAATCAGCGCTTCCAGCTTTTCTCAAACCTTCAATGATATGATGGAAGAGTTTTGGTATATTCCAAACCAAGTGTCCATCTACAAGTTCCGGACCATTTGGAAATCTGTACTCTTCTTTTGTTTTTAGTTTCCCATCATGGAGCATACCTGAAAGTATCTTCCCTCCAGATGCACCAATGTCTATTGCAAGATATCTCATGGCTATAGGATACTATCCTATTTTGAATCAATGTCATGATAGTTATTACATTCTATTGATATTTTTTAATCTATAATCGATAATTATCACTGCAATGGGTAGCATTCTTGATTGTTTTTCGTCTTTAACAGAAGAAGAGAAGATATACAAAAACAACTATGTAGCAAGCAATGAGCTTTGCATTCTTGATTCCAAGACACCAAAAATGAGGCCAATGCTGGCATCAAAAAGCTATAATCTATCAAATGAATCGCCAGTAAAAGTACTTAAGCATCCAGTCTTTATGCCAAAGTATTTGCACTGCCATGAGTTTGCAGAACTGACTTGGATTTACAAAGGGAAAGCTGAGGAAAATATCGAAGGAGAATCATTTACTCTGGAACGAGGTCAAATCCTTTTCATTGCTCCCGGCACATATCATACGATAGGAGTTTTTGATCAAGATACAATTGCTCTCAATATACTTATAGGGAAGGAACTCTTTTTCAGTCTTTTGCCTGGCTATGAAAGGATCCTAAGCTCAAAATATGGCGTTTTTGCCTCAGATGAAACAGAATCGATAATTGAAAGCCTCGTAAAAGAAGGTGAAACAAAGGATTTTGCGACAAGGAAAATAGAGGAAGCTCTTTTAAGGCTTCTTTTTGCAAGATTGGAAAGAAACAAGTGCATTTTGACATCATCAAAGGAAAAAGCGGCATTATATTGCTATCTAGACTATATTAAAGCTAATTACAGAACAGTAACGCTATCATCTTTTGCATCAAAATTCGGAATATCTGAGCAATATGCATCATCTTTGCTCAAGAAGAAATTCAAGGAAGGCTTTACTTCAATCGTACGTAGACAGAAAATGGATGAAGCATGCAAGTTGCTTTCATCCACTTCCCTATCATGCAAGGAAATTTCGTGGCAAATTGGCTACAGCTCTGCAGAACACTTTTCACGAACTTTCAGCAAATATTATGGAGTAACTCCTGAGCAATGGCGTCAATCGAGATGAAACACCTCTTTCAAAGGAATAGAGACAGGCGAATTGTCGGCGTTAGTATACATTATATCCTTCATATAATCCCACCATTTTTGGATTATCTCATCTCCTCCTAAATCCTGGCTGCCACTCTCGCCCTCAACTTTCTGGAAAGCAAACAAAGTCCCAGTTTCCTTTTCAAGATAAATCGAGTAATCATAGACACCGCTTTCCTTCAATTTGGCCTTTACTTCTGGCCATAAAGCACGATGCCGTTTCTCGTATTCCTCTTCACACCCTTTTTTAAGGTACATTACAAATGCTTCTCTTTTCATACAAAAACATTATGTCTATCGAAGAAAGCAAGCAAGTGCAATCTCTTGTGTTTTTTTAGCTTTTCTTGATATTACTTCTTGCTTTTTTGTTTTGTTCTTTCGGCATCTTAGATGATTTGTTCTTCAAGTAGATTAGAAAGCCGATCTGCGACTTCAACAAGCTTCTGTTTTCATCAACTACGCAAAGAGCCTCTTCATAAGAGCCAATTGAGTAGAATGGAGGGCATTCTTCATCTTCATATACTAGAAAATCCCCACTTTCAATCATTGCAAGAAGATAAGTGTTCATATTCTTAATCTTCTCTAGCACTTTATCGCATTCTTTGTATTTGCCTACTCTGAAATACAATATAGCAAAAGGCAAAAGCATAAAGGCTGATTCCTCTCTGTATTTGGCGTATAAATCCTTAGCTTTAGCTTCATCAATCATCAAAGCATATAGGGTCATCAAATTATATCGAACACCCAAGTTGTCGTTGTTATTAAGCTCAAGCATCCTCTCAGATAAAGAAATAGCATCAAGAGTCCTACCCAAAAAACGAAGAAGCTCCGACTTCTCCATCAAGGCTCTCATATATGGCCTTGTCTCAAATGCAAGCCAAAATTCACCCATATATTCCTTGAAAAAACCATCTTTTTCAAGTTTTTCTTCCTCTTTTTTGATTGCTAGATCATACATACCAAGCTTCTTTATGGGATCGTCAGTTTCCAGATCAGTCGATATCATGGCAAGTTCCAAATCATCTGGATGAATTGCCTTAGCTTTCTTCAAACACTTCTTCTTTTCTGAAAGTGGCACATCTGGAGAGGAAATCTTATCAAGATATTCATAAAACAAATCATCTTCTAGCATGCTATTAATATCAAAAAAAGCATTTTCCATTGGCTATATCATCTCCTTCTAGTATCTAGTTATACAATTATTTCAGGTTTTCTTATACTCATTTTCTTCAATTCAGGCATCACAACGTGCCTCATTGTTATGTATGCGGATAAACCTCCGATTACGTTGCTTATAGGCTCTGCGAGCATTACTCCGTTTATTGCGAAAAAACGCGGAAGGAGAATCGTCAATGGAACAACAATTACAACTTTCCTGAAAAGCGAGAAGAATATAGCCTCTTTTGCTTTCCCAAGGGATACGAATGTTTGCTGTCCAGATACTTGGAAAGCCATGAAGACAAAGCCGAAGAAGTAGATCCGCAAAGCCGAAATAGAAGCATTAATCATAATCTCATCTTGAGTGAAAAGCATTGCCATCTTGGCTGGAAAAAGGAAAACAAGAAGCCACACAATTGCAGATATAACCAAGCAGCTTGCAAGCGCAAAGTCGCTAGCCTTCCTTACTCTTTCACCATTCATTGCGCCATAGTTATAGCTCATTACAGGACTTGCACCAGAGCCGATTGCATTGACTGGAGTACTGAATACTTCCCTAACAGAGTTCAGTATTGTCATGACACCGACATACAAATCACCACCATAGATAAAAGCGGCCTTATTGCAAACAAGTTGCACTATCGAGTTTGTAGCACCCATCGTAAAACCGCTCGCGCCCAAAACGACTACTTTCATGCACCGATGTAGATCCAATTTCATATACTTTGCTTTTAACTTGACTATTGCATTCCTTCCTAGCAGGAACGAAAGTCCAAACGAAGCTGAGAGCGTCTGACTGATTACTGTTGCAATTGCTGCACCTTTTACACCCAAAGAAAAAGTGAAGATAAGGATCGGATCGAGGATGATGTTTGCAACAGCACCAATCAAAACCGATAGCATACCGATGAATGTGAATCCCTGGCTGTTGATAAATGCATTCATCGTAAGAGTCAACAACACAGGCACAGAGCCCAGGGCATATATTCTCAAATAATCCGAAGCATATGGAAAAGAAAAATCACTTGCACCAAAAAGATATAGAACAGGCTTTGAAAAAAGCAAGACTGCAATCGTCATAGCAAGGCCTGTCAAAATCGACATCGAAATCGAGTTTCCCATAACAAAGCTTGCTTCCTCTAGATCATCTCTGCCACGAGCCATCGAACAAAGAGGCGCCCCGCCATTGAAACCAAAGAGGCGTGCAAAAGCACTGATTAGCGAAATAATCGGAAAACAAAGCCCAAGGCCAGTAAGCGCTGTGCTCCCGACATCTGGAATATGACCAATGTAAACTCTGTCGACCATATTGTATAAGAGATTAACAAGCTCTGCCAACATCAATGGAAATGAGAGCTTCAAAATACAAGATGATACTTTGCCTTTTGAAAAATCGATTCGATGCACTTGCATGGGACAATAGTATACATACTCGAAGATTTAAACAACAATTTGCAAAAAATAATCAAACTATATCGAGAGGAAACTTCCTCCTTGGTGCTGGGAACTCCTTATTGATAAGCAAAAGATCCTCCTGATCAAGCTCAACATCAAGCGCTCTTCTATTGTCGCGAACATGCTCAGACTTTGAAGATCTGGGAATTGCTATTGTCTTTCCATTCCGTATTGCAAAGGAAAGAAGTATGACAGCAACTGATACACTATGCTTTTCAGCTATTCTCAGCAAGACAGGATTCGACATCAATCCATCAGAAAGCATCCCCGCCTGAGCTAATGGGCAATAAGAGATCACAGGAATACCATCATTGGAAAGAAGAGGCATAAGTTCGTACTCGATCCCTCTTGACGCTACATTGTAGAGAACTTGGTCGACAGCACAATCATGTCCATTTGGCAAAGACAAAAGCTCGTCCATATCATCGACATCGAAGTTCGAGACGCCCCACCTCTTGATCAAACCTTCCTCGACAAGTCTTTCCATGCACTCGACTGTCTCTGAAAGCGCAATTCCTCCTCTCCAATGAAGCAAATAGAGATCCAAGTAATCTGCATTCATCCTTTCTATGGAGTTCTTGCAAGAAGAAAAGATGTTTTTCCTGCCCGCATTGAATGGATAAACCTTTGAAATAAGGAAAAGTTTTTTCCTGTCATACCCTTTTATAGCATCACCAACAAGCTTCTCTGCTTTTCCATCTCCATACATCTCAGCGCTGTCAATCAAAGTCAGGCCTAACTCTATTCCTGTACGAAGTGCATCGATCTCAGCATTCCTTGTATATCTATTCTCGCCAAGATACCATGTACCTTGTCCAATTGCAGCAACTCTTGTCCCGTCTTTTAGCGTCACGAATCTATTCATAAACCATCCTCCGAATAATCAAATGTACTTTGCTGTTACACTATCTTTGCATTTCCTTATTTCATCGACAGGGCCCATATAAACGATATTTCCCCCTTCATCTCCTCCCCCGGGGCCCATATCTATAATGTAATCAGCATTCTTTATCACCGACAAATCATGCTCTATAACTATGATAGTCGCACCTTTTTCCAAAAGAGAATCAAATACAGATAACAAAACCTCAACATCCAGAGGATGAAGGCCTATTGTCGGCTCGTCAAATATAAAAAGCGAATCATCTTGAGCTTTCTTCATCTCACTTGCAAGCTTTAAGCGTTGAGCCTCTCCACCCGAAAGGCTCGGAGTATCTTCCCCAAGCTCCAAATAGCCCAGTCCAATAGATTGAAGGACATCCAACCTTTGCTTAACAAGAGGAATGTCAGAGCAGGCGCCAATTGCATCTGCCACATCCATGCTCATCAGCTCTGGAAGAGAATACTCACATCCTTTCTTGTTCTTGTATTTTATCTCATATGCTTCCTTTGAATATCTTGAACCATGACAATCTGGACATTGGATCAACACATCAGGCAAGAACTGTACATCAAGCGTTATGGATCCTGTCCCATCGCATTTTTTGCACCTGAGAGCACCTGTGTTATATGAAAAATCTCCAGCATGCAACAATCTTTGCTTTGCCAAAGGCGTCTTTGAAAAGACTTTCCTAAGCTCATCATGAATATTTGCATATGTTGCAAGTGTCGAGCGAACATTTATTCCGATTGGAGTTGCATCTATAAGCTTCACATGACGAATATTATCAGCCTTTATTGAGACAACATTTTCAGGAAGCTCTTTTTTATCGATCAAAGCCTCTATAGCTGGCGCAAGACTTTCAAGAACCATAGTCGTTTTGCCAGATCCAGAGACACCAGTTACAACTGTCATCCGTCCCTTTGGAATCTCTACAAAAAGAGGTTTTACAGTATGTATTGCTTTTGTCCTAAGCTCGATTTTTCCATTAGAGAAGATATCAATTATATTTGTTTTCCCTTTGCGGACTAGCCTCTCGCCAGCCAAGAACGGAGCAATTCTTGATTTTTCGTTTTTCTTTATTTCATCTATTGTTCCATTGGCAATAACCTCTCCCCCGCCATCTCCTGCTCCTGGACCCATTTCAATCATGTAATTGGCTTTGTTCAATATATCTGTATCATGATCGACAAGGACAACTGAGTTTCCATCGTTGATGAGGCTATGCATTACATCCACAAGAGCTTCTATATTTGAGGGATGAAGGCCTATTGATGGCTCATCTAGCACATAAAGAACTCCTGTTGTACTGTTTCTTACAGCCCTAGCAAGTTGCATTCTTTGTCTTTCGCCATTGGAAAGTGTCGATTGCGCTCGATCTAGAGAAAGATAGCCAAGACCCAGATCCATAAGTCTCTTCGAAATATCAAGAAAGCTTTGTGCAATATTCTTCGCCATCTTCCTCATCTCAACAGGAAGCGAGTTAGGCACGCTTTGTACCCAAGAGCAAAGCCTTGAAAGAGGCATGGCGCAAACATCTGGCAGATCAAGCCCTTCAATCAATGGTGAACGCGCCTTATCCGAAAGCCTTGTACCATGGCATTCTGGGCAAATATCTTCTTTGAGGAATTTTGAGATTCTTTTGATGCCTTGCTCATCCTTAACCTTTGAAAGTGCATTCTCTACGCTTTTCACAGCACTGTAGTACGTGAAATCGAGCTCAGCTGCTGCCCCGCCGTTTTTTGGTCTATAAAGGATATGCTTTTTAACAAGAGGGCCGTCATACACTATTTCTTTCTCTTTTTCTGTCAAATCACCAAATGGGACATCCGTACGCACACCCATTTGTTTGCAAACCTCTGTCATCAATGACCACATCAAGCATTTCCATGGAGCAACAGCGCCTTGGTCGATTGAGAGGCTCTCATCTGGCACTAGAGTCGATCTGTCAACACTCCAGACTACACCTGTCCCATTGCATTTCTCGCATGCGCCTTGGCTATTGAATGAAAGCTCCTCAGCAGATGGTGCATGGAATTTGGCTCCACACACAGGACATGAAAGCTCTTCTCCAGATGCAACAGCCAATGTTGGTTGCACATAATGGCCGTTTGGGCATCTATGGCTTGCAAGGCGCGAAAACATAAGTCTAAGCACATTCAAAAGCTCTGTTGATGTTCCGAATGTACTTCTGATTCCAGCAATTGCAGGTCTTTGGTGCAAAGCAAGTGATGCAGGAACATATAGCACTTGATCAACATCGGCACATGGAGCCTCAGTCATTCGCCTTCTTGTATATGTCGAGAGGGATTCCAGATAACGCCTTGAACCCTCTGAATACAAAACGCCAAGAGCAAGAGAAGATTTTCCTGAACCAGACACTCCTGCTATTGCGACTATCTCATTTAGTGGCACATCAACATCAATATTCTTTAAATTATGGACTCTTGCACCGCGAACCTCTATTTTATCAACCATGAATAACCAATCCCTTTAGCTATGATAGGCTTTAAATCAGACCATTTCTTTTAAGCATTTTTCTCAATTCATCTTTAAATGCAGGATATCTTTTATACTGAATGAAAAGCTCTTCAACATAGTCTTGCACAAAATCCATTCCATTTGTGTCAGAAAGCAAATCCTCCATAACAGTTACATATCTTCTATATGAGTTTCTGTCACTAAGAGTCTTCTTTTCTTCCTCTAGAATTCTCTTATATGCAGAAATAGTTCTTTCTGGAAAGATCGGCAACAGATAGCGACCATATGAGCAATAGCTTGAACTGCCATTTTTCTCAAACCAGTCCATCAAATCAGAGTCAGACTTGATGCTTTTCAAGAAATCAGGCATCACAGCTCTCATTGTCGGCGCTTTCTTCAATTCTTCGCAAATTTCATTCCATCTCTCCTCAGATACCAATGTTTCCAACTCTTGAATGTTCTCCAAACTTGGCTGGTGATATTGGAGGATATCTGAATAAATCAAATCGGCGAGTTCTTCTTTCATTCCATGCTCAATATAAATATTCTTCAACATTGAAAAGCATTCGGTGTTTTTTCTTGGACCTGCATGTTCATGCAATATGTATTTTATTGTATCGATGCACTTTTCCCACTCACCATTGTCCAAAAGCCGTTGAGCAAGCATCTTTTGCGCAACACGTTGATCCAAATGCTCGGATAATGTTTGTCTGATATCATCCTCTTTGTAGCCAATGACATCCATCAAGCGAACTGTAGTATCCACGGGATAGATCGAAATCGAATAATCTCTTTTCTGAATATCATCGAGCTCTTTTCGTGCGAGTTCTTTATCCTTGACTGTATAGATAAGAAATTCTCTGTATATTGAATCGGAATTAGGCTCTTGCATTTTATTTCGTGCTAGCCTTTCGATTTCCTTCTTGTCATCGGACGCTTTGTATGAAAAGTCCATTATTTTTCTTATCAAGTCGAGAATATCGGAACAAAAGTCGTAATAATCACTTTCAATTAGGGAATAGAAATCAATAGCATCATGAATACGTGAAGCAAGAGAAAAGCAATAAAATGCACTTTTCTTCTCATTTGCTAGAGGAAGAATATTGTTTTCAAGAAAGAACATAAGGTCATGGATTGCATTGTACTTATCATCATAATCATCGTAATAATCATCATCCATTGTATTGTTGATATCAATGATGAAACCATATGCTTGATTATATAGATTGTCGAAATAGGCTTTTCGCAGTCCTCCAGCTGGAACTTTTTTTGCAATATCATCCCAAATAGATGGATTTTTCAATGCTGCATCATAAAGCAATAGCTTAGCTGTATTCTCATCCAAGCAATCGATCATTTTCCTCAGTTCACTATTTTTTTCATCTCCTTCTCTCACGCTCTCGTCTTTTTTAATTTCTTCTGAATCAAGATAGTACAGAACAGCAGCCTCATGCTTGCATGAATCAAAGCCTTCAGCATATGGGCAAGTACAGTCCATACTTATTACTTCGCCATCCTCAAACTCTATTTCAACATCATAGTCAGATCCACCAGATACTACAGCATTGCAATAGCCATTCTCAATTTCACACTCAACTACAGCACCGTTTTTGAAATAATCAAGGCCACGCGCTAGAATCAAAGGTGAAAACCACTCTTTCCAATTCGAGTTTATGTATTTTGCCATATGATCTCCCTGTAATACATTTATCATTTGCATATAAGTCGTTCAATCTCAACATTGAGTTCTTTTTTCTCTTCAAGCCTCTCCTTGATGTAATCTGATAGTGCACTGTCTTGGCAATAGACGAAACATCCTTTTTGTCCCCTTGTCAAAAGAGTCCTGTATGTATTTCTTATTATCCTATCTGCAAGGCGTCTGTCTTCATCGGTTCTAACGCCCTTGATTGTTATATCTGATTTCGCTCTTTTAGTATAATCAGTTATTACTTTGCCATTCTCTTTATCATACCTGAGGTCCAAACCTATTATTACTCCGACATAATCAAATTCCAGACCTTGTGTTGAGTGTATGCATCCAACTTGTTCAAATGAATCAGGATCAGTTGCAAAATCTTCTGTCGTGAAATTCCATTGGGCCTTAAAGCCATCCTTAAGAAAAATATCGTATTGGCTTTTATCTTTCTTGCTCTTCCAAGGATAGCAATAGCCAGCAATCATTCTTGCTTTGTTGTTTTGATTGTGCCTTCTCAACTCTTCTCGCATCTCGCATGGGTTGGAGAAGATTCGTATATCATAGTCGTAATCAGAGAAAGATTGGTTTGCTGTTGCTCTGATTTGCAATACATCATCCAGAAATGCAAGATATCCATCACTTCCATTGCAACGAAATTGAGATGTAAGCTTAAGGCTGTCTGATGAATAAACCATGCTTCCTAGCGCTTTTGCTTGCTTTTGTATCTCATCAATTCTACCTATATCCTTCATTGATACAATCTGGTCTTCATCTATGAAAAAGACGCTGACCTTTGATGCGTTTATTATTTCCTTTATTTGGTTTTCACCTTCATTCGAATAGAGTCCAGACTTCAAATTCAACCTATGAGCTTCATCAACCAAGATGCAATCATATTTGTTTTTCTTCGCATTTATAAAAGATCCAGAGCCCTTGAAGAGCCCTTTTAGGTAGCCTACCTTGTAGCATCCTCCTCTTACGAAGCTATTTGAAAATGTAGTTCTAGGGGCTGAATTCTTGGAAGTATATACACAAGAGAAACCTTTTTTGATGATCTTTGCAAGAAGATTGATAGCAATTACAGATTTACCTGTCCCAGGGCCTCCTTGAACAATCACAGTGCTCTTTTTATCGCTATCTAGAGAAAGCTCTACAAGCTTTAGGACAGTTGCATATGCAACTTGTTGCTCATCGATCATCTCAAACTCTTCTTTTCCTTCAAGAACAGAACCTACAGCATCCTGTAATGATTTTGATGGCTTCAATTTGCCATTCTCTACAATTGAGAACAAATCCCTTTTAGCTTTATGTGCAATGTATTTTGAAATAAAATTCTCAAGTTTTGTTCCATCGTTTTGCAAAAACACAGGCGACTCATTCAAGACATCTTTATACAGGTTATGGCATATATTGCCTCTGTTTGCTTCCTTAAAGTTATGCAAATATGCACAAGGAACCAGCGCAACCTGATTTTCCCTGATGCTCTGGTTGAAATTCTCTATTAGCTTTGCATAGGAATATGCTTGCTGAGATGGATGCGCAACATCTCGCTCACCACCGCCGACAAATGTCTTTACAACATACTCTCGTTTTGTTGGAGTACAATTCTCCCATTGCTTGAGCTCTACAATAACAATAGAATCGCTTGAACCATCTTTTGTTCCCGCTAACATGAAATCTATTCGCTTAGATGTGAAAGGAATTTGATATTCGAGTGCAATATCAACATCATCATCGATTTCCCTTGATGATATGATATTTGCCATCGTCTTTAGCGAGTTTTCCCATGACCTGTACTCGCCTATGCTCTCTTTATGAATATGATGAAGCTTTAAAAGTTGATCCAACCTGTTTGCAATAACGCCATTTATTATGTCTTCTTGAAAGCCGATTTTATTATTCTTGTAGACAATCATATCTTTCCCTCTCAGAAAAATATTATACAAAAAGTGATCGCCAATAAAGAGAAAACTATTTCGAAAGCAAACTTCTCTTCTCTATATTGTATGCTGTGACCATCATCGTAGCTGTAATTATCCAAGAAACCGGATAAACAGCCATAAGAACACTGAAGCTTTCGAATTGTGGGAACACAATAAATACCCAGAAAAGCCGAACAAAGCATGTTCCTATTATGCATAAAACAGATGGCAAAAGAGACTTGCCCATTGCTCTTAAAACAGATGCTGTAACTTCATAAATCGTTATTATGCAATGAGGAAGCAATGCAAATTCAAATTTTTTGACAGCATACTCCATAACAGAGTAATCATCTGTGAATATCTTGAGCATTGGGTACTTGAAAACAAAGACGATGATATCGAATAGAATCATAGATGCCATCCCGATAAAAAGTGCATCATGATACACTCTCTTTGTCCTTTTACAGTCCCCTACAGCATAGTTCTGGCTTGCAAAAGTAAGAGCTGTTACCGAAAAAGCGCTGCAAATAAAGTAGGAGAAGGATTCGAAGTTTGCAGCTGCTGCATTTCCTGCCATGGCAACAGATCCAAGGCTATTTACCCCTGATTGGATGCAGACATTCGAAAGAGAGAATACTATTCCTTGTATTCCTGCAGGAAGCCCTATCGCAACAATCTTCTTCAAATGCTTAAGTTTGAATGTTAATTTCCTTACCTCAAATCGTATTGCACCTTTTTCCTTCATTAGATATGAAATCACAATCAGACAGCTCAGAGCTTCAGAGCATACAGTTGCAATTGCGACTCCTGCAACTCCCATCTGGCATACAGCGACAAAGAAAATATTGAGTACTATGTTTATGACGCCCGAGATCATCAACGCAATCAAAGGGCGCTTAGTGTCTCCTATAGAGCGAAGAATTGCAGATGTGAAGTTGTAAAGCATCAAAAAAGGCATACCCACAAAATATATTTTCATATATATCGTCGAATGCTCGATAACATCATCAGGAGATCCCATCATCATCAATAGAGGCCTCGAAAGGAAAAAACCTACACATATGAGGAAAAGCCCGCTGATAAAAGCAAAACAGATTGATGTCGAAACAGCCTCTTGGGATTCTCTTTCATCTTTTGTTGCAACAAACCTTGCAATCAAGACATTGGCACCTGTTGCACATCCAACAAAAAGATTGATAATCAGGTTTATAAGAGCCGATGTAGAGCCAACGGCCGCGAGAGCTGTAGAGCCGGCAAAACGCCCTGCGACAGCAACATCAGCAGAATTGAAAAGTTGCTGGAGAATGCTGCTTGCAGCTATAGGAATAGCAAATGCTATAAGCTTGTCCCAAATAGATCCAGACAACATATCTACGCTATTCTTGCTCTTTAGAATATTGCTCATAGACACCTACCGCAGAAGTTACAAAACTAAACTCTGCTATCTCCTTTTGTTTGTTGTATCAGCTAATATGTAGCACTTTTGAAGAACTTGTAAAACCATTGGAGAAGAAAATAAAGTTCCATAGAAAAGCCGACCCAACTCATCGCAATGGAAAAACGCTGTTCCACCCTTTAGCATACAGACAGCAATCTTCATGTTCAGGAACTCCCAAAATCCATCCTTACATAAAGATGTTCAAGCCTTTGTTTTGATGTATCTCACCCATCTCATGATATATTCTTCCATCCTGCATCAATCATAACCAATCAGGATTTTATCTGAGATGTTCGCTTTTTGTCCAATTCGCGAATGCATAGGCCATTTTTATCCATCAATCATCGAAAGCAGAGACAAACGAACCATCGACCCAACCGATAGGGATAATGATTGCTTTGTTTTATATATTGATATACATTATGAATGTAAATGTATATACATATAGGAGGCCTTATGAACACTTCCATTATTTCTCGATGGGGAAACTCTGATGCAATTAGAATCCCTGCAAAAGTAATGAAAACCGCTGGTTTGAAAACAGGTGACATAGTCTCTTTTGAAATTGACGAGGAAAGAGGAAACGTCACTATACATCTTGCCCGAAAGAAAGAGCAAAAAAGAACCGCTTCAGGCATCCTCCATAAGTATGCAAAGAAAAATCCGGACATTGAGGCAGAAAGAAAAGCAATAGCCGAGGGAATTGCAGAGAAGTATGCGAAGATTCGTTGATACAAACTATCTTTTGAGGTATATGCTTGCTGATAATGACAAGATGCACAAGGTTGCTACCAATATCATTCAGACAGAACAAGCAGCTACACGTCCCGAATCCATCCTTGAATGCATATATGTTCTTCAAATGGTCTATGGGCTTGAACGCAAGGAAATAGCATCAGCTCTAGAGACGCTTCTTGAAGAAGTTGCTGTTGCAGAAAGCGACGTCATCAGGGATGCGCTTTCCATTTATGGTTCATCATCACTTGATTATGTTGATTGTATCTATATAGCAATCTCGAAGAAAAGTGGGCAACGAGTCCTTTCTTTTGATAAGAAAATGAATAATATGATGGATAGAATAGGTATACCGAAATCCTGAGATACGGTTTTAAGCTCCAGATAATCTGTGTAACCATGATTTTTCCATAAAAGCCTATGTGAAAGATTGTTCGAAAGAAGCTTCAAACTTCAATCTGGCGTAAAACGCAAGCAGGTGCGTAGCCTCTGAAGCTTGGGTCCAATTCCCCGATCCTTGGGCCGAGGAGGTTCACTTGTAAAGCTAAAGATGAATCTACGTTAAAATAATTGACAGAACTGTCTTTGCATTTCAACAACATTTCGACATCCAAGACAATAAAATGCTCCAAGCTGAGGACTCTCTACATACAGAACAATGCACAACTGGGAGAATGAACACTCAAAGCAGGAAGCTCATCCTACGAAAAATCATTCATTCTCCAATTCCAAATGGTACATAGAAGGCAGGATTCCTGACAGCTCTAAGCTGGTTTGTTCTTCGCAGAATACTCATTGAGAACAGAAGCTAGGTATTTCATCGCATCCTCATCATAGCGCTGATCAAGCTGAATTGAACAAATATGGCTATAGATATACATTGCTCCAGGATATTTTTTTATATCGTCGATCATTGGAGGAAGCGGCCAATAGACAGTTGATGATATTCCTCTTTCCCTTAGAAACGATTGAAGCTCGTCTCTGCTATCAGCATAAAGAGAAAAATGGCTTGGAACATCATGTTCCTTCAGCTCTGTAAATATTGGTCTCCATCCATAGGCTGGTTCCAAAGAAGAGATTATAGCCATAAAGTTCTCTCTTCTTTTCTTGGCCATTGCATCATAATCGAAATTCTTTGCAATAAATGTCGACTCGTCATCTGATTTGTAAGCATCAAATATCTTTCTAAGCCTTAGTTCTGTCTCCCAGAATGTCTCGCTAGCTTTTTTGTTGTACTCATCATCTCCGCTCTTGATGGCAATGAATCTTTCTTCCATGGCTTTGTATCGTCCCTTTATATGCTCGGCCTCTGGTGGCATCAGCTCTATATTGAACTCTCCTGCCTTTTTGTATGCAACGCCTCCGGACGCAATGCCCATCCATTTTCTTAATGAGCCAGCCGAATAATCAGCCATTGGATCTGTGTAAAGTGGCGAATGAGTTGTATCGTGAACGATTATTATTCCTCTGTCATGGACTATCTTCAAAAAATCCTGATCATAGCGTATAAAGCCATAGTAGGCACATAAGCCAAAGACTCCAACACCATCAAGATCTTCCTCTTTGTATATTGGAGTAAGGTTATCAGGAGCTATGTCGTAGAACCTCAATGAAAAACCGGCCTTCAAATATGAACCAAGAACAGTTTCACAAGTATATGCAGGAACATATGCAACTTTTTTTACATCATCCTTTATATCCTTCAAGCATGCATATAGTGCACATCGCCCAGACATTGCGTAGATTGTGTTAGGCTTTTCTTTTTCATTCCCAGCTTTGCACTTCTCCAGCTCAAACATTCCACCGATTTTCACATTTTCCTCCTAGAAAGACTTTATTCTATCAAAGTCGATTCTTTTAAGAATCTCAGTTGCCAATTTGATTCCATTTTGATAATCATCTATAGATGAATATCCATAATGCGTATGTGCATAACGAACAGGTATCCCAATTACGATAACTGGAACTCCCAAATGTCCCATGTGGATTGGAGCGCCATCTGTGGCTCCTGCGCTTCTTACAGCTGCTTGGACAGGGATTCCGAGCTCCTTAGCCAATGACAAAGCATAGCGTTGGAATCGGGGATTTGTAATCATCCTTGCGTCGATATGTCGAAGCATTGGGCCTTTTTTCAATGCTGTTTGCACTTGGTAGTCAGGGACAACAGTATCATCTGCAGGACAGCCTTCGAAGCAGATAGCCAAATCAGGTTTTACACGTTCGACTGTTACAGTTGCACCTCTAGTCCCAACCTCTTCCTGGCTTGCAAAAGCGCCAATTATGTCAACATCAAGATCATCGTTTTCCAATGCGCGAAGAGTTTCGATTATAGATGCACAGCCGAGGCGATTGTCGAATGCCTTGCCACGCATGATCCTATGCTTTTCGTCATATATGAAATCAACATCCGGTACAACAGGTGATGCAACTTCGATTTTGAAATCATTGACAACTTCATCCTTGCTTGTTGCTCCGACATCGATTACAAGAGACGTGACATCAAGATGTGCCTTTCTTTCTGCCTCGCTCATGAAGTGTGGCGGCTTGGATGCAACTACACCCTGGATATAAACGCCTTCGCTGTTTCTTACCCTGACAAGATGAGCCGGGATATTTGTAGCTACCCAACCTCCAATAGTAATGAACTCAAGCATTCCATCAGGGCGAATAGCCTTTACCATGAAACCTACTTCATCCGTATGGGCATCAAGTTGCACGACGGGTTTGTCGCCTGTATTCTTCTTTCTTGCTATATAAAGGTTGCGCATGCAATCCTCACTGATTTGGCCAAGACCAGATGAGTGTTTCCTCACAACTTCGAGAACATCGTCCTCGAACCCTGAAATCCCATTTGCATTGCTGATTTCCCCAATCAAAGCAAGCTCTTCATTATCTTTCATCTTTCCTTCCTGACAAATGAATGCGGAGGAATTGCCAGTCCGCATTCAATGAAATAAATATCCTATTTTGCAACCTGTACATTCTGAAGTTTGTGGTATCCAATTGGATCAAGCTCGAATCCCTCAACCTTATCGCTTGCACCAGCATTGATCGTAGTGTAGATGATTGGAGCATTGTTTGCATAATCCTTGAGATATATTGCAAGTTCCTTGTAAGCCTCAAGTCTTACAGCAGAGTCTGCGCTTGTTCTTCCCTTCTCGACCAATGCATCGATTGTAGCATCAGCTGTGAAGCTTCTGTTTCCAGCAGCACCTTGCTGAGATGAATGCTCAAGAGAATAATATGTATAGTCGGCATCCTTAGTACTTGTTACCCAGCCAAAGTAGCCCATATCGTGCTCTCCTGCCGTTGTTCTGCTGATGAATGCACCAAATTCAAGCACCTCGACTTTGCATGTAATACCAATCTCCATGAGCATTGCTTGGATAGCTTGGCACATCTCGACACGTGACTGGTTGTTGTTGACCCACAAAGTGCATGTAAAACCATTTGGATAACCAGCTTGAGCAAGAAGAGCCTTTGCCTTCTCAGGATTGTATTCAAAATCCCCTGGATTGTAATAGCCAAATACAGCTGGAGCTATGATAGCATTGGCAACTTCACCGCTTCCTCCATTTACAGTATCAATCAAAAGCTGGCGATCGATTGCCATGTTGATAGCTTGGCGAACGAGCTTGTTGTCAAATGGAGCCTTCTTTGTGTTGAAAGAGATATAGAAGCAAGAAAGGGATGGTGCCTCCAAAAGCTTCAAGCCTTTTTCAGATGCAACTCTCTTCGCATCGGCTGTAGTAAGGTCATAAGCAAGATCAATCTCCCCAGTCTCAAGAGCAATTGTTCTCTGAGCAGCTTCAGGAATGACCTTCATCTCAACATACTTTGTCTTTGGAGCTCCTTGATAGTACTCATCGAAAGCCTCGAGCTTGACATAGTCATTTTGGGACCATGATACAAATTTGTATGGACCTGATCCAACTGGAGCTGTCTTGAGTGCATCTGGGTTAGCACTCACATAGTCCATAGGAACGATTGCTGCATAAGGGACAGCAAGGTTTCTTAAAGCTGGAGCATATGGAGCTTTTGTCTTTATCACGACAGTATAATCATCCTCGATTTCGACTGACTCGATAAAATCGACAAGATAGGAAACTGCAGCGCTGGATATGGCTCTCTCTAATGAGAATTTCACATCGTCGGCATTCAACTCCTCACCGTTATGGAACTTAAGCCCTTCTCGGATCTTGAAGCGATATGTCAAATCATCGAGTTGCTCCCAAGACTGTGCAATCTGAGGTACAACCTCACCTGAAACTGGATCTACATCAACAAGAGTGTCATAGATGTTGTTCGTGACAGCAACAGCTGGTGTCTCCTTGCCCACATGTGGGTCAAATGATGTTACATCTGCACCTTGTGCAAAGATAAGAGTATCCTTGTATCCGCCTGTAGATGTGGATACTGTTGAAGCAGAGCTCTTGTCAGAGCTTCCATTTGCAAATGCAAATGATACAGCCATTACAAGAACGAGAAAAATTAATGTGATTCTCTTCATGTCTTCCTCTCCTATAAATTTATTTGCTATCCAAAAATGGATAAATTATGCCATTGCGCACATAACAGTATGACCTTCCTCAACTTCCTTTGATGGAATATCAGCACATTTGCACTTCTCTGTTGCATATGGACAACGCTTGAAGAACCTGCATCCGGGCTCTGGGTCAATCGGGCTCGTAAGTTCGCCCTCGAGCAAAATTCTCTTAGCCTTGAAATCTGGATCTGGAACAGGTATTGCCGACAGAAGGGCCTTCGTATATGGATGGACTGGATTCTTGAAAAGCACCTTTGCTGGAGCTTTTTCGACAATCTTTCCAAGATACATGACAATAATATCGTTGCTTATATGCTTGACAACTGAAAGGTCATGAGTAATAAACAGATATGTGAACCCGAATTTTTCTTGCAAGTCTTGCATCAAATTCAGCACTTGAGCTCTTATTGATACATCAAGAGCTGAAACAGGTTCATCACAGACAATGAACTTCGGATTCAATGCAAGCACTCTTGCAATCCCAACTCTTTGTCTTCTTCCTCCATCAAGCTCATGAGGATAGCTGTTGATAAGTCTAGGTGCGATTCCAACAAGATCCATATACTCACGTACTTTGCTATCGATTGCCTTTCGATCTCTTTTATTGACAAGCTTTTGTATCAGAAGACTTTCCGCAATAGTCTCGCTTACAGTCATTCTTGGATTTAGAGATGCAAACGGATCTTGGAATATGATTTGCATCTCTTGCCTTTTTGCCTTCATTTTCTTTGCATTGAAATTGGTAATATCCTCGCCTTCAAAGTAAATTCTACCATCAGTCGGTTCATGAAGCTTCAAAATCGTCCTACCAAGAGTGGATTTGCCACACCCCGATTCTCCTACGACCCCTAATGTTTGCCCTTTTTCAATTGAGAACGAGACGTCATCAACAGCATGCAATACTCCATGAGGCGTAGCAAAATACTTCTTAAGATTCTCTACTTTTACAATCTCACTCATTTCTAAGCTCCCATTTAACGCCAGCATCTAACTAGATGGCCATTGCCTCTATCTACAAGTTCAGGATTATGCTCCTTGCATTTGTCAGTTGCATATTCGCAACGAGGCGAGAACTTGCATCCTTTAGGCAAAGCAGTTGGATCAGGCATCATCCCACCGACTGGATTCAAGCGTTTCTCGTCCTCTGTCAAAGACGGAATTGAACCAATAAGACCTATTGTGTATGGATGCGTTGTTTCTTTGAATATCTGATGCAAATCACCCTCTTCGACAATCTCTCCTGCGTAGATGATTGCAACACTATCACAATTTTGGGCAACAACTCCCAAGTCATGCGTAATCAAAAGCATCGATGTATTCAATTTCCTCTTCAAGCCATTGATCATGTCAAGCACTTGCGCCTGAATCGTCACATCAAGAGCTGTCGTAGGCTCATCAGCAATCAACAGCTTTGGGTTGCACGCCAAGGCTATAGCAATAACAACTCTCTGCTTCATTCCGCCAGAGAATTGATGAGGATACTCTCCTGCTCGATCTCTAGGAATTCCAACCATTTCGAGCATATCGCCAGCCTTCTCGCGAAGCTCTGTCTTCTTCATTGAAGGATTGTGGGACTTTATTACCTCTTCAATTTGATCCCCAACAGTAAGCACTGGATTCAAGCTTGTCATAGGATCCTGGAAAATCATTGAGATCTCCTTTCCTCTGACTTTTCTTATCTCGGATTCATTCATCTGGAGCAAATCATTTCCCTCATAGATGATTTCTCCTGATTTGATTTTCCCCGGGGGAGATTGTATAAGACGCATAATAGTGCGAGCAAGCGTTGTCTTTCCAGCTCCAGTTTCTCCAACAAGCCCTATCGTTTTTCCGACAGACAGCTTAAGAGAGACACCGTTGAGAGCCTCGACTATGCCATCCTCTGTTTCGTAAGTTACATTCAAATTCTTTATTTCAAGAAGCGTGTCAGACATAGTTTTCTCCTTAGTCCTTTAGTCGCGGATCGAGAGCATCTCTCAATCCATCGCCCATGACATTAAGTGCAAGAATCGTAAGCATTATTCCAAGTCCTGGAATCACTGTGATATGCCATCCCTCACGTATATATGAACGCGCGCTAGAAAGCATTGAGCCCCACTCAGGTGTCGGTGGTTGGATTCCAAGTCCCAGGAAGGAAAGGCCAGCAATAGACAAAATTGCTCCTGCTACACCCAGAGTTGCTTGGACGATCAAAGGCGCCATCGAATTCGGAATTATGTATTTGAATATGATTCTGAAATCACTTGCTCCAAGCGCCTTTGCAGCCTCTATGTATTCCTGATCCTTCACTGTAAGGACAGATGCTCTTACTGTTCTAGCAAATGTTGGCACATAGCTTATCGATATGGCTATGAGAACATTAATAAGGCTTGTTCCAAGAGCTGCCACGATAGCTGTTGCAAGAAGCATTGATGGAATTGCCAGAAGAATATCCATCAAACGCATGATGACATTATCTGTGACCTTTCCGTAATAGCCAGCAATAGAGCCAAATATACCACCAACAATTACAGAGAAGAAGATTGCAAAGACTCCCATGAAAAGCGAATATCTTACAGCCCACAGCATACGTAGGAAAATGTCACGCCCAAACTCATCAAGTCCAAATATATGCTCCTTGCTTGGACCTTGCAAACGCATCCTGAGATTCTGTTTTACTACATGTGCATTGTAAAATGACTTATCTGTAACCAAATCTATTACAACTGTTGCCAATGCAATAAATAGCAATAGCAAAATGAATGACATACCAACAATTGCAAGCTTATTCTTCTTAAATCTTCTCCAAGTCTCACTCCAGAGGCCTCTGCGCTTAAGTGCTTTATCACTCATACTTTTATCCTCCTTGCTCTAAAGCCAGCTTTTTTGTATTGGCTCTTGATTCTAGGGTCGATAAATGCATATACAAGATCGACGATGAGATTTACAAGAGAGAACATGATTGCAAGAAATATAGTTGCGCCCATTACCATCGGAATATCCTTGCTATTGATAGAGTCAACCATCAGGCGTCCAAGTCCTGGCCACGAGAACACTGTCTCTGTCAACATAGCACCACCAAGAAGTTGTCCAAATTGCAAACCAACAGCTGTGACAATAGGAATCATTGCATTCTTAAGCATGTGATGGAATGTCACTTCCCTCTCGCTTATGCCCTTTGCTCGTGCTGTGGAAATGTAATCCTGGCGAATAACCTCAAGCATCGAAGACCTGGTCATCCTAACAACAGTTGCGGCAGAGCCGGTACCTAAAGTAAGCGCTGGCAAAACAAGCGATCTCAATAGTGGAACAAAACCAGAACCCATTCCTTGGCTTGGAAGCCAACCCAGCTTAAGCGCAAACAAAAGAGAGAGAAGAAGGCCAAGCCAGAAATTTGGCATCGATACACCAATTAACGAAAGAATCATCGATGTATTATCCATGGCTGTATATTGCTTTTTTGCAGAGATTATTCCTACTGGAATGCCTATAACAAGAGCAACAATGATTCCAGCAACAGCAAGAACAGCTGTATTAGGAAATTTGTCGATGACTTGATCCCATACACTCAACTGATTTCTGTATGACAGACCCAAGTCTCCATGAATCATGTCCCAAATATAGTTGAAATATCTAACAAGAAGGGGCTTATCGAGGCCAAGTTCCAACCTTTTCGCTGCTAAAGCCTCAGCAGAAGCTTGATCTCCAAGAATAATTGCAGCAGGATCACCTGGCGTAAGGTTCATAATAAAGAACACAATAAATGTAACGCCAAGAAGAATTGGAATCATAAGAAGAAGTCTTTTAACAATATACTTCCACATTTTATTCCTCCATATGCATAACTATGCAATATTTATGCAAAAGATAGTAAAGCAAAAAATAGCATACTTTCAATAGGAATTAATGCAAAAATATTATTTTTTACAAAAGAATGAAGGAAATTTAATGCATTATTGTCAGTTTGCAGTGTCTACTTCTTTACTTCTTCGAGCAATCTTATATACTCATTCTCCACATCGCAACAATCGATATCCTCATTCTTCTTTATGCTATTGTAGCTATAGAAGAATACTAGGGCATCGAAAAGAGCAAAGAAAGGAACATAAGACGTAGTTAGACCCTTTAGTTCTGGAAGACCGGGGCTGATGAAACTCACTGTGCTCAGGGGAACAAGCGGAGAACCTTCATAATCCGTGAAAGCAACTATACTAATGCCCCGCTCTTGGCAAAGCCTTGTAAGAGCAACTGTTGATGCACCATACGGAGGTGTTGCTATGCTTATAAGCAGAGTATTCTCTGCGCGAGATGCAACAATACGACTGATAGTTTGGTGGACATTCGACAAATTGAGCATACTTGCCTCAACGCCAATGGATAGAAGACGATACTCAAGATATTGCGCTGCAGTCTGGCTAGCATTGTGAGCTGCAATAAATATATTCTTCTTACAGCTTATTAAAGAAGCAACTTGATCAAGCTTCTCTACAGAAGCATTTGAAAATGCTTGGTCTATGCTTGACCTCTCTGCCTCATAGATCTTCTTGTATAGAGAATGCTCATCCTCTGAAGAAGATGCGATGAACTTCATTCTATCCAATGGTTTTGACCACTCAAGGACATAAGCTTGCAAAGCTTTCCTGAAATCAGCAAAGCTCCCATAGCCAAGGCTCTTGGAGTATGACATCAAAGTCACATCGGTACATCCAGCGCCTTCTGCAAAGTCTCTGATAGACAAAAAACTACAATATGCAGGATTTGACAATATGAAGTCAGAGATACGTCTTCGCGTACTATTCATATCCTGATAATCATCTTTTATTCTGTCTATAGGATCGAGCATCTTATTTGTAGTCCTTATATCTTCCTGTGATTATTGCTGTGACAAGAATCATATGCATAATATCCCTAAACGACTTAGATTCATATGCAATCGTACGTCCCGCTGGTCGTGTCACAGAAGGGATCATCTCAACAGCATCAGCCATAACTGTGGTTGCAAGATCCATCTCCAGCTTAATCGGCTCGGATGCCTTGACTAAAGGAAGTTCATTCTTCTTGCATCTCTCTACAGCCTTTCTTACAGCTGATCTGAATTTTTCTTCCAAAAAAGAAGGGCTATAAAGCTTGGCAGCAAAACGTCCAAGACCTTTTTTCGTGCAAACAAACTCAGGTCTGAGATTCGTAAGTTTCAACTCTTCTTCAAGAATATCATCCCCCGCTACGAATGCAAGTGGCACGCCAAGGGATGCAGCATAATAGCTGTTTAATTCGACCTCGCCAACATAGTCGCCGTTAATCCTTATGTTGTAAAGTCCTGCCGCGCTGTATGAATGATCCATTAAAGCATACTTTGCTCCAATCATCCCATGGTAACCGACAAGCATCAACATATCATAAGATGAATCAAGAGTTGCAAGCATATAATCCTGTCTAGGATATCCTGATATCATTGTAATCCTAGGATCGTCAAAAACGCCATATGGAAGGTTCTCGCCTCTCGCATGAGAATCACATAGAGTAATCTCAGCTATCTCAGGATCGCATTTGAAGAGCTCATCTATAATCCAATTCAGTTCTCTTATGTATGCTTTTCCTGCGATAAGCTTATCTGTCGACATCTCATCCCAGCTTGTCAGCCCGGAGAGTCCTTCTGTATCAAGGCTTATAAAAACTTTCTTCATCTGAAACCGAATCTCCTATAAATACAATAATTACGATAAACCTTTGGCTTTATTAAATGCAACATGCTTTTTAATGCAAATATATAAAGATTACCTCCTGATGTTAGGTTTTTTATACAAAAATATATAACATTCCAAGCACATCCATTGCCAACTTTTCGCTTTGACAATAAAACTGAAGAAGATAGGTTCCTGCATCAATCATGTGTCTTTCTCTGTAAAGTATACAAACGTGTATCTTTGGGATGCATTCCTGTCTGACGAGAACTCTCTTGCAATTGTCGCTTCTGGAGTTGAGTTCAATTGCTTAAGCAAATCTCCATGTTTCTCTATATAATGCTTTTTCCTTGATGCGTAAGAAGGGTGCGATTCCCATGCTTTTTGCTCGTCATATCCGGCTTTTTCAAAAACCGCTTCACTTTCAGCCTCGCTTAGGATTCTGTCAACCTTGAGCGCTCCAGCAATAATCCAGACGCCGTTGGCTTCCCTGAATCTATAGTATCCTCCTTCCGGGATATGGTCCTTAATGTCTTTGATCCCTTTTTCGTCCAGCTCCTTCTGATAATCGATATCCATAGGATATGACACCTCCGCCCAGACTCTCTTGAAGCTCTTTCCCCTTTTGGATTTGAATACACCCTTTGGATTTTCCGCAGAATATCCTTTCAACCAAGGAGCGTCTGGAAGGCTTGAGCCTATGTGCCAACCAGGCCTTTTCGAAAACCCCTTTGTAGGAATGTTCTCTGCAACAATCCATTTGCCCATTGGCGTTTCTTCCTTTGCTCCTATGAATAACGGATACAGTTTCTTGTCCCTTGTATCCTGCTCAAAAAGCTTATAGCCTGTGCCAACTTTATTTGGAGAATAATCAGGGTCGACTTGAAAGAGGATGTCATCGAAAGCCTCAATTCCTTCTCCATTGGCTTCATCTTCGAACAAGTTCGTTTTATTGGAATCATTGGCATTGACTTTATCTATTTTCGTTACAATACTATGTATGCCAGCTCCCAATTCATCACGACTAAATATAGGGATGTCTTGCGTAGAATCGGATTTAGCACTAACCTTGCCGATTTCATCTGGCATATTCACCTTCCATCCAGTCAAAAGCCATGTGATTTCGTTCCCATTTTCATCTAAAGATAAAACTGCCTCATACTCTCCTTTTCTAATATGCAATGTTTTATTCCCATCAACGTACTTTGTTATATTTCCTGAGAATGCGGCATCAATAACATTTAATACAGTATTAACACCTCTTCTATAACCAATATGATAAAGCCCTTTCTTTTTATCACCCCAGATAAGTTTTATATCATTTGAGCCACCGTAATTGGATATATCATTTCTAGCATTTTCAACAGTTGCCGACTCGGCTCCATCCGAAATTGATTCAATAGCAGATATGATCCTATCATTAGCTTTTTGAAAATAAAAATCAGAAAGCTCCGATGGATTTATGAACAAGCCATACGCAGATGCAAGCCCCTCTGGCATCAAGCTCTTGCCTGTGACGTTCTTGTAGATTCTCCTGAATGTGTCGTAAAGTGCTTTGAAGAAATTCCTGAGACCTGATGGCATGTTCTCCTTTGCCTTGCTCTCAGAGTTGTTGTACATCTCGAACATGGATGTGAACATCTCTTGGTTCTCTACTGTCGACAGAACATTGTCTCTTGTGATGCCATTAAGTATCCTCATCACATCGTCAACGCTCTGGATGTTTGCACTCCAGAGTACTCTGACATGTATCGGCCCAAGTTAGCTCTTGGGATTTTTTTCAAGACTGTCTTGTTGACAGATTTCATAAATCTATCCACAACAAAGGATTTTACGCCATAATTCGTTTGTTTGCTCAATCATTGCCCCTCTCTGACTTTGCCAGGTCATAGTCTGAATATAACACAGTTAAAAAATTATCTATAAGAGAGATTATATGTATTCGAGTATGCTCTTTATTTTATAATGTTTTACTAAGATTATTTCTAAAGATTTTTGAAAGCTTTCTAAATTATATATTTTTATATTAATATTCCATGTTCAGATTATTAATTAATAATAACATTCTCTTTATATAAGTATTTTTCTTTCAGTGCAAATTGTATTATATTGGTTAATAATGATTAAAAGTACTAAGAATAAGATTGCAACTCTGCTATCTCTATATGCTGCCGATTTGCTTTCTTCTCCTCTTCTTCTCAGAGAGCAAAATTTCATTCAGCATGGAAATTCTTCTGTTTATGCACATTCTGTTGCTGTGGCTATAATGTCCCTCTGGATTGTAAGGAAGCTTCATATGCACGTCAATGAAAAAGCCATGGCAAGAGGTGCTCTTCTTCATGACTATTTTCTATATGATTGGCACAAAAAAGACAAATCACATAGATGGCATGGATTTAGGCATGCAAGAAATGCAAGAATAAATGCAGAGCGTGATTTTCAAATCTCCAAACTTGAGGGACATATAATAGAAAGGCATATGTTCCCATTGAATATCAAACCTCCTTGCAAGAAAGAGGGGTTGATAGTTTGCATAGCCGACAAGATTTGTGCATTGAGAGAGTTTTTTAAACGATAATATTGCAAATAGCAAAAAACAGTCAAAGCAAAATGAAATATAACAAATTACACATCCTTATTACATGAAGGAAAGGGTATACTTTTTCTTGCTATGAAAAACAAGAAAATCTTTGCTATGTCTTCTATTCTTATGGTTGTGCTCGGTGCAAGCGATGCTATGCGAGGTATCTTTTCTCCTCTATTCATTGAGTCATTTGGCTTTACAGTCGAGCAAATCGGGATAATCATGGCTGTAAGCTATCTGGGTAACCTTGTTTGCCTTTTATTTGGAGGCGCGATACTTGACAAAATTGGTTTCAAGAAAGCCTTTTTGTTATTTCTATTTGCTCTTGCTTTTTCAGAGCTTTTATTGATTTTAGGGCGAAACTATGCATTTATACTTATAGGATTCTTTTTGACACTTGGAATCTCAACATTGCTAAGCACATCAATAAACATCATTTCAAATGAATTCTCGAATACAAATGCGTTGATGTTTCTAAACATACTTTTTTTTATTCAAGGCATCGGCACGACACTCAGCCAATTGCTCCTATCGAACTTCTCTTCTAGCATTTATGCATGGAACATAGCTTTAATATGTTTTTCCGCATTATTGTCTTTAATTGCTTTATCGTTTGCTAGAACAGATTTCATCTCTTCCAAAACAAATGAGAAAGAAATAATGACGACAAACAAAATGCAGTGCAAATCAAATACAAAGCTTTTTGCACTTACAATATCATTAGCATTTTATCTTATTGCAGAGCATGGAGTTACAAATTATATCATGATGTATGGCCATGAATATTTAAAGCTTGAGAAAGAATATGTTGGCACAGCTCTAGCCTCGTTCTCATTTGGCATAATGGCTGGAAGACTTATAATTGCTCCTGTAATACACAAAATCGGAAAATGGAGAGTATTGTTGCTATTGATGACGCTGAATGTAATCTCATTGGCAGCAGTATTTGTCTTCGATATCTTAAATCTTGTTTTCTTATCTGGCCTTTCATGCTCAATTGTATACCCTACTCTTGTCAATCTTGCAAAAGACTTTGTGTCAGCAAGCATGGAAGCTAGAGCAACAACAACAGTAGTTAGTATTGCAAGTGCATTCGATATATCATTCAATTTCATATTCGGGTTTGCAATAACAAAAATAGGATACAAGATTGCAATCGAATTAATACCTCTTTCAGCTACAATTTCACTATTGTTCTTGATTTGGACAAAGCTTATGGCTTCAGGAAAAAGTATTCCTGATAAATGCTAAATCCGATTCAAGGCTTTCAATTGGCAACTCTTCCCTGATTAGAGGAATATTGAATCTCAGCGCTTTTGCTATGTGAGGAAGAGTCTTCGCCATGATCCCCTTTCCAAGAGGAACCCTTTCGCCGTTGACCATATCCTTGACATGCATTGCCACAAACTTATCGCCAAAGCTATCTATGATATTATCAAAAAAATCAAAAGTGTTATTCTCTCCATCATCTTTCAACAAATTCACAGGATCGAAAATAAGCTTTAAATAGTCATTGTCGAATGCTCCGAGCAAGCGCTCAATCATTTTTGGGCTATTAATCGTATGCCTAATTACTGGCTCAATCGCTATTGGAACATTATTGGACTTAGCAACAGGCAACAAAATAGAAAGTGCATCAACAATACGAGCAAATTGACGTTCCCTGTTTTCATCTATGCAATCACTTGTCTCTGTCGCAACGCATTGAGCATTCAATTCGGATGCAACACAGATTGCTTTCTTGAAATTTTCCAACTCATAGTGCCACTTTTCTTCATCGCTTCCAGCTATATCGATATAACAACCCAACACAGAGATATCAAACTTTTGCTCTTTTATTCTTGCAATATCGCTTTGAGTCATAGAAATATAGCCTTTTACCTGTGGAAAACTTTTTGAAACAGCCAACTGAATCGTATCTACTCCAAGAATATCCAACTTCTCTTTAAGTGTCTCCGGTTCCATTGGCCCCAAATCATGTGCTCTTAGCCCTATCTTCATTTCTCCATCCTTTGTTATTTTCATTCTCTGCTTCAAATTCAATCGCGAATAGAAATATGCTGGAGCCTTTTCCTCGCTTTCTGGATTCATGTATCCCATATACATCATTTTCTGCTTTTCCTGGCTTTTCCTGAATGAACTTGGACTAATTCCAAGGAATTGATGGAATACTCTGTTGAATTGGCTTGCACTTGTAAAGCCACAATTGTTGATAATATCGGAGATGCTATCATCAGAATAAGCCAGGAACTGGAGAACATTTCTGATTCTGATCGATTGTACATAGTTTACAAAATTCAAACCTGTCAAACTTTTGAATATATGTGAAAGATAATATGGACTTATTGCAAACTTCTCCGCTATATCCTCAAGTGAGATATCTTCCATATAGTTGGTATTGATATAGTCTTGAATATAGTAGATTTTCTGCTCTTTGGATTCAATACTCTTCTTTTCGTTGTAGCAATTATGTGGGGCATTCTTGGATATAACCCAGATAAGTTCCATAAATTTCGCATAAAAAGCTATTTCCCAACCATTTTGTCGATTCTTTCCGATAACAAAAATATCGTTAAGAACATCAATCACATTTGCTGTGATATCTGGAGAGAATCTTAAAATTGGAACTTCCATATCAAATAGCTTCATCATTTTCTTTAATTCATGCTCAAGGCCCGATATCCCATCAGCTAGTCGAAAATCTATTATAAGACGCTTCTGACCTTCATTTATTTTGGGATAAACGCTCATATGCAAACAATTTGGCTTGAGAAGCACAATATCGTTTTGCATCAAGCGATAGTATTTACTGTCCACTAAATGCGCAACATTTTGCTCAAGAGGAATGAAGATTTCATAAAACTCATGATAATGTTGCAAATTCATGTTCACAGAATAATCACGTTTATCATAGTCGCAAAGAATGAACATAGGATCTGAATTTCGATTGAGCCTAATTGAGAATTTCTCTTTGAAAAAAAGAGTATTTGAAGCATCTCTCATGAATAATTAAATACTTCAAAATCGCAATAAATGCAATATTTTATAAAAACAGTAAGCAAATACAAGGTAGAAAAACAAAGTATGGAAAATATACTGAAAATAAGCGGTGGAAAGGCATACAAAAAACTTTTGGAGTTTATTATCATTCAGTCTCACCGTGAAATATGATTTTACTCCAAAAAAATAAAGAAGGAACTGAGATTGAAGACGAGACCGGATTTGGAAAGCAAGAATAAGACGATCATGTTGATAGGAGCTCACCCGGACGACAGCGAGTTCAGGGCGTGCGGAACAGCGATCAAGATGCATGATGATGGTGCGAGGATAGTT
>DKCO01000027.1:0-129 GCA_002452215.1 Spirochaetales bacterium UBA6872
AAGGCTCGACGCACTCATCTCTTTCAAGAGCCACAGGATAAACATCGAGATACAGAGATTGAAGAGAGGGGACGAGATTCAAAGGGCATCCTTCTATATGGCGAAGAACATATCTGAGGTAGACGAGGG
>DKCO01000027.1:192-167908 GCA_002452215.1 Spirochaetales bacterium UBA6872
GGTAGACGAGGGAGAGAGGCTCTGCCTTACTATATATTCTCGACTTGCTACAGGATGCACGAAAAGATAAGGGGGATAGACGATAGATTCGAGATAGAGCTTGCGTTCAAGGAGCGCTTCAAGGACGACTACAAGAGAGCTGAGATCGAAGGCGAAAGGAAAGGCAGGCAGGAAGAAAGTCACAAATTTGTAAGTGCAATGCTTGGAAAAGGCATGTCCTATGACTTGATTTCTGAAATTTCAGGCCTGACTAAAGAGCAAATCATGGCAATTGGAAAGTAGACTTTTATATCAGATGAGGCAGTGTATGGGCATTGCCTTCATCCTGTTTTTTTGCCAATCCTTCTATAAATGCAAGAGTTTTGTATTGTACCATTCGTGAATGAGCTTGATTTGTTATCAAGAGTCGTAATTGGCCTCTTGGAAGTGACAAACCTTATCATATTACATAGTCATAATCATCTGGTTCGCTATGCATCAAATCAGCAAGTGTGATATTCTCAAGATATTCTGTAATGAGCTTATCAAGGCCACGCCACATTGGAAGAGTTCGACAATCAGCTGAATGATTACAAACACCTGTAGCTGGGTCAAGACATGAAACAGGAGCAATTGATTCTTCTGTGACACGTAAAATGCTCTCTACTGTGTATTGCTCAGGTGCTTTATCGAGTTTGTAGCCGCCACCTTTTCCTCTTACACCTGTCACCATTTTTGATTTTACAAGCAATTTTATGATATTCTCCAGATATTTTTCAGATATATCCTGGCGTTCAGCAATGATTTTCAGAGGTATAAATCCATCTTTTTGATGTTCTGCTAGATCAATCATAACTCTGAGTGCATATCGCCCTTTTGTTGAAATAAGCATATCCGCCTTTCTCCTTGAAAACAAATCCTACTATACAGCAGGTAAGTGGGTAAATCAATAAAAGGTGAGGCTTTCTATTGACATGAAATATAGTATGGACCTATAATCCATATAAACCTACAAGAAAGATAGGAAATTGGATAATCTATTAGGAGGATAACATCATGAGCAAGATTTATACATCTGCTGATCAATTAATCGGAAAGACACCACTTCTGGAACTTGTCCATATAGAAAAAGACAAAGGACTTGATGCAAGAATTCTTGGCAAGCTTGAATACTTCAATCCAGCAGGAAGTGTTAAGGATCGTATTGCAAAAGCAATGATTGATGATGCGGAGAAGAAGGGTCTTTTGAAGCCAGGCGCTGTGATTATTGAGCCCACATCAGGAAATACAGGAATCGGACTTGCATCTGTTGCCGCTGCTCGTGGATACAGGATTATCATTGTAATGCCAGAAACAATGAGCGTTGAGCGTCGTCAATTGATGAAAGCATATGGTGCCGAGCTTGTGCTTACAGAAGGCGCTAAAGGCATGAAGGGTGCAATTGCCAAGGCGGATGAGCTTGCAAAGGAGATTCCTAATAGCTTTATTCCTGGTCAGTTTATCAATCCAGCCAATCCTGCGATTCACAAAGCAACAACAGGTCCGGAGATTTGGGATGACACAGATGGTAAAGTCGATATCCTTGTAGCTGGTGTTGGTACCGGTGGAACAATTACAGGTGTTGGTGAATATTTGAAGAGCAAGAATCCTAATGTAAAGGTTGTGGCTGTAGAGCCAGCAACTTCTCCAGTGCTTAGCAAAGGCGTTGCTGGAAGTCATAAGATCCAAGGCATTGGTGCTGGATTTGTTCCAGCTGTTCTTGACACAAAGGTCTATGATGAAATTATTCCAGTTGAGAATGAGGATGCTTTTGCAACAGGAAAGTTAATAGGAAAGAAAGAGGGTGTATTGGTAGGAATTTCCTCTGGAGCCGCTGTTTGGGCTGCAATCCAGCTTGCAAAGAGACCTGAGAACAAAGGAAAGACAATTGTTGTTATATTGCCTGATACAGGTGATCGTTATCTTTCAACACCGCTTTTTGCAGACTAAACTGTTGTAATTTAAAGGGATGCTTCACTTTTGCATCCCTTTTGTGTCTTCATTAATTCTATGGTAGAGATTTAAAGATCCCAGTTTAAAAACCTTGTTGAGATGATTCGATATAGTCAGTATTATTAAAGAGTATAAACAGGAGCTGATCTAGTAAGATGATTTTATATCATGGAAGTAATACAGATGTTATTTTTCCAAAACTAATCAAACATGATCGTTTTCTTGATTTCGGGCCTGGTTTTTATACGACTACAAATAAAGATCAAGCTGCGAATTTTGCAATAAAAGTCACATCAAAACGAAAAACAGGGAATGCAACTCTAAATTTCTATTCGATTGATGAATCTGTTGCATTTAAAGATTGCAAAACAATGTTCTTCGAAGGCCCAAACGAAGAGTGGCTTGATTTTGTTGTTTCAAACCGACAGGGAATATATAAAGGCACTATTTATGATATGATTTTTGGTGCTGTTGCAAATGATGACGTTTATCGTACTATAACACTTTACATGACAGGTGTTTTAGACAAAGAACAGGCTTTAGCATCCCTTAAGGTTAGAAAGTTATTCAATCAATTGGTCTTTGCTACTGAGAAGGCATTGCAATACTTGCATTTTGAAGGGAGTGAACTTCTATGAATGATGATCAGTTCAGTGCTATGTTGGCAATAATTGTTCCACCGATCATAGAACAAATTTGTCAAAACAGTAATACCGATGTTGATAAAATTATTTCTCGCTTCTATAAATCAAAACTATATAATGAGCTTTCTGATGAAGAGTCGAAATTATGGCACTATGGCCCAATGACATTGTACACGATGTTTCAAGATGAACTTTTGACAGGATCTTATGACTATCCTGAGGAGGCATAGACATGAGTAAAGAAGACAAATTCATAATCTATTGCATGGAAAGATATCGATTTCATAAAAAAATCTCTGGAGCAACAGTTGCTGATCTCTTTGATCGATATTGCATCTATGATTTTCTCAAGAAATACTTTGAATCCATGCATACAATGTCAGAGAACGCAATAATACAAGACATTGATGAGTATATTGGAATAGCGTGATCTAGATTCTAATCACTAGACAGATAATCGATTTTCATGTAACTGATCATTTTTGTTAGCTTTTTGCATTAGATAAACAATAACCCTATTGATCTAAAGCGAGAGATAAAAGACAGTCCCAAATCATCTTTTGCCTTTTATTCTTAAATCGGGCATTTGTAAGTTTATGTTTTTGCTATGTTCAAGGATACGTCTCTAAGATATATATACATGAACGGTATTAATTAAGATGTATACAAAAATTGCATTATCCAATTGAACGTAACATCTTTATGAGAGTTGCTCTAAACCATTATCCTGTAGTCCAATCAAAGGAGATGGTTATGAGCAATGTTTATGGGTACATACGAGTAAGTACTAGAGAACAAAACGAGGACAGGCAAAGAATTGCAATGGCAGAGTGCGAAGTTCCACTTGAGAATATATACTTCGACATGCAATCGGGAAAGGATTTTGAACGACCATCATACATAAAGCTTTTAAATCACCTAAAAAAAGATGATATTCTTTATATAAAAAGTATCGATAGACTTGGCAGAAACTATCTTGAGATAATCGAGCAATGGAGAAAGATAACAAAAGAGATAATGGCTGATATTGTTGTTATCGACATGCCACTATTGGATACTCGCAGGGGCAAGGACCTCATGGGAACTTTCCTAAGTGATATCTTCTTGCAAGTGTTATCTTTTGTCGCTGAGAACGAAAGAACCAACATCAGACAGCGACAGAGAGAGGGGATAGCAGCAGCAAAAGCAAGAGGCGTTAAATTCGGACATCCAGAACATCCTCTTCCCGATAATTTCGATTCTGTTTACAAGATGTGGAAAAGAGGAGAAATCCCAAGCTCTCATGCAGCTAAAAGGTGCAAAATGCCACTATCAACATTCAGGTACAAAGCAAAGATCTATGGGAAAAAGTGCACATAAAAAAACAAACAAGAAACTGTAGTTTGTTGCAACTTTGGGAATTCAATGCAATAACAAAAAATATCTTGTTTATTTTAGAACAAAAATTCATGACAAATTGACTCATCAAATAATGAATTTAAAAGGCTTGAAAAAGTGCAGACAACAAACTACACTTTTTTGTAACAAAGTGCAAATGGCTTTAGGTCATTGGATTTATGAGTCTAGAAGCATAAAAAGGGGAAAGATGTGACTAATGAAAAGATGGCCTTACCAACTGTGAGCGGGCTAAGGCCTTATCAAGCTAAAATCTTTTCTTGTAAGTATTTAGAAAATCATTCTTGGCAAGAAATAAGAGAATTTGCATTCAAAGAAAACCTTTTTGAAACATCACGTCAAGCAACATCTGATCGATATTATCACAATATGGTAAAGATATTGTCAAAACTTGAATTATCACAACTACAGGTAGTTGCTGATGATAATGAAAAGGATAGGCTTGCTATGCTTTGGCTTGGTTTTTGCAAGTCTTTTCCTTTTGCATATGGGTTTTCTGAGATTGTAGCAAACAAATTCAGAGATAAGGATTTCGAATTGCGAACAGGTGATCTTTGGAAATATATTGCAGATAAAAGCGTCGAATACGAAAATCTTTGCGATATCAGCAATAGTCTCAGAAGCAAAGTAAAGAGTGTGATTTTCTACAATCTTAGGGATGCAGGATATCTGAATACTCTAAATGAAATCCTTCCTGCAAATTTATCTGATAAAGCAAAGCATGCAATTGGAAATGAGTTTCTTCATTTGTTTCCAGGTGAGACAAAATGAGCGCATTAAATCCTTACGCAAACAAACCGAATGAAATACAGGATTATGTTGAGAAACTTCTAGAAAGCAAATCATTTAGACAAATGGAATACTCTGGTGCTGAGATTCCAAATTACATATTGCCTTATCCTATAAAAGAGCAAGAGGCATACAAGAAAATGGCTAGCAATATAGTAAAGCTACTTAGCCAGAAAGGAATAAAAATAAAAGAGATTAACCTGTATGATGAGTGTCTTGCTTTGATTGGAGATGATCTTGAGGCCTACTTGGAGGCTGATGACCTAACAAAGAATGATTTGTTTGAGGATTTTTCAAACATCTTGGATCTAAATAATAAGATGGCTCCTCATATAGCTTCTTTGATTGATTCATCTGATGCTGAGGTTATTATCCTTACTGGAATAGGAGAAGCATATCCATTTGTTCGAGTTCACAGTTTACTAGAGGCTCTTCCTGCCAAAGCAAAAACAATTCGCCCAATTGTCGTTTTTTATCCTGGAGCATATGACAAACGCTCAGGCAACTCTTGTTTCAGGCTTTTCGATAAGCTTTCACCTGTCAACTATTACAGAGCATTCAATATTTTCACGGAGGTAAAATAGCTATGGCCATAGAACTAAGAGAAATATTCAAGAATGATATACAAAGAAAGATCAATGGAGTTATTTCTGCGGGAAGGAAAGATGATAGTTCCGAACTTGATATTGAATTCTCTGAGTATGTTGTAACACAAGACGTCAACAAAAACTTAAATAATTTCTTTACCTTCTATAATGAAGCCAGACCTGCAAAGAATGGTGTTTGGATTTCAGGTTTCTTTGGCTCAGGTAAATCACATCTATTGAAAATCCTCTCGTATCTTTTGGAAAATGCAAAGATCAATGGAAAGACCGCATTATCATATTTCGAGCCTAAACTATCTGATAGCAATGATCCGCTTCTCTTGGCAGCAATGCGCAAAGCATGTTCTATCCCATCAGAGAGTATACTTTTCAACCTGTTTCAGAATAATGCAGTCGACAAGGATGGAACACCGGATTCGATTCTTCCTATCTTCATGCGTCAGCTATATGAGCATATGGGATATTATGGCGCCGATTTTGCAATAGCAAAAATGGAAAATGAGTTGGATGATGAAGGGAAATTGAAAGAGTTTATTGCTGAATTCGAATTGAGCTCAGGCAAGAAGTGGACTGAAGCAAGAGAAAGAAGAAATATATATAGGTCGAAAATTGCTCAAGCATATGCCAAGGTAACAGAACAAGATGTGGATCCAAACTTGTTGCAAAAATATGATGCAAAATACAACTTGGCTGATTTTGCAGATAAAGTAAGAAGATACATCGATTCAAAAGGCAAGGATTTTCGTCTCAATTTCTTTGTCGATGAAGCAGGTCAATTTGTTGTTAAGAACATTCGCTTAATGGTAGAGCTTCAAGAAGTTGCCACAACGCTTTCCGATAAATGTGACAATAGAGCATGGGTAATAGTCACATCACAAGATGAATTGGATAAATTCATAAAATCACCTGATAGCAAAACAACTAAAGATGATGTGAAGAATGATGTATCAAAGATACAGGATAGATTTTATATAAAACTGAAGCTCACAAACGAGAATGTTAACGAAGTAATTCAGAAAAGGCTCTTGGCAAAGAACTATGAGGGAAAGCAAAAGCTTAGCATGATCTATTCGCCAACAAAGGATAGACTTGGGGCTCTTTTCGGGTTTGTCAGTGGGCCAAAAACTTTCCGCATCTGTCGAGACGAGACTGAATTTATCAATACATATCCATTTGTGACTTACCAATTCGATCTTTTTAAAAGCTCTTTTACTGCGCTTTCTTCACATGGTGCATTTCCTGGCGAGTATACATCAACAGGAGCACGAAGTCTCTTGGATGTTTTTCATAAAGTGCTTCAAAATCTAGCAGGAAGATCAGATTTGTCTACAAATGTCCCAATTGTTCCATTTGACGCATTTTATTCTGGAATAGAGGATAATTTGATGGAGAATTTCAAGCAGTCGATTTTTGTTGCTGAGAACAATATTGGCGATAAGAATCCTTTTGCTATTCGCGTCCTTAAAGCATTGCTTCTTGTGAAATACATACCGAAGGATTTTAAAGCTAGCGTTCAAAATATATCTGTCTTGCTTTTGACTAGCTTGGATGAAAATCCAAATGAGTTAAGAGAAAAGACACAAAAAGCACTTGATCTTCTTGAATCACAAACATATATCCAGAGAAAGAACTCTGATGAATATGATTTTCTCACGAATGAAGAGAAAGATGTCGAGACCGAAATCAAAAATGAACTTTTGACAGATGGTAAAATCTATGATGAATTGAACACAATTATCTACAGAAACATATTGCAACCTGTTTCCAAAGCAAAGGATGATTCTGGCAATGTTTATTCACTAACAAAGCAAATAGACGATAGGACATTTGGACCAAAGTATGATATTTCGATTGTAATTGCAACAAGATATCAAAATGGAAATAATCTCTCAAAAGATTTCTCATATCCTGATACAGATTTGGTAATCATGCTTGAGGATGATGGAAAGCTTTTTCCTGATATCATTCTCAAATTGCAAACAGAAACATATATAAGACATCAGAATGTTGATTTTCTCCCAAAAGAGAAAAGGCTTGTTATTGATCAAAAGAATCTTACACTGAAAAGCAGGGAAGATTATATTGAGAATTCTGTAAGAAAATACCTGGAAGATGCACCAATGTACATCAAAGGTGTTGATTTGAAAATCAAGCCAAGCACTAATGTATGTGACAGAGTTAAATATGCTCTCAAGTTGCTTGTTGAGAAAGTCTATACAAATCTAGCAATGCTCAACGGCCGTCAATACAACGATCAAACTGTATTGGAAGCTTTTAGTTGCGATATTACTCCCGACATGCTCAAATCGGATTCAGAAGCAGAGAAGCAAATCCTTTCTAAACTCGCATCAAATAAAAATAATGGCATAAGCTCTACAATAAGATTCCTTGTCGATAGCTTTATAAAAATTCCTTACGGATGGCCAGACCAAGCTGTTATATATCTTCTTGTAATTCTGTACAGAAAAGGAAAAATCGAAATCAAGCAAAACGGCAAGGAATTGCAAATCGAAGAAATAAAAAATCTTATCAATAGAATACAGCAATGGCAAAGTCTTGTTGTTGAGCCTTTTGCTGAAATCGATCAAGGAAAGATAAGACGAGTCAAGCAATTTTATCAGGATTTTGCATCAAATCAGTGTCCTTATGATAGTGCCAAAGATATTGCAAAAGACCTAAATGAAGTACTAAAGGCTAGACTGGAAGAGCTAGACCAATTCAAAGATAAAGAAAGATACCCATTCTTGGTCTGTCTTGATAAGGAAAAAGAGCTGCTTAAGGATTGTGTTGATAGAAATACAGCTTGGTATTTTGATTCCTTTATTGGCGATATTTCAGATGAATTGCTTGATTTGGAGAATGATTACACAATCGACTTGCTCAGATTTATGACAACGAAAGATCAAATTGGAAAATATGATCAAGCATACGACTTGCTAAAAAAAAGAAAAGACGAACTGGATGAAAAGAGCAAGCAATATTGGTGTGAGATCAAAGAAATAATCGATGATAATAACATCTTCAAAAAATCAACTGTATCAAAACTTCCAGATCTTTGCTCTGAGCTTGAGCAATATTTTGGGAAAATACTTCTTGAAGAGAAGCAAAAGAGTTATGAAGAGATAAAAAATTATGAAAAAGGTCTTTGTTCAGACTCTAACTATATCAACCTCAATAATGGACAAAAAGCAAAAGTTGACGAGGCGTTTCAAAACTGGCTTAAAAAACTAAATGAAGCAAGTACAAAAGAAAACATCGGTTCAACAATGTTCTATTGCAAGAAAGAGATTGAAGATCTTATCGAAAGAGAATCACAAAACGAGAAAGCAAATTCATCAGATGTTAAAAAAACAAAGAAGAAATCGATATTCACGATGCCAGTTTTTACTGAAATTCCGTTGTTAAAAGACAAAGCTGATGTTGATCGATTTGTAGAAAAACTCAAAGTTGAGCTTGAAAAAGCAATTGATGATGGCTTCACAGTTGAGAGGTAGGAAATGGAAAGAACTAAGATTGAGGCCTTTGCATCTGCGGCCAGAAACTTGCTAAGAAGCCAAATCAAAACAAGAATAGAGCTTTTGAGAAAATCAGAATCATCTGCTGTTGTAATAGAAAACAGTGGAGCAATCAAAACGCTTGAAGAAAATATTGCTAAAAATGGCATCGACAATGTTGTCGAAGAAGTTTCATATACATGGTTCAATAGATTGTGTGCTCTAAGATATATGGATGCACATGATTTCAATAGACCGATGATTGTAACACCATTGGAAGGAGAAACTCTTCCAGAGATTCTCTCTGATGCAATGACAGGTAGTCTCGATAGCACTATTTTATCAAAAACGAATGAAGAGAAAATAAATAAACTTCTTTCTGGAGAGATAAAGAGCAACAATGCACAAGCAGAAATCTATAGAATCCTTCTTGTATCAAAGTGCAATGAGCTAAATAAGAGTATTCCAAAGCTTTTCGAATATATCTCAGACTATACAGAACTTCTTCTCCCCGATGATTTGCTGTCAAAGGATGATTTTCTATATATCATGAGAGAAGCTTTGACTGATGATAATTGCAAAACAGTCGAGGTTATTGGCTGGCTATATCAATACTACATCTCAGAAAAGAAAGATGAAGTGTTCGCTGGCTTTAAAAAGAACAAAAAAGCAACATCAAAGGAAATTCCTGCAGCAACACAGCTATTTACTCCTGAATGGATTGTCCGATATCTTGTCGAGAACTCTCTTGGCCGTCTTTGGATGCTTAACCATCCTGAATCAAGACTAATTGAAAGTATGAAATACTATGTAAAACCAGTAGACATAGAACCTGATTTCATAAGAATAAAAAATCCAGAAGAGATAAAGCTATGTGATCCTTGTTGTGGCTCTGGCCATATGCTTACATATGCATTTGATATTCTCTTTGAAATCTACTCTGAACTTGGCTATACATCAAAAGATGCTGTCGAACATATACTCAAGGATAATCTCTATGGAATCGAGATAGATGAAAGGGCAGGGCAACTTGCATATTTTGCATTGAATATGAAGGCAAGAGAAAAAGTCAGGAGATTCTTCTCATTGCAAATTGAACCAAACATATGTGTTCTCAATAACGTCATCTTTGATGATGAAGAACTTGAGATAGCAAGCAATTTCTTTGCAAGCACAAATAAAATTGAAGTAAAAAACCTCTTATCGCAATTTGATCATGCTGATACATTTGGCTCTCTGATTATTCCAGCAATTAGCGACATTCCAACGCTAAGACAAAAACTGACAATTACAAAGAAAGGCGATCTATTTGATTCTACAGAAGAAATTGAAAGCAAAGTCAATAAAGTCCTAGATTACTCAGAATACTTATCTTCTAGATACCATGTTGTTGTAACAAATCCACCGTATATGTCGAAATACGATGATCTATTCAAAGGCTTTTTAATAAAAAACTATCCTGATTCTAAAACAGATCTTTGTACAGCATTCTTGGAAAGAGACTTAAGATTAATCTTGCCATATGGATATTCAGCTATGGTCAATATGCAAAGCTGGATGTTCCTGTCGAGCTATGAAAAACTTCGACTAAAACTTTTAAAAGAGAAAATAATACTTTCAATGGCTCATATCGGCACAAAAGGATTTGACTCTATTGGAGGAGAAGTAGTCTCTACAACAGCATTTGTTCTTTCTAAAAAATCAACCAAACAAATTATAAAAGGAGAGTATTTTCGTCTAGTAGATACTCAATCGGAAGCAGGAAAGTCTAAAGCTTTCCTTGAAGCAAACAACAACCATAACCATGGCTATTACTTTGAGGTATCAGCTGAGCAATTTGAGAAGATACCAGGTAGTCCGATAGCGTATTGGGCTAGTGATGCGATATTTTCCCTGTTTGCTACAGCAGAACCCATTATCGGCAGTTGCCAAACCCTGGTAGGGTTGCAAACTGCCGATAATGGGAGGTTTCTGCGTCTTTGGTGGGAAATATCACCACAAAATGTATGTTACACAGCTACGTCTTGTGAAGATGCATTAGCAACTCATAAAAAATGGTTTCCTTATCAAAAAGGTGGATCATATCGTAAATGGTATGGAAACAATGATTATCTAGTTAACTGGGAAAATGATGGATATGAGATAAAGAACTTTGTTGATGATAAAGGAAAGCAGAGATCTGTTGTAAGAAACCCTAAATCTTACTTCAAGCAAGCAATTACGTGGTCTGATGTCACTTCAGGAGACTTTTCAATTCGATTCAGAAAAGCTGGATTCATCCATGATGTAGTTGCCATGAGTGCTTTTTCTGATGACAAAAATGTTCTTAAAGAAATCCTTGGAGTAATGAATACTCCGATTGCAAACTACATATTTAAAATGCTAAATCCAACTATTCATTTGCCAATTGGAACTTTTGCACAATTTCCTTACAAAAAAATATCAGACAAGAGTTCAATAGAATCAATTTTGATAAAGGTGGATGAGAATTTATTGATATCCAAATCCGACTGGGACTCCTTTGAAACCTCTTGGGATTTTGTTAGACATCCGCTATTGGAAGATAGAGAGAGCGGTTTGATCTCTGAGTGCTATGAAAGGTATAAAGAGAGGACTAATGAAGCGTTCCTTAAGCTGAAAGAGAATGAGGAAGAGCTTAATCGTATCTTTATTGATATCTATGGCCTTCAAGATGAGCTTAAGCCTGAAGAAGATGATTCGATGGTTTCTGTGCATAGGATCTTTGATTCTGATTCAGATATTCCTCAATCAATGAGGAAAGGCAATTATGCCTTGACAAAGAAGGATGTTGTCAAATCGTTTATCTCATATGCTGTTGCTTGTATGTTTGGACGTTATTCACTTGACTCAGATGGTCTTGCTTTCGCAGGTGGTGATTGGGACAGTTCCAAGTACAAGTCGTTTATTCCTGATGAGGATAATGTCATTACTGTACTTTCCAGTGAATGGTTTGCTGATGATATCGTTTCAAGATTTAGAGAGTTCGTAAAAGCTTGTTTTGGCCAGGAGAATCTTTCTTTGAATATGCGTTTTATTGAAGATGCTCTTGGAACGACAGTCAGAGGTTATTTTTTGAAATCCTTCTATGAAGATCACGTAAGAACATATCAAAAGAGGCCTATTTATTGGATGTTCTCATCTCCAAAAGGATACTTCAATGCTCTTATATATCTTCATAGATATAACGAAAATACTCCGAGTATTGTTCTTCGTTATCTAAGGCAATTCAGATCAAAGATCTCATCAGAGATTTCTGTGTTACAAGAAGATAAGAATAATGAAAGACAAGTCCAAGAATACAAGAGGATATTGGATGATTTGGACTCTTATGAGCAAATACTATACCCAATTGCTATGAACAATATCCAACTTGATTTGGATGATGGAGTTAAAGTCAATTATTTGAAGCTAGGCAATGCTTTGAAGAAAGTGCCTGGTTTGGAGAAGAAAGAATGACAGAGACTTTAAAGAAGAACTTATGCAAATTGCTAGATAGGAATAAAGTTGTTTTCTGGTACGATTCAAATGGTGAATTTGAAGAGGATTACAATGAGTTTTCTCAAGAAGGTGTGGCAAAGATAGAGCTTGATGGAAGGAATGAGTTTAAAGTCAAATATGAGATTTTAAAGAAGAATCCTGATGTAAAGTATCTTCTCTATGCAAAGTATGCTGAACCACTATATGAGGACAATTGGCTTCTTGATATCCAGATGGCCAATGAGATTTTCCACACTGATGCATGTTCAATATATCTTAGTGAACTGTCATTGCCACCATCTTGCTATGATGTAGTGAAGATACATGAGAAGTTCTTCAAATCTGAAAAGAGATGCAATGATTTAAAGAAAATCAATGGTTATAATTCCTCTGCTCAAGATTTAGAGAAGGCAATGATTTCTGTTTGTGCAAATCTTGAGAGTTACAAGCCATATGAGGAGATTGCTGCAAAATTGATTAAAGAAGAGTTTTGCCAAGAGAAGAAGAAAATCTATGAATGTCTTGAATTGTCGAATCTTCTATTTTCTTTGTGGAATATTTTTAGTGATGTTTATGGATATTCTGGTTCAAATGTGAGTGATTTTGCTGTGTTTATCTATGAGCAATCATACAAAAACACATTCGACCCAAACTATAGAGTGTTGGATGAGATTAAGATTCTTTTATCTTTTTTAACGAATGACTTTGACAGTGATGATCTTGAGGCTGTTTCAAATTATGCATATGGCCAGCTTGGCATTGAGTTGAAGATTTCTGGTTTTCAATATCAAGATCTACTTTGCTTTTATGATTACAAGATAATTGATGATTTAATTATAAAGCAGCTAGTATCGATGGTTCGTAATGGAACAATTAGTTCAAAAGATGTCCAAGATGCAATTAATAAAAGGAAGGATGGCAAGTGGTATTCATATTATGAACATGTATATAATGGCATCTATAGCGCAATTCGAATAATCGAGATGATTCATTCTTTTGACTATGAGATGTCATCATACATGCAAGCTGTTCAGAACTATGCATCAACATGGTATGAAGTGGATTATTGCTATAGAGAGTTTTGTTTATCAATACAAAATGGTGCAATAGATTATCTAAGTGATTTGAAAACTTCTTTGATTGACAACAAATATCTCAATTCTTTCTTGCGTCCACTTAATGAAGAGTGGTCAAAGCAAGCCATTCCATTTCTTAAAAACGGTTGGAAGAATCCTGTTATGTGCATAAGGGAAAGATTCTACCCTGAGTATATTCAAAAGATTCTTGATGATAAGAGAACAGCTGTTGTTATTATCTCTGATGCGCTTCGTTATGAAGTAGGAAAGGAGCTTGCTTCTGAAATAAACAAAGAAAATAGGTTCTCTGCTGTTGTCGATTATTGCATATCAAGCATACCAAGCTATACTCAAGTCGGAATGGCATCTCTTCTTCCTAATAGTTCGCTGGCTATTTCTCCTGATGGGGGAGACGTCTTTGTTGATGGAAAATCCAGCCAGGGATCGGATAATCGCGAAGCGATTCTTAATTCCTATCGTGGTGGTATTTATAAGTCAAAGGTTTTGGACATCAATGAAGTTCAAAACGAGATGGACACAAATAAGCTCAAAAGCATGGTTCGCGACTACGATATAATTTATATCTATCAAGATGTTATTGATTATAGAGGCGAGACAGAACTCATTCCAGCATGCTCTGATGCAATTTCTCAGCTAAAAGCAGTTATCAAAAAGTTTGGGTCTTCGAATGTTACGACAATGTTTGTAACATCTGACCATGGTTTTCTTTACCAGAACCAAGACCTTGCAGAATATGATTTTATTTCAGATGGCAATATAACTGGCAAAAAGATAACAAAGAAAAACAGAAGATTTGTGCTTGGATATGGCTTGAATGAAATACATGGCACATCAGTTGTGAAACTATCAGATATTGGGTATTCAAATGAGGATGGTTTGGAAGCGGCATTTCCAAACTCTATTTTGAGATTTCGCCTCAGTGGTGCTAACACACATTTTGTTCATGGAGGCTTGAGCTTGCAAGAGATTGTGGTTCCAGTCTTAAGAATCTCAAAGGGACGATCTGAGGATATTTCTTATGTTTCTCTTCAATTGCTATCTAGACTTAATACAATAACAACTGGCTCTGTTTCATTGAAGTTCTACCAAGATGATTATGTTTCAGAAAAAAATAGAGGCTTTGATGCTGTTTTTGGCATTTATGCAGAAGATGGCACTCTGCTTTCAAATGAGGTAAGAAAAAGTATTTCTAGCGATGCTGTTGAAATAAGAGACAGGGAATTTACTGTTGATTTCTCACTTAATAGCGACTCTAACAAATATAGAAACAAGACTGTATATCTAATTGTTAAACAGATTGTTGATAATGGAAGGATGAAAGATATCCTCAAAAAAGATGTGCTTCTTAAAAAGAACAATATGTTTGGAGAATTGGATTTCTAGGGACATAAAATGACAGAACTTGATAAAAAAGCAAATGAAATATATCCAGGCTTGGTTGTAAGAAAAGATTTAGTAAAAGAAGTGAAGGGCAATGCTATTGTACCTTCATATGTTCTTGAATATCTATTAGGACAATATTGCGCAACAGATGACCAAGAGTCTGTTTCAAGTGGCATCAAGACTGTAAAGGACATTCTAGCAGCTCATTATGTCCATAGAAATGAAGCAAACAGAGTTAGAGCTGAGATTAATGAAAGGGGTAGCAAAAAGGTCATCGATAAGATAGAAGTAGCATTCAATGATAAGAAGGGTACATATGAGGCATCTTTTGCAAATCTAGGTCTATCAAAGGTCCCTGTCGATTCCACTACAGTCAATAAAAACAAAAAGCTCCTTGTTAGCGGGATATGGTGCATTGCATCTGTGTCCTATAATGCAACTGATGATAAGGATTCATCTCCTTGGAACATAGATTCTCTTAAGCCAATACAGCTTTCGAATATCGATTTCGATAGCTACAAAGATGGTAGGAAGAATTTCTCTAAAAAGGAGTGGATTGATCTTTTGGTTCATACAATTGGTTTCAATCCTGATATTTTCCCCGATCGATCAAAATTACTTCTTTTGTTAAGAATGATTCCTTTTTGCGAAAGGAATTACAATCTTGTCGAACTTGGTCCTAAAGGAACAGGCAAATCACATATATATTCAGAGTTTTCACCTCATGGAATGCTCTTATCTGGAGGTGAAGTCACAGTCGCAAAACTCTTTGTAAATAACAATAGTGGCAAGATTGGACTTGTTGGCTACTGGGATGTAATTGCATTTGATGAGTTTGCTGGAAAAGAGAAAAAGACAGATAAAGCACTTGTCGATATCTTGAAAAACTATATGGCCAACAAATCTTTTTCAAGAGGCATAGAGACACTTGGAGCTGAAGCATCGATGGCCTTTGTGGGAAATACTACTCATAATGTGCCTTATATGCTTAAGCATAGCAATCTCTTTTATGATTTTCCAAAGGCGTATTACGATTCAGCTTTTATCGATAGATTCCATTGTTATATCCCAGGCTGGGAGTTCGAAAACATCAGAACAGAGATGTTCAGTTCATCGTATGGATTCGTAATCGATTATCTAGCTGAAATGCTTAGAGCAATGAGGGATTATGATTTTTCCAGCTACTATAAAAAGTGGTTTATCCTAAGTGATTCGATTTCGACGCGCGATAAAGATGGAATCAACAAGACATTCTCAGGACTAATGAAGCTTATATATCCTGATGAGAATATTACTAAGGATGAAGCTCAAGAACTTCTTGATTTGGCCATTGAGTCTAGAAAGAGAATCAAGGACCAATTATTGAGAATCGACAATACATTTGATATCCCAGAGTTTTCATATATCGACAAAGCTTCCGGAAAATCAAGGTTAATAAAGACAGCAGAAGAAGTACAATATCCAAATCTATATTCAGAAGATGATAATAAAGAAGTAGATGAAAACATTAGTTCTGCGTCTATTGATGAGCAAGTACGAAGCTATAATGAATCGACTAGTGATAAAAACAAAAAAGATACTTTGATGCCAATGCATTTGCAAATTCCAGATGGATCTACAGGAATTTCCTATGACAGGCTCTTTGGGAAATACCTTGAAGGTGCTAAAAAGATCTCTGTTCAAGATCCATATCTTCTTAATTACATTCAGCTTAAGAATTTCTTGGAACTGTTGAACACTATAGCCAGAAGAAAGAATGTAGAGGATGAAGTTGAAGTTGATCTTCTTGCAATAAAAGACAGGACAGAGCAGGGGAGCTTCGAGCAAATTTCCAATCTTGGCTTTATGCAAGATCAATTTATACAGCAAGGCATTAAGCTCAAATTCTCTTTTGATGAACTTGGAAAGATCCATTCTCGCAGTATAACAACAGACACTGGATGGAAGATTATGATCGATAGAGGATTGGATATTTTCTACAAATACAATTCAAGCGATCTCTTATCAGTGCAAGCATATCTTCAGGAAGCAAGAAAATGCAGAGCATTTGAATTGACAATTGTAAAGCTTTAATCAAAGAGGTAACGATGCAGCCAAATGTAAATAACTTGTTGGATTTTTTATCTAATTACAATGTGACGTTCTTTATTCCTCCATATCAAAGGAACTATGAATGGACTGAAGATCAATGTGATATCTTCTTTAAGGATATAAAGAAAACTTATGAAAGCAATAACAATGGCAAATATACTGAGCATTTTATTGGGACAATAACATACTATGCTGAAAAAGAGCAAATTCTTGGGCGTTCTTCTCAATATATCCTTATAGATGGTCAACAAAGAATAACAACCGCAATGCTTTTTATGATTGCTGTAAGAGATGTAATTGATGATCAGAAACTAAAAGAATACATCAAGGACAACTATCTATGTAATCCTAAAGCTGAAGGTGATGATGAGTACAAAATCAAGCTTAAGCAAATCGAGAAGGATTGGAAGTCATATAAATCTTTGATATTCGACTCGGATTCTAATGAAGTTGTTAAGGATTCTTGTATCTATAAAAACTATAGATTCTTCTATGATAACCTTAAGGAATTGCAAAAACAGGGTATTGATATCGTCAAATTGATTGATTATGGTCTAAGACACTTTAGCATCGTATCATTACAGCTGGAACCAAGAGATAAGAAATGGGAAAATCCCCAAGAGATTTTTGAATCAATGAATTCTCTTGGAAAGCCTTTATCGCTTGCAGATCTAGTGAGAAACTATTTGATGCTTGGGCTTTCATCTAAAGAACAAAATGAATACTACAAACGATATTGGCTAAAGATCGAAAATTTACTGCCAGGTGAGATTTCAAACTTTATCAGAGATTATATGCAAGCATATGAGATGAAAAGTTATATGAAAGCAACTGAGGCAAATTATAAAAAGCTTTATTATGAATTCAAGACTCTATTTGAAAAATCAAGTATAGATACTAAATCTCTTTTAGAGGATTTATGCTTCAAGGCCAATATTTACTCATCGATTATTTCCGATAGAACAATAGATAATGCTAATATCGATGCACTTCTTGCAGATTTCAGATATGTTAAGTTCTCTGTCGCTTATTCTTTGATTCTTGAATTGTTAACAAAATGGAAGAAAGGAGAGTTTAACAATAGCGATATAATTGGAATCTTGGAAGCCTTAAGAATTTATTGCCTTAGACGTAGACTTCTTGGTCTAACATCAGCTGAGAACAAGAATATGCCAGCTTTAGCTAGACAAATTCCTGAAATTGAAAAATCTGATGATAAGAAAGATGCAATGTTTAGTCTTCTTTCATCGCTTGAGAATAGTTGTAGATTGCCAAATGACATTGAGATACAAAATGCGCTTGAGGAGACTAATTTCTACAACTTTGGTTATTGTAAATTCTATCTATCATTGATTGAGGAGGCCTTGACAAAAAGCCGTCCAAATTTAAATGACAAATTATTGCAAGTTGAGCATATCATGCCACAAAGTTTAAACGATAAGTGGCGAGTTGAGCTTGGTGATAATGCAGAAGAAATTCATACTGAATATGTCAATAACATTGGAAACCTTACACTTATAAGACATAACCAAGAACTAGGACAGAAGGATTTTTCTTATAAAAGAGAAATCTATCAAGACAAAGCAGGATTGCAAATTGCCAAAACAAATATTACGAACTGCCAAAAATGGAATAAGGATTCAATCATAAATCGTAGCAATTGGTTGATAAGAGTACTTCTTGATGATGTTCTTCCAATTCCATATTCAATGAGAAAATCAAACAATTTCTCTACCAAGGAAAGCAGTAGGTTTTCTTTTGAACACATTGGCCTAATCGGTAAAGAAGTTCATTTTGCAGACGATTACGATATTACAGCCAAAGTAGTTAACGATAGAGAAGTCCTATTTGAAGGAAAGAGATGGAAGCTATCACCATTGACTCGTGAGATTTACACAAGAAAAGGAACTGTAAATAACTCAGGAGCATATCAAGGACCATTGTTTTGGACTTATAATGGAGTTAGGCTAACAGATATTGAATAATAATATTTCTTTAATTTTGATTCAGCAATGCTAGATGTTGCAGAAAATTTTTTAAAAATTTTCTTATCAAGAAAAGAATTTCTTGTTAAAATAAATTTAGTATTTTGGAGGAAATATTGCTATGAAATCTATTTTGTTAGTTTTGTTAGCTATAATTGTTTTAGCATCGTTTACATCTTGTGCAACAATCATGAGTGATAGTGAAACAGAAGTTACTATTGCTTCAGAGCCAGAGGGTGCAGACATCTATATTGATGGCTATCGCATTGGTAAAACACCTTATAAAGGCTATTTGGATCATGAGGATCATACTGTTGAAATTAGAAAAGATGGCTATGAGTCTACAATTGTCCGAATCAATAAAAGTCTTAAAATGGGCTGGCAGATTGCTGATATCTTCTTAACAGGTTTTGTTGGTAATCTTATTGATTTATGTACTGATAATGGTTGGAAAATCGAACCTAATAATATCAATGTTACTTTAATAGAAGTAGAGAAGTAATATTCAAGCCACCTTTTCAGTGTGGCAAATATTATAAATTAATCCTAATTGACAGAATATCCATTATATCCAAAAATTATCTGAATTAATAATTCGTTTATATGTATATAATTAGAATGGTAAATCCAATTTTGCAATTTGCTTTAGTTTTGTATTGAATATATTTGTGTAATCATTGAATTCCGTTGTAACAAGCGCAAAGATATTCAATGTATATCCTGTTATTGAAGTCGAATTGGAAAATTCGCTAGGAATTTCGTTGCCAACATATGAGGCTGAATCTTTGGAAAATGTCTTTCCATTTGATCTATATAATTTGATCTCTGTATTATTGTTAAGAGTCAAATTCAAGATGTTCCCAGAATCGATATTAAAAGTCAAATTCCATTTAGTTGGATTTCCTTCTATATCAGCTTCTCTAATGTATGCAATACGATCATCTGATGATGTCGATGTTGAGAATTGAAATATACCATAGATTCCACCTGGGTTTGAACCATAGCTTGTATAATTGTAGGTATAAAAAGCATTTTCATTATCTTTTGCTTTTTCTATTGAAATCCTTAGTCCAGTTGTTTCATCGCAATAAGAGCTATTGAAATGGCTTATTGCAGAATCAAATCCATTGTTATTTTCTTTAGGCACTATTTGATAAAATAGAACAAGACGAGGAAAACCATTTTTGTTTAGCTCGGCAGAAACCATATCATCATAAAGAGTTATTGTATTTGTATTGTCATTGCCACTTGGGATTGAATAGTCATCTGGCACATAGATATTTGGTATTCCACATGATATTAAACATAAAAATAGAGTAGAGATTGAAAAAAAAGAAAATAATCTAATCATCCTTTTTTTTATCACTACTCTACCCTATTAAACTAAGATTCTTCTTTTAGTTTAATTGTCCAAGTCTAGTCTTTGCTAGAGATGCATATTCACTTTGAGTCTCGCTGTATTCACCAACAAGTTGCTCATATGTTGCTTTTGCAAGCTCGAGGTTGCCATCAGCTTCATAAAGCCTAGCTGCATTGAACAATGCTCTTGAACCATAAAGACCATCTTTTCCATATGTTTCCCATAATAGATTGTATTGATCAAGAGCTTCACTATTGTTTCCAAGCATCTCATTTGTAGCTGCCGCATCAATCATTGCAACTTGATAAAGATATGTTTTGCTTTGAGCGTCAGCAACTTTCTCATACCATTCAAGAGCTGTTTTATAATCCTCATTGTCAAAAGATACATCACCGATTAACAGAGCAGCTTTTGCTCCTGGATATGAATCCAACCCAGCATCTGATACTAAAGCTTCAGCTTCTTTAATGAAAACATCATCCCCAATCTCATCCAATTTTGAATAAGAAACTTCCAGAGCTGAAAGAGCATCAAACTTCTTCTCACTTGCTTTATCAACAATTGTAAGAGCAACAACAAGAACAACAAGAGCAACAATTATTGCAATACCAATTCCAATAAGAAGCTTTGCATTGTTTCCAATCCATAGATTGGTTTTTTGAGCAAACTTCTCTGTTGAGGTAAGCTTTACTTCATCCTTCTTTGCCATTATGTATTCCTTTTATAAATTGGCGGAGCCTAAACTCCGCCATTGGATATGGTTGAATATCGCTATTTCTTTAGGATATCTGCGAAAGGATTGTATGTTTCTGAATCATCTTCCTTGTCGTCAGCCATGTACTTTGCCATCTCTGACTCTTGGCTTCTCTTTATCATCTCTTTAATTGAAAGAGACAGCTTTTGAGCTTGTGGATTTACATCGATAACCATTGCTGTGATTGGTTGCCCAATCTTCTCTTTGTATGACTCAAGGACACTATCCTTATACTCTTCATCTGGTCCAACAAGATTGAACTTGGAAATGAGTCCCTCGATATCACCAATTACTTTTACAAATACACCAAAGTCAGTGACAGATGAAATCGTTCCAGTTATTGTTGAATACTTTGGATAGTCTTTCTTAAGTGTTGTCCAAGGATTTCCTTCAAGGTTCTTTACAGAAAGCTTGATTCTTCTGTTTTCAGGCTCAACCTTAGTAACTACAACCTCGATTACATCGCCCTCTTTGCAAAATTGATCCATAGACTTGATCTTCTTTGTCCAAGAGATATCATCGATGTGCAAGAATCCATCGATTCCGTCTTCAAGATTCAAAAATGCACCTGAATTTGTAACTTTGACAACTGGAGCTGAGAGGACCTTCCCTACTGGATATCTTTCTGCAATAGTATCCCAAGGATTAGCCTCAAGTTGCTTTAGACCAAGTGACACTCTCTTCTTATCAAGGTCATATCCAAGGATCTTAGCCTCTACAACATCACCGATATTGACTATATCTTTTGGATTTGTGATTCTCTTTGTCCATGAAAGCTCTGAGATGTGCGCAAGACCTTCAATTCCAGGCTCGATCTCAATAAAGACACCAAAACTTGTAATCTTTGTTACAGGCTTTTTAATCACATCGCCAACTTGGTATCTCTCTTCGAAAGTTGTCCATGGATCTGGTTCCATGTCCTTCAATGATAGATTGATCTTCTGTGTTGCAGGATCGATGTTAATCAACCTAAGCTGAACAATCTGGCCTTTCTTGACAAAATCCTTTGGTCTTGTGACATGTCCCCAAGACATATCGTTTATATGCAAAAGCCCATCAAATCCACCCAAATCGATGAATGCACCGAATGATGTGAATGACTTGACTTCGCCTTGCACGACATCTCCAATCTCTACAGAGTTGAAGAATGCTTCCTTATTCTCTTTGATTTTCTTCTCGAGGTATTCTCGTCTGGAAACAACACTCTTGAGCTTTGTTCCAGCATGGAATTTATCGATTACAAAATAATCAGTCTTTCCAATCAATGATTCTTGATCTTCAACTCTGACAACATCTGCCTTTGAAAGAGGGCAAAATCCTTTGTAGTCAGCACCAAGATCTACTTCATAACCACCTTTGATTACTTTTACGAACTTTCCAAGAACTGGCGTTCTGTTCTCTGCAGCCTGCTTTAGCTCCTCTGCACGAGCTTTTGCCTCAGCACCTTTCTTGGAAACAACAACCTGGCCGCGACCATTGTCAAGCTTTATAATCTTAACGGCTACTTTGTCACCAAGCTTTGGTAGCTCCATGAATTCATCAACTGGTATTTGTCCTTCTGACTTGTAGCCAATATCAACCAACACAGTTTCGTCATTTGTCTGTACTACAGTACCGGTTACGATCTGACCGACTTCTAATTCCGGAATTGACATAAGATGCTGTTGCAAATATGATTGCTTTTCAGTCATCTGAGTTTCATTTTCCACTTCTTTTCTCCCTACTACTGAATTACCACGCCTAATGCTTATGCATAGCATTAATCACTTTCTCACAAACTTGTTGCATAGTCAAGTTAGAAGTGTCGATGATTATTGCATCTGGTGCTTTTTTAAGTGCTCCAAAGCTCTTTTCCATGTCATTTTTGTCCCTTTGCAAAATGCCTTGGAGAATTTGATTGTAATCGGCTTGCCCTTGTTGCTCTTTCATCCTTCGTCTAGCACGTATTTCTGCTGATGCATCAAAGTAGAATTTATAGTCAGCATTCGGAAAGATTACAGTTGTTGTATCGCGTCCTTCAGTCACAATATCCATTTTTTTCGCAAAAGAGCGTGCAAGTTCATTGACCTTTTCCCTAAGTCTTGGATCTACTGACACTTGTGAGCAATACTTATCGATCTGGGCTGTATGCAATTTGGGTTCAACATTGATGCCATCGATGCAAATATTGCCGTCTTTTACAGTGATTTCAACATTATTTGCTGTCGACAAGACAGAATCCTTATCCAAAGGATCAAGGCCTTTTTCAAGTTGAGCAAGTGTAAAAGCTCTGTAGAATGAACCTGTATTGAGGAAATAAAAACCAAGTTGCTTTGCAACCATCTTTGCAATGGAGCTTTTGCCAGCGCCAGCGGGACCATCGATTGCAATGATCATGCTTTTTCTCCTCTTTTAATCATTCTTGTCTTTTTCGCTTTGACCTTCTTTTCATTGTCTTTGCCTGAAAGAAGACCGGAGATTTCCTCTGCTGTGAGATTTCTCCACTCTCCAGGCACCATATCGCCAAGTTCGACACAACCTATTCTTATTCTTGTCAAGGATTTAACATCATAGCCAAGGAATGAGAATATCTTACGTATTTCTCTGTTCTTGCCTTCTGTTAGAGTCACTTTCAGAAACAGCTTTGTTCTTGGAATTAAATCATATCTCTTTATTTTATATGGTTGAGGTATGTCGATGTATATCCCATCGAGCGCTTTGTTTAAATCCTCTATCTCTATCGGTCTATCGAGTTTCACAAGATACTCTTTCTCGACTTGGTACTTAGGGTGCATCATAGCGTTTGCAAATTCACCATCGTTTGTAAAGAGGATCAACCCATTCGATTCCTTATCGAGTCTTCCAACATTGTAAAGAAGATCTGCATCTCTCATTGCAATTAACTCGCGAGCATATTTTGTCTCATTTGGATCATAGTTTGTACAAACATACCCTTTCGGCTTGTTTAATGCGATATAGTATTTCCTATCGACAAGTTCAATTGTCTCACCATCAACTTGGACAATATCCTCAGGTCCAACTTTTAGGCCCATTTGTCGAACTGTTTTGTTGTTGACCATGACTCGGCCTTGCTCGATAAGCTCCTCGGAGCCACGTCTTGATGCGACTCCGCATTTTGCCATATATGCTTGCAATCTCATTGGAAATTGTTCTTCATTCATAATAATGCTCCTTCGTCTTTATTGAATTTAAGTCTATCTGCCTCTGATAATTTCGGAAGCTCCGATATTGATTTCAACTTGAACTCGTATAAGAATTTACGTGTTGTGCAATATAAGCAAGGATGTCCTGGCTTGTCGGCTCGTCCATTGACTTTTATATAGTCCCTTTCTCTTAGTAGACGCACAATAGCATCCGATTGCACACCACGAATTCCATCTATTTCAGATCTTGTTATTGGTTGCGAGTACGCAACAATTGCCAAAGTCTCCAAGGCGGCTTTGCTCAATCGTCTGTCGACCTTTCGTCCATAGCTTTGCCTGAGACGCGGATAAAGCTCTTTTGCTGGCTGAAAAGAGAAAAGTCCTTCTTCCTCAAGAAGGAGAAGCCCAGAGTTTCTCTCTTGGTATTGTTCTTTAAGCTCGGAAAGTGCATCCAATATAGCATCTTTTTTAAGGCCAGTAAGTGCCTCCAAGCGTTCTATAGGAAGAGCTGTGTTTTCAATGAAAAGAACAACTTCGACTATTCGCGCATTGTCGCTAAGAGCCTTTATTTCATCACTCATCTTTGTCCTCCAGTTCTACTTCCTCTTCTTCTCCGATAAACTCATCGATCATCTTTTCATCTTTTTTTTCATTCTTGATCATGTCATCGAGTTTCATCTCTGCCTCTGGTGTGAGTATCGTAAAGTCCTCAGGGTCGGACAAATCATGCTCTACATACTCATCTGCTTCTTGGTCATATCGATCTACAAGAGATGGATCCCAATCGATTGGACGTCTTTCAATGTAGATTGGCCCATAGAGCACTTTTTGTGAAAACAAAATCAAATGATCCTTTACGCTTTCAAGAATTGCCAAGAATGCACATATTACATGAAGAGGATTTTTTGCGTCAATAATCAAATCTTCTATTGTTATTGTCTTCTTTTCCTCCAACAACTCTAGCATCAAAGCTTTTTTCTCTTTTACAGAAACTTCTTCGTAGATGTTGAAAATCTTTGATGGAGGTGTTTTGGCCAGAATCGATGAGAAAGTCGAGCATAAATCAGCTAGAGTAACGCCCTTGAACAACTCCTTGTCCTCATATGGAATTGCAAAGAAATTCTCTGGCCTATTTATATATAACCTGTCACCTGAATCTGCACCTGTCAACAAGTCTGTGTATTTCTTGTATTTCTGGTAGTCAAGCAACTTATCGACAAGATCTTGTCTTGGATCCTCATACTCTTGATCGAGCTCTGTCACCTGAGGCAAAAGCAACTTCGACTTTATATAAAGAAGCTCTGCAGCTGTTCTATAGAAATCAGCAAGGTCTGGAAGATCTGTCTTATTGTGTTCTATATAATCCAAGAATTGATCTGTGATCAATGCAATAGGAAGATCATATATGTTGGCATCATTTTCCTGGATAAGAAAAAGAAGAAGATCCAGAGGTCCATCGAAATCCTTCTTGTCATTCAATACACCTGGTACATGGAATGTTTTTTTCTCTTTTTGATCCAGAAGGACATCTGTCTCCTTCTCCATCTTTATGCCTTTCTCTCTTCCTCTTCGGTTTTATTTTCATCACTATCTTTTTTGAACATGATAGATCTCAATTTCTCTTCAAGCTGGTTTGTAAACTCTGGATTTTCCTTAAGATAATCAAGTGTCTTGTCTCTTCCTTGCCCGATTTTCTCTCCATTGTAGGAATACCAGGCACCGGATTTTTCAATCAAATCATACTTAAGAGCTGCATCAAGGATAGAACCTGTTTTCGATATTCCAGTCCCAAACATCAAATCCAATTCGCATTTCTTGAATGGAGGTGCAACCTTGTTCTTGACGATTTTCACTTTGACTCTGTTTCCAGATACATCATCAGCACTTTTGCCAATTGATTCTATCCTTCTTACATCCATTCTAACTGAAGCATAGAACTTCAATGCATTTCCACCTGTTGTTGTCTCTGGATTGCCAAACATCACACCGATTTTCATTCTGATTTGGTTTATGAAGATTATAGTTGTATTGCTTTTCGACAATATTCCTGTTAGCTTTCGTAGAGCTTGAGACATCAGTCGTGCTTGAAGACCCACATGGCTGTCGCCCATATCGCCTTCGATTTCAGCTTGAGGTGTCAAAGCAGCAACAGAGTCGACAACGATTATGTCTATTGCCCCGGATCTGACCAAGCGTTCTGTTATCTCCAATGCTTGCTCTCCATTGTCTGGTTGCGAAATCCATAGATCATCGATATCAACTCCAAGGTTTTTCGCATACACTGGATCCAATGCATGTTCAGCATCAATGAATGCAGCTATTCCACCTTTCTTTTGAGCCTCAGCAACCGCATGAAGTGCAAGAGTAGTCTTTCCTGATGACTCAGGTCCATAGATCTCTATTATCCTACCTTTTGGATAACCTCCTACTCCAAGTGCCTCATCAAGAAGAATTGAGCCAGACGGGATGGTCTCTACATCAAGGATTTCCTTCGAGTCTCCTAGTTTCATCAAAGAGCCTTTTCCAAACTCTTTGTCTATTTGAAGCCTTGCAGCTTCCAACGCTTCATTCTTTCCATTTGAATCAGTATTATTTGCTTTTGCCATGATCCTCTCCTAATTATATATACGGGCCTATCTCTTATTTTTGCACGTTATGTTTTTTATTTTATCGCTATCGAGAATGAAAGTTATTGGCCCATCGTTCAAATATTGCAATTCCATGTGTGCACCAAATACACCAAGTTCTACATCTATCCCAAGCTCTTTTAAAACATTTGCACCCTTCAAATAAAGCTTTTTTGCTTTCTCTGGCTCTTCTGACGTATCAAAGGAGGGCCTATTTCCACTATAGACATCAGCACAAAGCGTAAATTGGCTTATAAATAGGATTTTGCGCCCTTTATCCAAGACGCTTAAGTTCATTTTATCATTTTCATCCAGGAAAATCCTTAATTTTACGAGCTTTTGCAAAAATGGCATGAGCATCCAATCCTCATCACCTTTATCGACACCGAAATACACGAGAAGACCGGAGTCAATAGCACCAGTTAATTTCCCATCTACTTTGCAACTTGCATTCTTAACTCTTTGGATTACAGCCTTCATTGAATCTCCAATATGCTATCAAGCTCTTCGATGAAGCCCTTTTTGTCATTCTGAGAAAAGAATGATGTCCCCATTACAGCAACATTTGCACCGGCTTTTGCGATATCTCTTATATTCGATACACCTATTCCGCCATCGACAGAGATCTGGTATCTATAGCCTTCGTCAGAACGTCTTATATCCAACTCTGAAATCTTGGATATTGTCTCTGGGATAAACTTCTGCCCGCCCCAGCCCGGATTGACACTCATTACTAGAACATAATCGACATATGAGAGGACAGCTTCAATACTCGATACAGATGTTGCAGGATTTATTGCAACTCCACATTCAAGTCCAAGATCCTTGATCATTGAAAGACAACGCCATAGATGTTTTGTCGATTCTTGATGCACAGTTATTATGTTGGCACCGGCGTCGGCGAAAGCCTTTATATGGTTTTCAGGATAATCAACCATCAAATGAGTATCAAAGATCAAATCAGAGCTTTTTCGTATATCATTGATCAATTTCGCACCAAAGGTAATTGTTGGCACAAAGGACCCGTCCATTACATCTAGATGAACATAGTCGCAACCACTTTCTGAAATATCATCCAAAGATGATAACAACTTGGAAAAGTCCGATGCTAGCAAAGATGGCGAGTATAGTATTGAATTCTGGCTCATAACAAAGAGTATAACGCATAAACAAATCAAACGATAAGTATCTATCTTGCTATTTATTGTTTTACTTGGAGTGAAAGATAAGTTTGCAAAAATCCAAAAGTATGTTATAAATTAGTAGGTATTGAAGTGGATTTCCGGTTCCGAGCAGATGGTCTGCCCGGTTTTTATTTTTACACATGGAAAGCGCTTTTTATACAAGGAGAGTTTTATATGATTGATTTGAAGCAACTTCTTCTAGAAGAGAAAAATATGGGCAAGAATCCATTATCTTCTTACAAAACTTCGAATTTTATTGCTTTGGATAATGATATTTCGGCTATGAAAGACAACAAGAAAACCGAATTGAGGGAAGCTTGCCTTGAAGCCTTGGGTGAAAACAAGGATTCGATTGTCCTTGCATACATTGCTGGAAAAATAAAATTAATGCTCAGATCTCATGAGTCAAATGTAACTTTGAATAATCTTGCATTGGATTTCTACAATGCAAGGAACTGGGATGTTGCTGAATACATAGCAAAGGCTATTGTCGAGAAAAGCGAGTCTCCAAAAGCATTGAGAATACTTGGCGATGTTGAGTCTGAAAAAGGCAATGAAAGCGAAAAATGGAACTACTATGAGCGTTATGTAAAAGCTGACAACCAAGACATGGATGTGATTGTTCATGTTGCTGATCATTATGAGGCTGCCGGAGACAAGAAGAACTCTATGAGCCTTTATCAAAGAGCTCTTTTGAGACTTGCAAAGAGCGATGACGAGCAAAGGATAAAGAAGATCTTTGGAAAACTTCTAGAGAATGGAAAGACAGATTTCCCATTCTATTCTTCTTACGTTGAGAATATTGCCGAAAAGCAACCTGAGCTTGCATTTGAGCTAGACAAGATCTTGATGTCTTACTTGATAAAAGAAAGAGACAGCTTGAAGAGCGGTGAAAACAAGGCATCCGAGATAAAGAAAAACCTTGAGAATATAATAGCAACAGCGAAGTCAATGCTTTCAATTAAAAGCGATGATCAAGAAGTGAGGAAACAACTTTTTGAGGCACTATCTGCAATGTATGGCTCTTCATCAAGATTCAAGCAAGTAAGTTCAAAATACAATGTTCTAAAGGCAGATAATCCTATAAAGGCCCTTGAGGATTTCGAGAAGGATATCTCTTACTCTGAAAAGACATATGTACTGAGGAAGGCTGATAGACGAGTTGGGCTTATTACATCTATCGAAAAAGGTATTTTGACAGTAAAGTACTCAGCTATGGACGAGAAGACTCTTCCTTTGGAATCGGCTTACAATGCTTTAATTCCTCTTACTAATCAAAACATCAAAGCAATCAAAAAGGGTGTTCCCGCTCAAAAGATAGAAGCAAAGATAAATGGCGTAGATGGAATTGAATGGCTAGTAAGAACACTACTTTATTCTGCGACAGAGAACAAAATGCAACTTAAAGACATGAAAGCGGAAATTGTGCCATCTGTTGTCGATGAAGCAAAATGGAAAGTACTTGCGGAGAAAATCAAGGAAGAAGTAAAGAAGAATCCATATGTGAGAATTATTCCTGGCGCATCTGACACATATGAGCTTACAGCTTATCCATCAACAGAAGAAGAAAAACAACTTTATATGTTCAGAGCTGCAAACTCTATATATGAGAAGATCTCCATCATGCATGATGCTATTTCCATCAAGGATATGAAGAAGGATTCAGATGCATTTCTTGAAATGGTAGGATACTTCAAGGATAGTGCAAAAGACAAAGCAAAGCCTATGGACAACAGGATCTCTTCAATTTTGATTCTTGACTATGCATCCGAACGTGGAGTGCCAGTTGATGCTGAGATAGATTTCGATGATTTGTACAAGCTCCTTTCAGATATAGAAAAGAAGGATATTTTCAAGGCAATCGATAGTGCTGATATAAAGAAAGAGTTTATAAACAAGGTTGCTGAAATCGACAAGAATGCATACCAAACACTAGAAATGCTCTTCCCTCTTTATATATCATCTTTCTTGTCATCCAAGCTTAGGGTACTTGATAAGAAGAGCTATTACGAATTTATAAACAGGACTGTCAATAATTTCAGAGATAATATCGCTTCTTTCATCTATTTTGCTATTGATGCAAAGCTTGATGACAAAGCAATTAAGAGTGCAAATCTCACAAAAGACAGGATCTTCAAGACAGAGCTTATGGCATTGGCAAATTGCTACAAGAGCCTCGATAGCCAAGAAAACAGGAAGAATATCAAAGCCCTTACAAAGGATCTCGTTGAGATGAGAACAATCGATAAATTCCTTGAAAGCGCATCAAGAGAATCGATAGATGAGATAAAGACACTATTGCTTTTCAATGAAGGCTTGGATACTCCTGATAAAAACAGGTATAGAGAGATTATCAAAAAGAGATTCCCAGACTATACATTCTCAGAGGAGAAAAACCTGGCACCTGTCGATATAAAGGCTAAAGCACAGCAAGGATTTATGTGTTCTCAATCAAGCTTTGATAAGAAAAAAGCTGAACTGAGAAATTTGAAGGAAGTCCAAATTCCTGCAAACTTGAAGGATATTTCCACAGCAAGGGAGCTTGGAGACTTGAGAGAAAACTCCGAATACCAATATGCTAAGGATCACAAGAGGGAGCTTGATAGACGTGTTGCCGAGCTTACAGCTGACTTGAACAGTGTAAAAGTAATGAAGAAAAGCGATGTTGTTGATGGTTTGATTGGATTTGGAATGAGGGTTGAACTTAAGGACAATGAGACAGGAAATGATTTTTCATATACATTCCTAGGACGATGGGAGTCGGATCCTGACCATGGCATAATAGATATAAATGCGCCAGTTGGAAAGGCTTTGATTAACCACAAAGCGGGAGACAGAGTCAAATTCCAGATTGGAGAAAGAGTTTGCGATTACACTGTTTTGAAAATCGAAGAAATAGATTTTTAGCATTTTTGGCAGCTGTTGGCTCAATCCAGCAGCTGTTTTTTCAATTATTACCTTGCTTGTTAAGTGGTTACTAGCTTAAAATGTTTTTTAAGATGATATTTTGGGATATATTGAGTTCTCAGGGGAAGGTTCTACATGGGAAATAAAAATAATCGTTTTCTGTCTGCAATCAGCATCATTTTGCTTTTTGCTGTTGTTGCTGCTTTGTATGTTGTTCCAAGCATCCAAGCAATAAAAGGCTTTGGGGTTTTGACAATATCTTCTAGCCAAGAAGAGACAGATTCTCAAAAAGCAAAAGATGAAAGTACAACTGTCATTTCGAAAACAGACGAAAAAGATTCAATAGCAGATGAAAACAAGGAAATAACAGAAGAAGAGAGTCCTTTGTTTGTAAAACGCGATTTGTTGGTACATGGCTATCATATTGTTATAGATGCATATGATGGTTATGGTTCTATAAGAGTTCCTAGCTCCTTGAATGATGATGATTTGGCAGCGGGCCTTTCTATCGCATCAAACTCCCTTGGATATGTTGCTAATGAAATCAGCTTCAAAGTCGAAGGGAAAACAATTGATCTTGTTTATAACCAAGGACATACAGAGAAAGAGATCAATGCAATCATCGACAAAGTCCAAGATGCACTTGGAGCGATCAAGATAGATGTGCCAGACAAGCCAGAACTTGAAGTTGAAGATCAAAAGTTTGATGAAGATGAAAACACAATCGAGAGAAAACTTGAATTATATTCAACAGATATACTTGCTTTGGTCTCAAATGAAGATGCAATCTTCACTTACCCAAAGGGCATTGCAAGTATAGATGAAGTAGTAGATATAATTGTCGATTTCCTTTCAACTCTAAGCATCGATTCTTTTGATTGCGATATCTCAGATGGAGAGGTTTTGATCCATCTGGATAGAGAGTATTCCAAAGATGATATAGATTATGCTCTCGATAGATTGCAAGAGTACTTTGATTTGCTTGAAAGCAAAGTTGATACAAAAGAAGAGCCTGTGGCTGATGTAACACTGCCTATTGTTCCAGCTGTTCCAAAGGCTCCAACTCTAACAGTTGCATCGCAAGCTCTTCTAGGTGATGCAACAGTGAACCACATCCATAGAGATATAGCTCTATATGGCACGACAATATCGGCAGATGCATATGATGGATATGCTGTATTCAACCACACATTGGCTATAGAAGAGGATGAGCTTGCATCAGAGCTTTCGTCTCTTCTAACTCTCTACCCTTCCCTTCTTTCTGATTTCGACTTCGCTCTCTCTGATAAGAGCGTAGAGGCGTACTATCCAAATGGCTACACAGTCAGAGAGATAAACAGCTTGCTCGATTCTCTTGAGGCTATAGCAAGAAGCTTGGATGAGGAAGCAAAGGCAAAGGAGCCTCCTCTAGCTACAGGCTTCGATATAGACATCGAGAAGTATCTTGTAGCTGAGCCTATCAAGAGAGTCATCGACGCATCTGGCATAGAGATCAAAGCAGAAGTCTATGACGGCTATGCACGCTTGGCCTATGACTCAAGTGCAATAAGCGAAGAGGATGCAGCAGATGCGCTTGTCATTCTTTATGGCAAGTTCAGCCCAGAGCTTGCATCATTTGACTTTGCTCTCTCTGAGGGCTTGACAGAAGTCTTGTTCCCAGAAGGAAACAGCGACGATGAGCTTAATTGGTATGTAGATCAGCTTGAAGCATTCATAGAGAGCCTTATGTCGACAGAGAAGGATAAAGAGGAAACAGTTGTCGAAGAAGCACCTATTGTTCCAGCTGTTCCAAAGGCTCCAACTCTAACAGTTGCTTCGCAAGCTCTCAACCCAATCAAGATCTCAAGATCAATGCAACTCTTTGATTATCCAGTCACAGTTGAAGTTTCAAATAATGAAGCATATTTCGTCTTCCCAGAGTTTGTTAGCGAAGAAGATATAACAAATTGTGTTGTTGGTCTTTGCGTAAAATACAATGACATCCTAAAGGATTTCGATTTTATGGTAGGAAACAATACGCTTGTTGCTACTTTCGCCAATAAATACACAGAAGATGAGATAAACAATTTCTTGGATTTTATTGAATCGATGTTGGCTTCTTTCAGTCCAGTTAATCAAAATACCAATGATGGATCCAATCTTATAAGAACATACTCGTATGATGGACTTTCAATTGAGGCAAATGCATCTGATGGCTACGCAGTTTTCTCTGGAATAGACGATCTCGATCAGGAAAAAGCAGCTTCATTCCTTGTTGGTCTTTACCAAAACTTTGGAGCCAAAATGGCTGACTTCGACTTTGCGCTTGATTCAGATTCCATTATTGCAATCTATAGTAATGGCTATACTGACAGCGAGATTTCGTCATTCTTGGATGCTATCGAAACTTACATAGAAAGCATTGAATAAAAACATCTGTAAATAGCTTGATTGAGGGAAGTTGAATATAGTCTCTTCCCTCTTTTTTATTGTTTGCATAGTTTCCCGACATTTCTTCTCATATATAAAAGATAAACGGGAATAGTAACAATATTCGATGAAAGCCAAGCAAGAGGATGTGCAAACGCAATGCCTTTATATCCAAAAACCCGGCCAAGAGCAATCGAGGCAATACATCTAGCTAAAAGCTCAAGAATACATGCCAAAAAAGGCGCCCATGAGATGTTCATGCTTTGATCTGTTGTCCTGAATACAACTATAAGGCCAAGCAGAAGATAAAATGGAACAACAACAATAAAGTAGTCTTTTACATACATGTAGATATCGGGGGTTGGATTTGATACAAATAGCGAAACAATATATGGCTCGACAAGAAAGATAATCAAAGCAATAAGAATATTTGTTCCTTCTACTATTATCAAACTTGAGCGAACGCCTTTTCTTACCCTATCAAATTTTCCAGCACCATAGTTTTGGCCAACATAAGTCGATATAGCAACCAAGAAGGCATTATTCACAAGGACAGAGAGCTGATCGACTTTTGTAGCAACTGTATATCCTGATATGGCTGTTGTGCCTAGCAAATTCACAGCTTTTTGCATGACAATTTGACCGATACACATAACAGATAGTTGAAACCCCATCAGAAATCCAATTTTTAAATGCTTGCAAATATTATTGAAATCCAATTTCCAGATGGATTTCTCAATATTGAACTCATCATATTTCTTCACAGCTACAAATGTACACAGAATAGATGCAAGAAACTGGGACAATACAGTCGCAAGAGCTGCCCCTGCTACACCCATTTTGAATGTCAAGATGAACAAAAGGTCAAGAAATATATTCAATATTGAAGAGAATATCAAGAAAACAAGAGGAGTTTTGCTATCACCTAGAGCCCTAAGCATATTTGAAATCATATTGTAGAATATGGTTGCACCTGTTCCAGCTAGAACTATGAAAAGATATATGCAAGCATCATTTCTTATCTCATTTGGTATCTCCATCCAAGACATCATTGGTGAGCACAAAGGCAATACTATTGCTGTTAGAACAACAGTAAAGAAAATAGAAAGATATGTTGATGAAACAATGCTTTTCTTCACACCAAGCTTGTCTTTTAATCCGAATGCTTGAGCAAGTACAACTGAAAAACCATTTGTAAAACCTTGAATAAAACAAAGGATGAAATAAACAATTATGGTAGTACTTCCAACAGCCGCAAGAGAATCCTCGCCGATAGTCTGTCCAACGATAATTGTATCGGCAAGAGTATAAAATAGCTGGAATATATTTCCACCAATTACAGGAAGAGAGAATTTTAGGATTAATGTAAAAGGTCTTCCATTTGTTAAGTCTGTCGTCATTTTCTTGATTCCTAAGCGCAAATATAATATTCAATTTAAGCAAAGAAAAGAACAAGAATTGCTCAAAATCCTTTTAGCTTGTATTTATCTTAATAAATTGTTGCATGATAAATTTTTTTCTGATAGATTTTCTCAGGGTATTAAGGTGAGAACTGGAGTTGAAAATGAGTTTTATCGAGTTGTTTCTTTTGGCATTCAGCCTTAGCATGGATGCTTTTGCTGTCTCGATTTGCAAAGGATTGGCAATAGAAAAAGAATCAAAGACAAAAGCATGTCTTAAATGTGGTCTTTGGTTTGGTTTTTTTCAAGCACTTATGCCTTTGATTGGCTATTATCTTGGAAAAGCATTTGAATCATCCATACAGAAATTTGATCATTGGATTGCGTTTGTTCTTTTGTTTGCTATAGGAATAAATATGATTCGAGAATCGCTTTCGAAGAAGGAAGAAAACGAACATAATGATGACTTTTCAATAAAAACTATGTTTATCCTTGCGATTGCAACCTCGATTGATGCTCTTGCTGTAGGTATTTCACTTGCTATGGCAGGAAGTGTAAATATATGGATTGCAATCTCTCTTATTGGCATTTTTACATGCTTGTTTTGCATCATAGGAGTAAAACTTGGCAATGTTTTTGGCTCATTTCTTGGCAACAAAGCCCAGATGATCGGTGGAATAATCCTTGTACTTATAGGAGTAAAGATTCTTTTGGATCATCTGGGAATATTAGGATAAGAAACTATTTCTTGTTTGCATAGAAACGAGCAAGATACTCTTTCTTGAATTGAGTAAATCTATCCTCGGCAATTGCTTTCCTTATCCTTATCAAAAGATCATATAGATACTGGAGGTTATGCTCTGTTGCAAGCATTCCTCCTAGCATTTCGTTGCATTTGACCAAATGATGCATGTAACCAACTGAATATTCCTTGCAAGCTGTACATCCACATCCTGGCTGGATTGGTCCATGGTCGAATTTATGTATTGCTTTCTTCAAAACCATAATGCCATCATCTGTAAATACAGCACCATTTCGTGCCATTCTTGTTGCAAGCACGCAATCGAACAAATCGATTCCATTTTCAACACATTCAAGAATATAATCTGGAGATCCAATACCCATTACATATCGTGGCTTTTCTTCTGTAACATATTCTGCTGTGTATGAAAGCATATCGCAAAACATACTTTTCTCTTCGCCAACAGATAGTCCTCCTATTGCTATTCCTGGAAAATCCATCTCAGATAGTACTTCAGCGCTTTCCTTTCTTAGATCCTTGTAAAAGTTTCCTTGAACAATTCCAAAGAGATTTCCCTTAAAGCTCTCACCTAACCTATTTCTCTCATCAAGAGATCTCTCTGCCCATGATTTTGTTATTCTCCATGCCTCTTTTGCCGCTTTATAATCAATATTTGGCGGAGTGCAAACATCGAGTACCATAGCAATATCACTACCAATTGTTTTTTGTATATTGACTACTTTCTCCGGTGTAAAAATGTGCTTTGAACCATCTATATGTGATTGGAAACAAACACCACTGTCTTTAATCTTTCGCAAACCTGAGAGAGAAAAAACTTGGAATCCGCCTGAATCTGTCAATATATTATGATGCCAATTCGAGAAATTATGAAGTCCAGAATAGCTTTCCAATACCTCAAGACCTGGACGAAGATACATATGGTATGTATTTGCAAGTATAATCTTGTATCCCATCTGGTCTATCTTGTCATGGTATATTCCTTTTACAGTTCCATTTGTACCAACAGGCATGAAAGCTGGAGTCTCAACATCCCCATGGCCAAGCGATAGAATTCCTAGCCGAGCTTTCGAGTTCTTGTCTCTTTTTATTTCTTTGTATATTTTCATAGTTTCTTCCCTACAAGCGATAAAGTATAAGCAATGATTATTGTTACAGCAAGCGGCAATACAACCGTTTGGTAAGGCGCTATTGCACCTTGGTGTGCCATTATTGAAAATACCATGTCAGCACAATAATAAGCAACAGCAATCGATAGTGATTGGATTATTGAAAATAAAAGGACGTTCTTCTTGAATCTATAATCTAGCATTGCCGAAATACTCATCAGGACAAAAATTGCAAGACATTGGAATCTTGATCTATAGTAATCTGTTGCTTTTTCTTGCCATGCTGCATGGTCGGCAATTTTCAATCTAGCAAGGTATTTTCTTGCATCAACACTATCCATTGTCTCCACTCTAGTATTCTGGCTTTTGAAGAGATTTGGCTCAATCTTCAGCTCTTCTATAGAATAAATATCTTTGAATGATGACAGAACATTGTCATTTACGATTTGATTCACATTTGCATTATAGAAAGTCCAATAGCCAGAACTATACTCCCCATATTCTGCTTGAAGCTTCATGAAAAGAGCATCATCATTGTATTTAATAACAATTGGATTGTAGATTTTTTGCCCAATTTCATCGAAGCGAGTTGTATATATTGCAAATCCATTATCATCTTTAAGTGCAATATTTCTTGTATCTCTTGTTGAACTCATCCCAAACAGCTCAACTTCCAACTCATCGTGTTTTGCAATTATTTTGTTCAGATATGCATCTTGATAGCAATAGCCAGCTATAGTTAGCAAGATTGAGACAATTATTATTGGGCACGCAAGCCTCCATTTAGATAAGCCTGCATTTAATAGAGCTATTCGCTCATTGTTTGCAGATAGAGTTGAAAGGAAATACGTTGTTGCAAACAATAGTGAAATTGATGATACAAGCATAAGATATTCAGGAATCGAAAGAAGAATGAAATTTATAATCTTCACTACAGGTAAGTCATTGTTCATTATCTGATCCATCTTCGAAAAAAGCTCAACAGCTGCAAGCAAAAATGAAAATACAATGACTGTAAAGAATGCAATCTTCAATATATTTGATATCAGATATCTGTCGATTAACTTCATCTTCGAGCCTTCCTGAAGTAGACAAGGAAAATCATTGCAATAAATAAAATCAACAGATCAGGAGAGAATATCAAAAGATATGGAGATTGCTTTATATCAAAGATCATGAGCTGAGATCCAAAGAGCATATACCAATAAGCAACAGCTATGAAAATAGATATTGCAAAGCCAGTAAGTTTACCATGCTTTAGTTTGATATTCGAAAGCGGAAGAGAGACTAATGCCAAAGCAAAACATGCAAATGATAGTGCGAATTTCTTCGCAAGCTCAGCCTTATAGTATTGGCCTGTGAAGTTTACAGGTAGCGAAGAAAGGCTACTTAGTTCGAACTTGTCATCCTCAATGTCATATATCGCATCTTGTTTTGTTATCTTTCCCTTTTCTAGCTCCTTCAATGACTTCGATGTCGAAAGAAGTGTCTTTGAGATATTCTCTCTATATTCTATTCTGTTTTCGTTTTGTATCGCATTTCGTTTCTTTATCTCAACAATCAAATCCCTGCTTGATAAATTTACTGGGCTATTTGATGTAAGAGATGGAATTTGATTGGAAAAATCCAGGAAAAAACTTGCATTTTCGGATTTAGCGTATACGAAGCTGTTGATATCGTCATTGTCATTTAGCAAAATAGTAGGACTTGTAAGCGTAAGCGAATATACATAATTGTATGGATCGATCAAATCAAGTGTTCCTTTCTCAGAAACAACGGTTTTTGACATCTCTCCATTTCCTTTATCGATCAAGAGAAGATTGTATATGTCTTTTCCTTCTGCATCACCATTATACAGAACAATATCACCAACAGTATTGACGCTATTTGCCTCTATTTCAAATGTTGGCATCTCAGCCATCAGAACTGAAAGCTTTTCACGATATATGGAGCTTGCCCATGGATGTACAACATCTGAAAAGAAAAAAGTAAGCAAAGAGATAAAGACCGAGAATATTATTATTGGAAAATATACATGCCTTGTTGATACTCCAGAGCTTTTTATTGCCAATAGTTCATTAGATGATGAAAGATCGCCTAATACCATCGAAGATGCTGTTAAAGTTGCAAACGGAAAAGTATAAATCAAGAACTGTGGCATAGAGAGAGCAACCATCTGAAGCATTGTGATAAAATCGATATTCTTCAAAAGGATCCTCTGGATAAGCAATAGAATAGAGTTTACGAAAAAAATACAGAAGAAAAAAAGAAAAGCAACAAGGAAGTTCAACAAGAACTCCCTTGATATATATGCGTTTAAAAGTCTGTACCTACCTAGAGCCATCAAATGCCTGTAGAACCAAAGCCACCCTCTCCTCTAAGCGTCGAAGAAAGTGTTTCAGCATCTTCGAAAGAGGCTTGTATTGTCCTAGCAATGACAAGTTGAGCAATCCTGTCACCATTATTTACAATAAACTCATTCTTAGAGTGGTTAATCAAAATAATCTTAACTTCACCACGGTAGTCACTATCGATCGTGCCAGGTGAGTTAAGTACTGTGATTCCATAGCGCGATGCGAGACCAGAACGGGCTCGCACTTGAACTTCATAGCCAAATGGTATTTCCATTCTTACACCAGTCGGAATTGTCTTGAATTCCCCTGGCATAATTGAAACAGGCCCATCTGGCAAATATGCTTTGATATCTGCTCCAGAGGCACCTTTCGATTGATAAGAAGGGGCTGATGCTCCTTTTTCTAGAACTATCTTTACAATAGGCCTATCTGACATCAATTCTCTTTCTTCTCCTCTGGCTGGGCATCGATGTAAGAAAGATTCAATCTTCCCATTCTATCGATTTCAGTGAGCTTTACATCAACTTCCTGTCCTACAGAGAGAACATCAGATACATTCTTCACTCTAGTTCTTGCGAGCTTTGAAATGTGGCAAAGTCCCTCTTTCCCAGGAAGTATTTCAATGAATGCACCAAAATCGACAATCCTCTTAACAGTTCCATGGTAGATCTTGCCAACTTCAGGCTCTTCGATGATAGAGAGAACTAGCTTCCTTGCATTTTGGGCTGAAGCATTGTTCTTGCCATAGATCATGACAGTTCCATCATCCTCAATATTGATCTCGGCACCAGTTGTTTCTGCAATTGTCCTAATTGTCTTTCCGCCTGTTCCAATAACAGCTCCAATCTTATCCTCTGGTACAGTCAAAGAAAGAATCTTCGGAGCAAGCTCTGATACTTCTGAGCGAGGAGATGCAAGAGTCTGTGACATTATAGATAGAATATGCATTCTTCCTTCTTTTGCTTGATTAAGAGCCTTGCTCATGATCTCAGGTGTTACACCAGCAATCTTTATATCCATCTGGAAAGCTGTAATTCCATCTTTTGTGCCAGCAACTTTGAAGTCCATATCGCCAAGATGGTCTTCCTCGCCAAGGATATCTGAAAGGATAACATACTTGGAATAATCAGCTCCCTCTGTAATAAGGCCCATTGCAATTCCAGCAACTGGCTTTGAAATCGGAACACCAGCATCCATCAGAGACAAGCATCCACCACAAACAGACGCCATCGACGATGATCCGTTTGACTCCATGATCTCAGATACAACTCTTATTGTATATGGGAATTTGTCCTTCTTTGGAACAACAGCCTCAAGAGCTCTTTGTGCAAGGTGCCCATGCCCAATCTCTCTTCGTCCTGTTGTAAGTCTTCCTGTCTCTCCTACTGAGTATGGAGGGAAGTTGTAATGAAGCATGAAGTTCGAATATGTTTTCTCGCCATCGATAGTATCAAAAAGCTGCTCATCGTTGACTGTTCCAAGCGTTGTAACAGCCAACGATTGTGTCTCACCTCTAGTGAATAGAGCAGAACCATGGGTTGATGGAAGAAGTGACACTTCACATGTTATAGGCCTGATCTCTGTTACTTTTCTGCCATCTGTCCTGATTCCATCATTCAATATCGATGATCGTAGGATCTCATATTCCATATCATCGAACATCTTCTGAAGTTGTCCTGGCCTTTTATCATCCTCATCAATAAGCGATGCAAATTTCTCTTTGATGATTTTATGAGCCTCATCCAAAGCTGCATATCTCTTGGCCTTTCCCTTAACAAACGATGCATCATGTATAAGTGGATATGAGAAGACTTTAACTTCCTCAAGCCAATTAAGATCCTCTTTTGGAATCTCCATCAAAGGAAGCTTTTCTTTTCCGCAAAGCTCTCTCATTTTGGTTTGTGCTTCACAGATTTCTGTAATCACAGGCTGAGCTGCAGCAATTGCGCCAAGCATATCGTCTTCGGAAACTTCCTTTGCTCCGCCTTCAACCATTGTTATCCCATCATGAGTTCCAGCAACGACAATATCTAGAGAAGCTGTAGGGATTTCCTGGAATGTAGGATTGATCACATATTCATTTCCAATCTTTGCAACTCTCACAGCTGCGATTGGTCCATAGAATGGAATATCTGAGATTGTAACAGCACAAGAAGCGGCATTAATTGCAATAATATCAGGAGTATGGATCATATCGGAAGAAACAACTGTAGGGATAATCTGAATTTCCCTTCCGAAAGCTTTATCGAAAAGTGGTCTCATTGGTCTATCGATAAGACGTGAGACAAGGATTTCCTTGTCTTTTGGCTTTCCTTCTCTCTTTAAAAAGCCTCCAGGAATCTTTCCTGCAGCATAGTACTTTTCATTGTACTCAACGGAAACTGGTACAAAATCAGGTGCGACTTCTGGTGGGTTTCCACAACAAACAGTTGCAATTACAGCAGAACCAGCATAGCGTGCATAAACAGCACCATTTGCCTGTTTTGCAATCTTTCCTGTTTCAAAAACAAGATCAAAGTCTCCAAGCTTTACGGAAACAGTTGTTACATTTGACATAATTACCTTCTTTCTTTCTTTTTGTTCTTTTTTAAGTTCTTTAAAAATGGAAAGCCAGTGTTAAAACTGGCTTTTCTTTTATAGTTATTTTCTGATTCCAAGTTCTGCAATCAAACTTCTGTACTCATCAATATCATTGTTCTTGATGTACTTCAAAAGTCTTCTTCTCTGGCCAACAAGCTTCAAAAGGCCACGTCTTGATGCATGATCCTTAGGATTGTTCTTGAAATGACCTTGAAGATCATTGATTCTTGCAGTCAAAAGTGCAACTTGAACTTTTGAGTCACCGGTGTTTGTCTCTGAACCACCGAACTTCATTACGATTTCTTTTTTCTGATCAGCTGAAATCATTTTCTTCTCTCCAATAAAAGTTTTTCTGCTTTGAACATAGGATCAATTGCATTTCTAAAAGTCAAGGGAACATATCCTTTGGCTTTTATCTTGATAGTTGAATCCTCGATAGATGCAACAGCCTCTATCCGATCCTTATTTTCAAGAATCAAAACGCTATCATAAGCTCCTTGTGGCGGAAGAAGCTGATGAACATCCTCTGTTCGATAAACCAAATACATATCCTCGAATATGCAAGGACTTTTAAGCATATCTAAGGCGTAATACCGGCCGGAAAGCTTTGGAAATTCCTCAAGCTCCCCTTCTTTTATCATCCTTCTTAAGAGAGTTGACGAGATCTTGTCTCCACCCTCCGTAAGAATTGGTGCAACAATATCAACCTTTGCTCTTGAGCCGAATCTATCTAGCATCGGAACAAGGTCGTAAGCGCTTGCAGATTCCGAAGGATTGCCAAATTGGAAATCCTCACCGACTGCTATTGCATTTAAGTCCATTGAAGATAAAATCATCTCCAAAAACCTACTAGCTGAAATTCTACTGAATTGTGCAGAAAAGTCAATTGTTGCAATGCAATCTATTCCATATAAAGCAAGATTTTCCTCTCTTAGTCGCAAAGTATCGATTGCACCATTTCTCCCAGGCTTTGGATTAATTGAAAATGTTACAACCATTGACTCGGAACCTTGCCTCTTTTCTTTTTCATCCAGGACAGCTTTTATGATTGCTTGATGACCCTTGTGAAATGCCTCAAAGACACCAATAGCAAGTGATATTCTCATGTTCTTTTTTATCTTGCTTTCTACAAGATACGAAAAATCATAGATTTCCATTTGCAATCCTTGTAACAATGCGAAATCCATTCCTTTTATCGCCTATTCCAAATATACTATTGCCAAAATAAAGGTAGCAAAAAGGTTTTTCCAAATCACTATCCGAGAGAATATCACCTAATCCTAAATTGCCATTTTCAATTTTCTTTTTGTTCTTTTCGTTCAGAATCACGTCTGAGAACATATCTGTCATATCCAATAAGTCTTTTGTGTCCTTGCCTATATCAGACAAGGACCATGGACCAATAGCTGTTCTTTCAAGCTTTACAAGGTGACCTCTGCTTCCAGCCTTAATAGCTATGTCGCGGGCAAGACTCCGTATATATGTTCCTTTCGATACATGGCATGAGATTTCAGCCTTTGAGCCATCAAAGGAAACGAGATCTATAGAATATACTTCTATATCGCGCTCAGGCATCTCTATCTCATTTCCTTTACGAGCCTCCTCGTATGCTCTCTTTCCATTTATATGCAATGCCGAATACTTGGGAGGAACTTGCTTTTGCTTACCTTCGAACAAAGAAATCGAATTGATCAAATCACTCTCTTCTGGCAATTTGGATACAGCAACCACATCTCCCTCAGGATCCAATGTCGATGTCTCTGAGCCGAATTCGATTGTAGCAATATATTTCTTTGAAAAAGATGAGAATAATGGATTGAGTTTGGTCGCTGAACCAATCATGACAAGCATTAGACCAGATGCAAACTTATCTAAAGTGCCAGCATGGCCAACTTTTTCTGGTCTATATTCTTTTTTGATTTTCGAAAGCGATGAGAAACTTGTAATGCCCTCTTCTTTGCCAATTAGCATCAATTTGAAGAGGTCGCTCATTTCTTTCCAAGAGCCTCATCAATCAGTGCATTGATTCTATCGCCCTCAATATAGCTATCATCCTTCAAGAAAGTAAGAACAGGAGTATTTTTCGTTCTGAGTATATGGGCAACACGCGATTGGATAAAAGCAGAAGCTTTATTAAGAGCATCAACTGACTTATCCAGCGATGCATCATCATATAGCGATGAAATGTAAACTCTTGCTTCGCTATTGTCTGGAGCAAGAGAGACCCTTGTAACGCTTGTAAGAGTCGATAGATTATGGTTCTTTATCGCTCCGGAGACAATCAAAGAGGAAACTGTTTCCAATATCTTTGCCTCCAAGCGCTGTTGTGAATATTCACTCATATGTATTCCCTTATGATAGGCCTGTCATCCAGGCCCACATTTATACTTTTACTTCGCCAAGAGTACGTTTGACTTCTTCTGTTTCTACAATCTCAAGAATATCGCCAACTTGCAAATCTTGCCAGTTTTCAAGACCTATACCGCATTCATATCCTTCAGATACTTCCTTGGCATCATCCTTGAATCTCTTCAAAGATGAGATTTTTATCATATCCTTGTTGATCTGGATAGAGTCCCTAATAACTCTTACTAGGCTATTTCTTTTGACTTTGCCTTCCAATACGTAGGCACCAGCAATCACACCAACCTTTGGAACTTTGAATATATCTCTGACTTCAACCTTTCCAATGTCGATCTCCTTGATCTCTGGAGAAAGCTTTCCTTCCATTGCAGCCTTGATATCATCAACAACATCATAGATTATGTTGTACTTTTTGATTTCAACCTTTTCTTGTTCTGCAAGTGCCTGTGCTCTAGGAGTCGGACGTACATTAAAACCAATAACAACAGCATCCGATGCAGCTGCAAGTGTTATATCGCTTTCAATGATTGCACCTGCCGATGCTCGAATTACATTCAGCTTGATCTCGTTTGTCGAAAGCTTTTCAAGGACACCTTGCAATGCTTCTACAGATCCTTGGACATCTCCCTTTATAACAACATTGAAATCAATCATCTGTCCTTCAAGAATCTTTGCATTCAAGTTTTCGAGAGTTACTTTGTTCTTTCCTGAACCTTCTCCGATTCTTTCAAGTTCCTGTCGCTTAGTTGCAATGCTACGAGCTTGCTTTTCATCCTCTGTCACTTGGAAAGGATCTCCTGCTGAAGGAATATTGCTCAGTCCTATTATCTCAACAGGATCAGATGGTCCTGCTTTCTGGATCTTCTTGCCCTTATCATCGAACATTGCTCTTACTCTTCCAGCATAGATGCCAGCAACATAGTAGTCACCTTGCTTCAAAGTTCCCTTTTCAATGATAACAGTTGCAACAGTACCCCTGCCTTGGTCGATCCTGGATTCTAGAATCTTACCTTGTGCTCTGCAATTCGGATTAGCTTTTAACTCAAGCATCTCAGCTTGCAAAAGAATCGTATCAAGAAGATCATCGATTCCTTCTTTCTTCAGCGCAGATATTTTGCAATATAGAGTTGTTCCACCCCATTCTTCAGGCATCAAGCCAAGCTCTGAAAGTTGTTGCATAACTCTTTCAGGATTAGCTTCGGGAAGATCGCATTTGTTGATTGCAACGATAATTGGCACCTTTGCAGCTTTCGCATGGTCGATCGCTTCCTTTGTTTGAGGCATAACACCATCGTTTGCAGCTACAACAAGTACAACTATATCAGTCACTTGTGCACCTCTGGCTCTCATCATCGAGAAGGCAGCGTGACCAGGAGTATCCAAGAAGACAACAGTTCCTTTGCCAGGGACCGAAACCTTGTATGCACCAATATGCTGGGTAATTCCACCGAATTCACCACCAGCAACATCTGAGCTTCTTATTGCATCAAGAAGCTTTGTCTTACCGTGGTCGACGTGACCCATTATTGTAACAATCGGTGCTCTTGGAACCATATCCTCAGGTTTATCTGCCTCAGTTTCGATAATAGTCTCGTCATAGAGTGAAACAAGATGCACAGAACAACCATATTCAGAGGCAATTATCTCAGCTGTCTCGTGGTCAATTTGCTGGTTAATAGTAACCATCAAACCCATCTTGAACAGCTTGGAGATTATATCTGATGCCTTAAGATTCATCTTCTTTGCAAGGTCAGCAACAGTGATATTCTCCATGATATCAATCGACTTAGGAACAGATGCTAAGCGCTGTTCTTCATTCTTTTTCCTTTGCAACTGGAAATCGATCTCTTCATCTCTTTGATATTTGGATTCATGGTCTTTTTTCTTCCCGCCTGGCGTGAAGACTTTTCCTTTGCCTTTTTGGTTAAGTTCCATAGCTGGAGCACCGGCAGATTGTTGCATTTTCATTCCAATGCGAGGTGAAAATCCATTTCTTGGAGCCCCATCCCTTTTGAATCCACCATCTCTTTGTCCCCTATCCGATGGTGTATAGCTCTGCCCTGGTCGTGGAACTCTCTGTCCATCTCTTGAAAATGGCCTTGAATCATCTTTTTGGTATCTTGGCCTTTGTCCATCGCGTTGGAATTTGTTTTGTCCTGTAGGACGCCCTCCAACTATGCCAGCAACTCTAGGTCTTGTTCGCTCAACATTTGCCTGTCCTTCAACTTTCTGGCCTGGAACAGGAGGAAGGTTCTGGCTTTTTATGATGATTGGTCCATTGTGCAAAGGCGACTGTATTCTGTTGTTGGTCGCTTTTGTGCTTGTATTTGTCATATAGCTCTTTCCAAAGATAACTTCAGACTTGTCGATTTGAGCCTTAGGCTGAGGCCTTTGATCCCTTCTTTGGTTCATAAAGGACTGGGAGCTATTGGTATTTTGTCTTGGAACAGCAGTTTCTTTGATCTCCTTTTTAGGAGCCTCGACTTCCTTTTCCTTCTCTTTTACCTTAACAACAGGTTTTTTCTTAAGGACAATCACTTTTTTTTCTACATCAGAGGCAGCAACAACCTTCTTCTCTGGCTGTGGTGCTGTAGCTCTTTTTATAACATTGACCTTTGTTTTCTTTTCTTCGTTCTTTGCATCTTCAGACATATAAACGGCTAGACCTTCCCTATTATCTCTTTACTCAAATTCAAATTCAGCACCGCAATTAGGACAAACAGTTGTACCAGCAGGAAGCAGAGTATGGCAAATTGGACACTCAAACTCCTCTCCATCGACTTCTTCGCTAATAACAACGCTGTTGCGTACAGTTTCAATCTCTTCTTTTGTAAGCCCTTTGTCCAAAAGCTCTTCATCTGAATAGTCGAAGAACTCCTCGATTGACCAGATATCAGCATCATGGAGCTTCTTGACAAGCGAATCGTCAAGACCGATATCTGAAATCGGTGTCTCATCCTCAGCAATACCGATTTGCTCGTTTGTAAGAGGAACATCCTCTGCCTTCTCTTCGGCTTTTTCATTTTCGTTCTTGAATAGGTTATCGACATTTGCATAGATTTGCAAAGTCTCTTCCATTTGATCAAATTGAGACTGTGTCTTGACTTCGATGTTCCAATCGCAAAGCATCTTAGCAAGCTTTACATTTACACCACCTTGTCCAATTGCATAACCTTGTTGGTTGTCATCAACTATAGCAACTACATGCTTTGTTGATGGATCTATCATGACAACTCGCTTGACTTGTGCAGGAATTAGCGCATTTGCAATAAATACAAGTGGATCCGAGTCATATCTGATTACATCAATCTTCTCACCATCGCACTCAGCCATGATTGTCTGTATCCTTGTTCCGGACTTTCCTACTGTAGAGCCGACTGGATCTATATCTGTTTTCTTTGTATCGACAGCAACTTTTGTCCTGACACCAGCATGTCTGGCAATTGCTTTTATCTCAACATCGCCGGATGCAATCTCAGGAACCTCATTTTCCAATAAAGCTTTCACGAATTCCTTGGATGAGCGTGTCAAAAGAATCTTGACGCCTTTTGTTTTCTTTTGGATCTGTCCATCCTTGCGTCTTTCGATAATATCGTCTCCTCGATCGACCTTCTCAACATAGAATTTAAGCTTATCTGTGATTTCATATGTCTCTCTTGGGCTTTGGCCTCTGACAGGAAATAGAGCTTCAGTTCCATCAAGATTCAAATTGACCATGTAATCCATGTTTCTGTTTCTTCTCTTGATCTCTCCGATTACAAGCTTTCCTTCCATTGCTTTTGCATCGACATAGATTTTATCGGTATTGTACTCTTTTACTATTTGCTGTTCTCTTTGCTTGGCCGATTGTACAGCTGAGTACTCAAAGCTCTTTGGATCCAAAGCAATTTCCAACACATCTCCTGGCTCAACGCCGTCTCCAGCAAGCGCAATTGCTTCATCGAGTGGGATTTGTGATATTGCTTGGAACCAATCCTCTTCATTGACAACTTCTTTTCTTGCCAAGATCTCAACATATATCCTATTGTTATCTTTATTGAATTTCACAACAGCATTCTCATCTGTTCCGAACTTCCGCTTGTAAGCACTCTTGAGCATGTCAGTAATCAAACCTTCGACTTTGCTCTCATCCATATTTCTTGCTGTCATCAACTCAGCAATTTCATCGGTCAAATCAAGCATTTCTGCCCTCCCATCTATATTCAAGCTTAGCTTTTGCTATTTCATCGCAATCCAATATGATTCTATCGCCTTTTTCCTTTTTGTCTTCAATCATGTAGTTAGAAATCTCAAGGGTATCACTATTGCAAGATTCAATTTTTCCAACAATATATGTGGAATACTTTGTAGAGTAAACTCTTACATCTTTTCCTTTGAAGATTTCAAATTCATGCCAATCTTTTAGAGACCTTTGAAGACCAGGGCTTGTGACCTCTAAAGTCAAATCCCTGTTTTGGAATATTACGCTGTACCGCGGATAAACAATATTGTATGCTTTTTCAAGATCCTCTGTTGTAATCTCTCCACCTCTTTTATTGAGAAAAAGTTGCATAATTGTTTCGTTTTTCTCATCATGCGTATTTACTTCCACGACATCAAGTGATAAAGAATCCATAAGCTGTTGTATATCTTTATATAGCTTGCTTTCAGATCCATCTTTTGTTAGCATATTCCTCCAGTCATAAATAAAGGGACCCATCATTTGGTCCCTTAAATTACTTTAATGAAACTATGTATAGTAAACAATCAAAATAGATTCATTGTCAATAGAACATGCTATTTTTCAATCATTTTCTTTAAATCAGTTAAAAATAGCATAGCTTCCAGAGGTGTGGATGAATCGATATCGAATTGCTGTATTTTCTCAGAAATTGCTTTTTCTATGCTCTCCTCTTTCTCCTCTTCTTGAGCAAAGAGATTTCCTTGTGACGGATCAAAGTCAAGATAGTCTATGAAATGCTTTCTCTGGAAATCAACAGCATCCTTTATCACAGAACGAGGCAGTCCAGCAAGCTTCGCAACATGTATTCCATAGCTTGATTCAGAAACTCCTTCTTCAACTTTTCTTAAAAAAACTATTGTGTTTTTTTGCTCAAGCACAGCCATATGCAAAAGCTGTATGTCAGATGTGTCGAGCATAGTAAGCTCATGGTAATGCGTCGCAAACAGCGTAATCGATCCGCTAAGCTTCAGGTAGTTCATTATAGCATATGCTAAGCTCATTCCATCTTGCGTCGATGTGCCTCTTCCGATTTCGTCCATTATAACAAGGCTCTTGCTTGTTGAACCTCTCAAAATTTGCGCTGACTCTGACATCTCTACAAGAAAAGTTGATTCGCCTTTCGAAAGATTGTCACTTGCACCCACGCGGCAAAAAATCTTATCAATCAAAGGCACTCTTGCACTTTTGGCCGGTACATAGCATCCAACATGAGCTAGCAAAGCAATAATTGCAACTTGTCTCAAATAAGTGGATTTTCCAGCCATGTTGGGACCTGTTATCAATGAAAGTCTCGACTTTTTTGTTGAAAACGAGTTTGCGACAAATTCATTTTTTCCAACATAAGCCTCAACAACCGGATGTCGCCCATCTACTATATCCAGCTCGCCTTGTTCCATAATCTCTGGTTTAGTCCAATTCGCTTCAATTGCAAGCTTTGCAAAGGATGAATAAAAATCAAGAAGTGTAATTACTTTGCCTATTTTTTCAAGACATTGGCATAAATCAAAAGCTCTTATGATGAATTTGTTGTAAATGTCCTTCTCGCATTTCGAGGCATCGCTTTCTGCAAAGAAGAGCTTTTGTTTTATCTCCTCAAACTCATTTGTTGTAAATCGTTCGCCTCCAACAAGTGTCTGTCGTCTTATAAAATAATCAGGTACCCTGTCCAATTGCCCTTTAGATACTTCTATATATGAGCCGATTATCCTGTTTTCGCCGAGTTTCATTGTTGTTATTCCAGTTTCAGCTCTAACACGATCAAGATATTGGCTAAGTACATCTGACCCATTTGATATATATTTTCTCAGATCATCCAACTCAGAGTCATAGCCATCTAAAATTATTGTTCCAGGATTCTGTATGTTGGTGCATTCTCTGTTTATCCCTTTCAAGATATCTGATGAGAAATCAATGACTGAATCAAGAGAGATAGAGTCTCGATCATCTACCAGCTCTAAGTACTCCTGGTTTTGGTTTACAAGGGAAATGAAGGAAACAATTGTCTCAGCAATTGCTATCAAATCGCGTGGCAATACTCTCTTCATTGAAGCTTTTGTTGAAAGTCTTTCCATATCAGAACTATCGCAAAGGCATTTCCTGACTCTATCTAGCTCATAAGAGTTGGATATAAGATGTTCTATCCATCGCTGTCGTTTTTCAATATCATCTTTTCTTGAAAGAGGATGCAACAATGAAAACTTCAAAAAACGAGCACCAGATGGGGTTTTTGTCTTGTTGATTGCACTAAAGAGAGTACCTTCATTCTTGTTTTCATTATTCAATGACGTAATAAGTTCCAAATTCCTTACAGCAGCAGGATTAAGTGCAAGGTAGTTTTCATCGCTTACTCTCTCGACAACTCTTAATTGGGGCAACTCTTGCTTTGCATTATCGGCAAGATAAGAAAGAAGAGCCCCAATTACAGTTAAGATAGGATCTTTTTCATCAATCCCAAAAAGGCGTAATGCATTTTCCGAGAATTGTTTCTTGAATTGCTTTCTTCCCTCTTTAATGGAAAAATACCATGTAGGAAGCTTTGTCACAATTGCATTTTGCAAGTCAATGATTTTCCTGAATTCCTTTATTCCAAAGTAAAAATCATCTGGAACAAGAATTTCTTTTGGCATAATTGAAACAAGTTCAGCCTCCAAAGATGAGAAATCCTTCTCAAGTGGTACATTTCTTATATAAAACTCTCCAGTTGAAATATCACTCCAGGAAAGATTGACATTTTTTTTATCGATATTAATTGCAACTACATAGGAAGACGAAAGACTATCCAGATATTCGTCATCTACTACAGTTGCTGGCGTATATATCTTCGCAACTTTCCTCTCTGCAAGTTTCTGATTTGCATCTGGATCCACAAACTGTTCGCATACAGCAACTTTAAGCCCATAATCAAGAAGGCGTTTCAAGTAGCTCTTTGCTGCATGATAAGGAATACCGCACATAGGAGTAGAGTTTCTATGCGTCAATGTAAGATTCAAGAGCTTTGAAATTCTCAATGCATCTTCATTGAACATTTCATAGAAATCACCTAAGCGGAAGAAGAGCACCTTATCTTGGTGCTCATTCTTAATCTCTTCATATTGCCGCATCATCGGCGTAAGAGTAGTTTTGTCGTTATCCATAAAATCCTATCAATAAAGCGACGAAGTAATTGCAAGCACAATGCTCATGCCAGAGCCCTTGCGCCCGGATCCAAAGAGCCCTTGTCCACTGTACCATTCAAAATCGCCATCGATTATTGTAGCATTTTTGACAAGATAGAGTCCAAGAGGGAATCCTGGAATCATCATCTTGATTCCAACACCTCCAGCCAAATACCAATCTATATTATTGAATGAACCGAGTTCATCAAGATCCTGAACAACTCCAGTTGCCGAGACAAAAGCCTCCAAGGCCATTACTTGGTAGACAAGCGGGAAAGTAACTTCTACTTGGTTATGCCATAGGAACGATTGATCGTATATAACATTAAACCCTCTGCCAATATTCATGCCATCAAGATAAAGCATCTCATATTTTGTTGCACCTTTATTTGGCTGGTACCAACCCCAGTTGTCATATCCACCAAGATTCGAGTATTGCGGAAGCATAAACGATACATTTGATGTTGCTGACAATACCAAAGCTTTCGTCTGTTCTTTCTCGTCTTTATAAGAGAAAAGCGAGTGGTAGCCGGCAGCACTGAATCCAATCCTGTTGTAGTTCGACAATCCAAACAAGAATCCACCAGCATATGTGTAGTTCATCGAAAGAAGATATCCCTTAGTAGTGTTTTGCTTCAGATCTCTTCCATCCCACGTAAGCCCAAATGAGAGCTTGTTGGAAAATTGCCATCTTTCATGGTACTTCTGGATCAAATCCTCATAAGGAGTTCCTCTATCATAAACAGCATGATTAAGACCAAAAGACAATCCGGAAGAAACAGTAAGCGTTCCGGGATTCCATACAAAGCTATAGCCAGTATTGTAGCCAAGAGAAATACCCCAATAATCATAATCCATCAGGTACTCTGATCCCGGATAAACCTTATTGTTGTACCAATCAAGAGAGTTTGTATAACCTAGGGGATATGTCTCTTTGTCCGTATCTCTTCCATCATATGAAAGTGAGCCTTGTCCTTGTTGCAACACATTGCTCCTTGCTGATCTCTCAACAGAAAGAGAAACACCATTAGACCATCTCTTGTCACCTACCCAATCGTCGCTTATACCTAATGAAAGACTTTGGGTTGTCGGCGAAAGCGTCGTTGATATCGACAGGTCTCTACCTGTTCCAGCCAGATTCTTGTCAGCCCATTGCAAGAAACCTGATACAGGGAAGCCATCGGTGTTTCCTCCAAATGTTGCACCGAATTGCAACTCCATCTGGTTTCCTTCCTCGACTATATATTCAACAATGACTCCATCCGATGTAGATGCTGGATAGAGCTGGGCTTTAACACCCTTCAAAAGTCCAGTATTAAGAAGATTCTGTTGTGATTTTATATAGTCAGCTCTCGAGAAAACATCACCGACTTTCATCGAAACTTCTCTCTCGAAAACATAGCTCTTTGTCTTTGTCAGTCCCGAGATTATAATCTCTTCTACAACCGATTGTGTTCCCTCGCTTATCGCTATGTCATATCCAATAACATGTTTTTCATTATCTCTTTTCTCTATAGGGTTTACAGTTGCTCTGATATAGCCACGGTCATAGTACAATGAACCGATATTCTGTATCATCTTCTGGATGTTTTGAATATTGAAAACATCTCCTTCCTTGACTGTTATTTGGGCCAATATCTCATCATCAGAGAATACTTCGTTCCCATCAAAATCAATCTTTCCAACAGTCCAAAGATCGCCCTCTTCAATCTTGTATGTGATATTAAGATAGACAACATCACTCGACTCTTCACCAGTTGGTTCTATCAATGTTTCAGATATCCTCGCATCTGGATAGCCTTTGGTTGCATAGTATGAAATTATTGATGCTTTATCGCTATCGACATTTGATTGTTGGAAGTTTCCTGAGTTGAAAAAAGACTTCTTTTTTTGGCTCATCAGCTTATCGAGTTCCTTAGAAGATACACCCGATATGCCTTCAAAGAATATATTTCTTACCTTATATTGTTTTCCTTCTGTTATGTTATAGCTAATCGAGACTCGATTTTCGTCTTCTTTCTCATCGAACACAACTTCAACTTTTGCATCAAGATAGCCACGCGAAAGATATGCATTCTTTACAAGCTCAGCATTTGCATTCAGTTGGCTCGAATTAAAGAAAGAACCTTGCGAAAGATTTTGGGCCTCTTCCAAAGTCCTTGTTCTTACTTTGCTATTGCCAGAGAATGAAACGCTCTCTATATAAGGATTTTCATGAATCGTAAATGCAATAACAAGATCCTCAGTTCCCTCATTAAGCTCTGCTTCAGCTTCGAACCAGCTCATCCAATCTTGCGCATATAATAGCGATGTCATTTCCGAGAATACACTGTCAGAGAACTTCTCTCCAACATACTCAGAAAGAAGAGCATCTACTGTCTTTTGTTTCACATTCTGTAGTCCAGAATACCTGAAAGCTGTCATTGCTTTGCCTTCCCACCAATCGCCATCTGATGCGAATAAAGAAATGCAAATGAATGCAAAAAACGTAAAAAGTAATATTGCTCTTTTGATGTTTTTCATTTTTACCTCATTTAAATGTTAGCAAAATCAATCTTAAAAAACAAATTAATCTACTTTGTATTATGATTTAAACAACAAGATAAATCACTATTGTTTTTCTGTTTTTCTTATGTAGATTTAAAAAACTATGCGTTTTCGGAAAGAGAATCCGAAATTTTCCATCAAGCCATATGGCGTCAAGTTGACTGGTTGAGAGAAAAATGTAACAGTGCAAAGTGGATTATCCCATTCAAGCGAGATTTCTGTATCCATTGTCAAGTCATCCGCAATGAATGAGAAGCTGTTCTTTTCATTATTGCGATTTGCCGAAAGATGAACCATTGCTTGAAGATAAAAATCCGGCGATAGATACTTGCCGATATAAAGAGATGTGCCATCAAGATACCTAGCCATTGGACTAAGCGTGTTCAGCTCTGGAGATGATGATGCAAACGAAACTGTATCGGCAACCAGATTGGAAAGGATGTTAGTATGAAGCGAGAACGTATCTATAGAAAGACTATCTCGTATTGTCGATGACAGTCCATCATCCACAGAACCCAAAATACCGACTTTTGATAAAACATCAACTGAGGCAGCAGCCATTGAGACCACTGTTGTCAGCGATGTCTCTCCGTACGCGGATGTTGGCAAGATAGCTTGTCCAAGAATTGACAAGATCTCATTCAAATCCTTGTTTGGAGAACTCTCGAATGAAGGCGATAGATTATCCAGTGTAGCATCTCTTAAGACAAGATAAATATCGACACTGTCGCCATTGGAATCAAAGTCCCTGAGTCTTGCACGCAAATTTATTATAGGGTATATGCCATTCAAGCTGTCTCTGAATGCAACATTTCCTTCTGTAATGTAGAAGTATTTTTGGAAATAATATATCTCGCCGGATCTTATAGGTATTTCACCAGAGATATTGAACCCACTATCTGTTGAACTGAACCCTATTTTTGTATTGTCAGAGATATTAGCCCTGATTATAGGACTTGGGCCAAGCGGGTAAAGAAGTTGTATATTGCTCCTTAGCAAAACATCAAAATCAGATGTCGTCTTTAAGGATGTGTTCCACCATTGAGGAAGCTCATCCAATCCAATCGAAAGTTCTACATCATCAACAACAACATCGCCGCTATTGTTTACAACATCACTGTTTGCAATTATCTTATAGTGACCACTCACCTTTCCTTTAATATCAATATTGCTATTTACTAAAGGAAGACGGAAATTGATCTTATATGGGTCAGAGATATATACATCAAGTTCCCAGCTGTCAAAGCCAAAGAAGTCATCAAAATACATGCCAAGCTTTATTTTGGCAGGAACGATTTCATAACTTTCTTGATTCAAGACACTAGCATCTGTAAGAATCGATACAATATCGTTATCCCAAACAACAAATGTTGCATTGTGCAAAATCACTCTCTCATTCGGAAGCCACCAGACATCGAATTCAGCATATTCACATTCAAGCGCTCCGAATGCATCAACACCATCATCTGAAATTACAATATTAAGCTCTCCAGAAATATATGCTGGATCGTAGAAGATCAAAATTGGCGATGGAAAATAAAGGTTTGCAAGAGAGACAGCAAACTTCTCAAAATCAAGGCTAAATGATTTATTGTTCTTCAAGTTTCCATTTATCGAGAAAACAGCTATTGGATCGATATCTACATCCAAGTCTATATCGCCAGATGAGAAATCATAGTCTCCCGAAACAAAGCTGCCAGAAAGCTTTAACTTTCCTTCATCTATTCTTGCTTTCATTTCCTTCTTCTCTACTCTCAAATTGCTGTCAACATCAAGATAATCAAGCGTAAGAGAGATATCCATATCTGAACATTTTGTTTTGGCAAGAGAGAAAAAGGACTCTAAAAGCGAAGTTGCTTTTGGTACAGAAATCTCAGAACTTATCGAAGCTGATATTGTGTACGGCCTATCTGAATGACTTAAAGAAAGCAAGAGATCAGCATTTTCCATAGTGGAATATCCACTTGTGCTATCAAAGGCAAGAAGAGGCAATGTCAAAGTCAATGAACTATTTGAATATTCGAAATCGCTGAGACGGAATTGATTGTTATCAATGAGAATTGACGCTTTGATTCGTCTTTGGTCATTGATTGTATCATTGGAAATTGCATTGAAATTTCCTGAAAAAGCAAAATCCTTAAGCTTTTCAGCTCGTCCTGAAAGATTGAAATTGCCAACCATATCACTCAATCCAAATCGACCGAGATTGATATTCTCCCCTCTTATGATACCAAAGTAGCTATCGACTTCCTTCATGACCGATGCAATATACATCTCGCCACTTCCATCGCTCAAGCTGAATACGAATTTTCTGTTTAGAATATCAAAAACAGCCGAGCCTGATAAACTATTGAAACCTGATACTGTAAGAAGGATATCATCAATTTTAATCGAGTTGTTGTCTCCATGAGCTGAGAATGAAAAAGCTGGTTCTGTTGACAAAGAATAGAAATTCATAATTCCAACATGTGGGATATCAAGAAGGAAACTTTGCTTTGCAAAATCAAACTCGAATTTGACATCCATATCCAAAGTCGAAATATTTAAACTTTCATCGGACGGAGAAAGTGGCAATGAGTCAAACAAGATAGAGATATCAAGTATATTAGCCCAGCTAACATCAATATCGATGTTATCATTATCCATCGTTAGATGCTTTTCTTCCAAATCGATTTTAAGATCAAAAGGATTGACTCTATTGAAAAGAGATATGACAGCATCTGATGATATCAAGTTATCGGTTGCAAAGTTAACAACACCTGATATGTAGCTATTATTGACATATGGTGATTCAGCATGGAAAGTGTACTCCTTAAGATTTGAAGCAACCATATCCAACAAGAAATATGGTTTTCCACTTGCTGATACTATCTCAAAGTGTCCCTCTGGAAGATTTGATGCAAAACTCAATGAGCCATTGTATGTAATATCAAGCCAATCTGTCTCAAATGCAAAATCCTTAAATGATACTTCTTGTTCTCCTAGCGACAGTTCAAGTTTAGAGCTAATGCCAAAAGAACTCTCGTTGAACCTTATATTGTTTATATCGACATTGTATTCAAGATTCCCGCTGAAGCCATATTTTGCTATTGCATTTTCTTCTACAGAAGTAGATATGTTTCCATCTAATACGGTTTCATCTGATATGTATGATGTCAATATTGGCAAATAAGTGGAAATTACAGGCATGAAATCAAATAAATAAAGAGAATTAAAATCAAGTGACAAATCCAATTTATCATCAAATGACACAGATCCATTCATCTCTTGGCCGTAATTGAGGGAAAAGCTTGCTTTTTTGTTTTCACCAGACAAAGAAAGAGATAATGTTTTTTCCAATTTTGGAATCTTGAAATCCGGTATATCCAAATTATATTCAATCGATTCGTCTATATACTTGGAGTTCAGATTCATAGTGAAAGATGTACCATCAATCAGATCTTCTTTGCTTGATAATACAGCTAATGCATTTGCATCTATTTTTATAGCATCAAGATAATCAATATCAGATTCAAAGGAAGACAATACAATGCTATTAACCAAGTTGGCTGAATAATCACCCAACAATCCGGACTCAAGCCGTGGAATTGAGATATTTGCTTTTTTCTTATCCAAATCAATACCAAGATCCAGGCTATTTGCTTTGAATAGCTCTTTTCCATCCATATCAAAAAGCATTTTAGAAAACGTCGATGAAAAATTATTCAAATTTGATGTATCAATGGATGTTTTTCCAATCGCCAATGAATATATACCCTTAGAAATGAGAGCATCCAAGGATGTAAAATTCAAAGACCTGTCCTCGAATTTTATACTTGATGATTTCATCTGAACATTGGCGTCTTGATATGTTAAATCTATTTCTTCAGCGCTAAGCTCAACAGGGATATCGATTGGTTTTATATTTGAGAAATCTCCTGCATCGATCTTTGCATTCAAACCATTCAATGAAAGAGATACATCCTCATATTCCAACATTGCATCTTCTATTAATGCACTTATTTTAAAGGAGTCATCATAGTAAATTTTGAATAATATACTTTCCCCTTCAATCCCAATGCCATTAAAGCTATAGCCAAAATATGGCATCTCCATCGACAGCTTCATCCCATCTAGCCCATGGTCAAAATAAAGGGAGAAATTCGAATCCTTGACAAGAATATCGTTGTAGCTGATATCGACATTTTCCATCTTCATGTCGATTCCCCAGGAAAAGAGCTCATCAGGAATCTTAAGCGTCAAAGAATTGTTCAAGAATGATTCGCTACTGTCGCCTTTTTTGATACTGATGCTATTATCCTGATGAGGAATATCAAGAAAACCATTAGATGCATTTACTTTCAACACTCCATTTCCAGTAAAAATGTAGCCAAGCATAGAAAAAAGGCCTTTCTCTAGCTTCACATTGTCAAAACGCAAGATTTCGTGATCATTGTATTTGATTGATAATCCATTTATGTATACTCTGTCACGTAAATTCCTCTCTATTGAGTCAAAAGAGACTGAGACATTGCTATCGACACTCTCCCAGCTATCGAAAAGCTTGTTAGCAAGCATCAATGTAGGGCTGGTCAAGTTCAAAGAAGAGAGAATAAAAACTGAGACAAAAAGAAACATCAATGTAATCAAAATCGAAATAATGATTGTAGATGCTGTTGAATGGTATTTCATCAATCTCTTCTCTCAACTATAATATGTACTCGTCACGTTTTAGGATAACATATTTTAATGTTGGGTGAAAATTGGAGAGTTTATGTGCTTTTTTAATAATATGATAGTTTTTGAAGGTCTTGATGGAGCTGGAACAACAACGCAAAACAAGCTTTTGGAAGAGAAACTGGTCTTGATGGGGAAAAAAGTGTTCCTGACACATGAACCTACAGACAATCCAATCGGAAAAGTTGTCAGATCTGTATTGCAACATAAATTCATAACGACGCCAGAGGCCCTAGCCTTGCTGTATTCATCTGACCGCCATGACCATATATACAACCCGGAATACGGAATAGAAAAACACTTGAAATCTGGGGAGATTGTTCTTCTTGATCGATTCTTCTATTCATCTATAGCTTACCAAGGAGTTGAATGTGACTTGGATTTCGTGAGAAGAATAAACGACTATCCAAACCCAGGTTATGTTATCTTTATCGATACTCCTGTAGAAAATTGCTTAAGAAGAATAGAAAAAAGAGGAGACGAGAAGGAGCTGTTTGATCGAGAAGACTATCTGACAAAAGTCAGGAACAACTATATATCGGAATTCGAGAAACTGCCAAAAGAAGTAAATTTTCTTAAAGTCGATGGATCATTACCCGTTGATGTCATACATGAAAAAATCTTCTCTTGGCTTTCTTCCTGCTTCAACCTTTGATTAGCATTGCATCTCCATAGCTGAAGAAATGATATTTCTCATCAATAGCATGATTATATGCACGCATGATATTCTCGCGTCCTGCCATTGCTGAGACAAGCATAAGCAAAGTCGACTCTGGCGTATGGAAATTCGTAAGGAGGTTGTCAACAAACTTGAACTTATATCCTGGATGAATGAAGATTTGTGTCCTTCCAGAAAGATTTACAAGCTCTCCATTATCATCAGATGCACTCTCAAGTGTGCGTATAGATGTCGTGCCAACAGCAACAATCTTCTTTCCTTCTCGTTTTGCTTTGTTCAGTTCATACGCAACGCTCTCATCTATTTCATAGCTTTCGCTATGCATATGATGATCCTCGATGTTCTCAGATCTTACAGGCAAGAATGTACCAGCTCCAACATGAAGTGTCACTTCATATCTTTTTATACCTAAAGAATCAATTTTATCAAGAAGCTCTGGAGTAAAATGCAATCCTGCTGTGGGTGCAGCAACACTGCCTGAAACTTTTGCATATACTGTCTGGTACCTTGATTCATCTGAAAAGTCATCTTCTCTTTTTATGTATGGAGGAAGAGGCACATGTCCGCAAATAGAGAAAAATTCCTCTGATATATCTCTTGAGAACAATACATCCTTTGTTGAATCTGGATTTTCCCTGACAATAGTCGCATCGATATATTTATTGCCATCCAAGGATTTGAAGCAATAGTGCTTGCCTATCCTTTGTTTCTTGCTTTTCGATACTATTGCATTCCACGTTCCATCCGCATTAGGCCCAAGAAATAGAAACTCAACAATTCCACCAGTTTCGGATTCAGCATATGTCCTTGCTTTTCGGACTTTGGAGTTATTGACAACAAGCACACTGTCCTTGTCCAAGAGGCTTGGAAACGATGACATCGTGGAATCAAAGAAGTCGCCAGTGTTCTTATCAAGAACCAAAAGCTTATCATCGCCTCTTTTTGCACTTGGTTTTTGTGCAATCAGCTCCTCTGGTAAATCAAAGAAGAAATCCTTGGTTTGCATCAAGACCTCCTTTTATATCCAAAGCAGCATATGCTTTTGCTGTGACGCATCTTCCTCTAGTAGTGCGTTTCAAGTATCCTTGTCGCATCAAATAAGGCTCATAGTAAACCTCTATGGACTCTGACGCATCATTTATCGATGCGGCAAGTGCCTCAAGGCCAACAGGGCCGCCCTCATATACTTCGATTATAGTCCTTAGTATTGCTCGGTCTGTCTTATCGAGCCCATTTTTATCGATTCCTAGCTTTTCGAGCCCAAGCTCAGCCATTTCAAGATTTATCTTTCCATCACCCATGACAGAAGCAATGTCCCTGACTCTTCTAAGTATCCTGTTGGCGATTCTTGGAGTACCTCTGGAGCATTGAGCGATTTTCATTACAGCATCTTTGGAAATCTTGACATTGAGGATTTTTGCAGAACGCTCGATTATCAAAGAAAGCTCCTCAGGAGAATAAAGATCAATCTTAATAGGTATTCCAAATCTATTTTCCAATGGTTTTGAGACAGCTCCAGCTCTTGTTGTTGCTCCAATTAATGTAAAGGGCTCCAAATCGATTCTCATCGTCCTTGCAGCAGGGCCTTGGCCAATAACCCAATCTATCTCATAATCCTCCATTGCAATATATAGAGTCTCTTCCATGGATTTCTTCAAACCATGAATCTCATCAATGAAAAGGATTGACCCCTTGCTCAAGTTTGTCAAAATACCAACAAGATCCTTTGGCTTATCCAATGCTGTGGCTGATGTAAGCTTTATCTCAGACCCCATCTCATTCGCAATTATCGAAGCAAGAGTTGTCTTTCCAAGCCCTGGAGGACCTTGCAAGAAAATATGGTCAAGCGCCTCTCCTCTTTCTTTAGCTGCCTTTATATAGATTGAAAGGTTCTCCTTTAATTCTTCTTGTCCCTGGAAATCAGAAAGGTACTTTGGCCTTAGTATATTCTCTTGCTGATCTTGTTCTTGAGAGAATTCTGGCTCAACAGCACGATCCAAAAAATCCTCATCAAGGTTCTTGTCTATATCATTGCTTTCTATGATCATCAGCTTATTCTCCTTAGGACCAAAGGAAAGATCTTCTTTTCGATCTCTCTATCATCAAGGCCAGAAAACAAAAGTTCATTTTCCTTCATGATATCATCGATAGTCTTCAAAACATTTTTCCTGTCATATCCCATCTCTGAAAAAGATGCGACAAGATCTGAGAATCTCTGTTTGTTGTTTGTGCCCTTTTTCTCACTCTCTTCTTCTTGAAGAACTAGGACATTCCTAAGTTGCAATATCAACTTTTGAGCTGTTTTCGCACCCAGTCCAGGCACCTTTGATAATGTCTTGACATCTTGCTGATCCAAAGCAAGAATCAACTTCTCTACAGTTATGCCTGAGAGTATCTTCAAAGCACCCTTTGCTCCAATTCCAGGAACTGTTTGCAACTCATTGAAGCAAAAACGCTCCATTTGTGTTGCGAACCCAAAAAGTGTCATAGAATCCTCTCTGTGTTGCAAAACAGAAAGAATCCTTATGTTTTTTCTTTCTTCTGTGCTCATCGAGCTATAGAAGCTAGATGTATTTGATGAGATTTCCAATATGTATTCAATTCCACTATCTGTAAGAATAACGATTGAATTTGGGTTAATCTCTATGGCTTTGCCACGGATTGCATTGATCATAGGTTGATTTTACTGTTAAATGCCAAATGAGAGCAATAGCAAATGCAATCAGCTAACGCATCTGCTGCATGGTCTGGCTTTGGAATCTCTTTAAGCTTAAGATAACGTCTCACCATATCTTGCACTTGGATTTTCTCTGCGTTTCCCATGCCTGTTATAGCCATTTTCACTTCTCTCGGAGAATAAAGGTTGACTTCTATCGACATAGTAGAAAACTTATGGATAATAGCACCAATGACTTTTGCAACAGGTATTGCCGATGATATGTTCTTAGTAAAGAAAATATCCTCCATTGCAACAACAGAACAATTGTATTTTATTGAGACTTGACCAAGATCTTCTGCAATCGTGTAAATCCTATTTTGCATAGGATGACTTGCTGGAGTTTTTATCACTCCATAAGAAACAGGCTGGTATTTCTTGCCATCATATGCAATTACACCCCAGCCTGTATCAGATAATCCTGGATCTATACCAAGTATATGCAATTAGTCCTCTGCAACAAAATCATCAGGAAGTTCGAGATTGGTTGAAACTTGTTGTACATCCTCAAGCTCCTCAAGTCTATCAACAATCTTCAAGACTTTATTGGCTTTTTCTGTATCAAGAGTAACTGTTTGATCAGCTATCTTCTGGATATCAGCGGAGCTTTGCTCAAAACCAGCTGCTTGCATAGCCTCTAGAACGGATGCGAAATCTGCAGGGCTTGTTGTAACTTCAATTACTCCATCCGATGTAGATACATCCTCGGCTCCATTTTCAAGTGCAGCCTCGAAGATTTGCTCCTCTGTGTATTTATCAGCATCATATGTTATGACACCTTTGGTCTGGAACATGTAGCTTACGCATCCAGTTGCACCCAAAGAGCCACCAAGCTTTGTCAAAGTAGATCTCACATCTGCTGCAGTTCTGTTTTTGTTATCTGTTAGAGTATCGACAATGATTGCGACTCCACCTGGAGCATATCCCTCATAAGTAAGCTCAAAATAAGTAGATGCAGAACCTTCGCCTGTTGCCTTCTTTATAGCTCTTTCTATATTGTCCTTAGGCATGTTTTCTGCTTTTGCCTTGAGGATTGCTGTTCTTAGTGCAGCATTGCTATTTGGGTCGGTACCGCCTTGCTTTGCAGCGACAGTAATCTCTTTGATAAGCTTTGTAAACTTCTGTCCACGCTTAGCATCTGCAATGCCTTTAGCGTGCTTTATAGTTGCCCATTTGGAGTGGCCAGACATATTTCAACCTCGATCATTAATAAGAATTTATTATACCAATCCATTGTGCACAATCGTTTTTTGCTAGTCAATATAGCATTGCTTTAAAATGACATTGCAAGAGACAATATTATCCTATCAAGTCGCATCATTCCTTCTTCTGTAAGAGAAAACCTTTCATTGTTGTTTATGTATTCGTGCTTTGGAAGAGTTGAAATTGCATCAGCGTACCTTGAATCGAAATCAATCAAGAACCTATTTTTGTATTCTTTTTTATCTATTCCATCCTTGCATCTTAAGGAAACAATCAAAAATTCCTCTTCAACTTGCTCTTTTGTCAATCTTTCACATTGAAATGATGGATCGTTTATATAAGAGATTAAATCTTCAGTATTCCTCATTGAAACAATTTGATCATATCCAAGTGATGACTCTGCTGTTGGTCCAAGACCTATGTATTGGCCAAGATGCCAATAAACCATATTGTGAAGCGATCTCTTTCCATTTCTTGCAAAATTCGAAATCTCATAGTGCTCATAGCCCAAAGACGAAAGCTCTTTCCAACATTTTAATAAGAAAAGAGCCTCCATATCCTCGCCTATTGGCCTCTCTCTTTCTAAAATTGGAGTACCTTCTTCGAAAGAAAGACAATATAGCGATATATGATCAGGCTTGAAGCTCGCAATTGTTTTAATATCATATAGTGATTCCTCGATTTTCTCGCCTGGAATCGCTGTCATTATGTCAGCATTGAAGTCAAGGCCTGAGCGTGAAAGAATGCCGAGCGCTTTAATAGATATTTCCTTATTCGTGTTTCTCCCAAGAGTTCTTAGGTTTTTCTCGCTCAATGATTGTATTCCAACAGATATACGCGAAACATATGGCTTAAGCTTCTTTATATCGTCCGTGACGTCCTCGGGGTTCAATTCAACAGTCACTTCCTCAGGCATTCCATTTTCTTCAGCAAGAGAAAGAATCGAAACAAGGTTTTCATAGCCAATAATGCCAGGATTTCCCCCTCCAACGAAAATTGTGTAGTAAGGCTTTTTGTATTCTTTGTTTATTGCTTTAATCGATGCTTTGATTCGATCAAGATACAAAGCGATTGCATCTCCATCCAGGCAAGACTCAGCTATTGAATAAAAGGCACAATAATCACATTTCTTATGACAAAAAGGAACATGGATATATAAAGAAAGTTCGCGACTTGGATCCAATCCTTCCATACTATTTGTCTGTCAATTTGGAGATTCTTGAAAGAGGCCAGAATCTTCCAACAACTTGGCCATTGATCCTATTTTCCGCAACTGGGCCGAAATATCTTCCATCTCTTGAGTTGTCTCTGTTGTCACCAAGGGGCAAGACATAACCAGATGGTACATATATTCCATTTACGTAGTGGCTGTAGCTTGAGCGCTTCGACATGTCGGAAGGGTCAAACAAGCTTTCTGTTCTTAACCTCGCCCTCTCGAACTCGTACAAGTCAAACTTGTAGTCATACTCTGTGCCGCTTATCTCAGAATATTGATTCTTCAGATATTGAGGAATACTGATAGAATTGTCGTTATATGCTGTAATTGCACCAGCTGCTTTCAGTGCAGGATAGTACTTTTGATCAATTGAGCGATTTGGGCCATCAGATAAAGAGTTCTCAATCCTGAAATCGCTTTCCTTTACGCTTTTACCTGTTCCTGCTGGAGTGATCATAACGCTGCCATTATCAAACTCTATTCTATCGCCACCCAAGCCAACAGCACGCTTTACGTAAAGACGCTCAGCTGGTGTCCCATCGTCGTTTTTGTCGATATTGACCAAAGTCAAAGTCCCCATATAGATGATTTGTGAAAGAATATCAAAAATTGGCCCTTTGCTATCATATTCCGGGTTGTAGAATGTGATTATGTTGTCTCTCTGTACTCTTCGTGATTCTGTAGCTATCTTCTTGCCTGCAGGATAGAGCTCAATTCCATAAGCATCCTTGTTGACAATAACCCTATCACCTACCAAAAGAGTCGAAACCATCGATGGAGATGGAATGACAAAAAGCTGGAATAGGTATTGGTTTATTATAATTACCCAGAATATTGCAAATATCAGAGCATCAATCCAACTCCAAAGCTCAGAAAGAACAGTACGCTTCTTGCTTTTATTCAAAAGCCTCTTTGCTTTTCTATTAGTAAGATATTTCGAGGCCAAAACTTCTATTCTTGTTAGAAAGTTATCCATATGTTAAACCATAAACCACAAGGCTTTCATTGACAAGAGACTATATAAAATTTAACTTTTAGCTGTATGAGAAACAAATCAAAGCTTCCAGAGATAGATGCTGTAGAATTGAAACCGATTTTAGGACTTCGGCCAGGTGTATACTTGTTGATTGCATTTGCAATAGTTCTTGCATTGCTTTTTTTCGCTCTGTTTGTGCTTCCTGGTCTTTTGTCTGACAAAGCATATGTCTCTTTCAAGTTAAATGCAAAGAATGTCGCTATATATGACAATGACAAATACCTTGGATCGTCGGAGGGATCTGTATACCAGATAGAGAAAGGAGTACATCGATTTTCATTCTTTGTAAATGGCGTATCGGCTGGCTCTATTGAGACGAAAATAGAAAAGAACATTTTTTTCTCGCTTTTCCATCGAAAGATAACCCAAATCGATTTCACTATCGCTAAAAACGATGAGATAGAAAAAAGCATAGTCGAGAATTTCGCAAAAAGAGTTGCAAAAGACTCAAGAGTTATCGACTATTCAGCATCATATCATTTCCAACCTATTTTCAGTGAATTTGCATCAAATGCGGTATCGCTATCAATAACTGACATAAAAGATGTGTGGCTATATGGCGCATTGCATATAAGTTCAAGAGTTATGTACGAAGATTACATTGAAGCATCCAATATGCTGGAAAACAGTGATGTAGATTATTCATCAAAGGACCTTGTCCAATTAAATAGCTACCTTGAAAAAATATTTGGCGATGGAAACAAGAATGAGACAATAGCATTATCTGGAAACAAGGAAATTTCAAAGCCTGAAAAGGATGGCGAGATGTTTGTCTATCCTCAATCAACAATCGTCATTGGCAATGATGCACATCTATCATATCCAGATGTGAATGAGGCACCAGTTGAGGCATCTGTCGATTCGTTTGCAATCTCAGCAAAATTGGTCTCGGAATACATGTATGCCCTCTTTGTAGCGGAAAACCCATATTGGTCAAAGGAAAACAAAGAAGATCTTATCGCGGATGGAATGGTTGACGAGAATTACCTAAATGGAATAACACTTTCCACATTGATTGCTTCTTCTAAGCCAATTAGAGCTGTAAGCTACTATGCATCTGAAGCTTATGTCAAATGGTTATCAAAATCCACATCGATTGATTATTCCTTACCAAGTGAAAAAGAGTGGTATGTCGCTGCTCTTTCAGCGAAAGACAAAGTTTTTGCTTCTTCCTTGATTAGCATGGATACAGATGATACGACTCCATCGAACCTCATGGGTCAGCTTTGGGAATTCACATCAACAAGCTATATTCCGCTTGGGCGCTTGATCGATCAAGATGTCGTTTCAAGACTTTCATCTATGTTTGATTACGATGATGACATAGTAAAAGGCGGAAGTTATATTAATAAAAATGATGGAATAACTTTGGACAGTGTTGGAGTCGTAGAGAAAAACACATGTTCGGACTTCATTGGATTCAGGACGGTTCGCCATGAGTGATTTCAAATTGATACAAAAAAACAAAAAAGCATACTTCAATTACGAAATGATTGAGGAACTTGAGTGCGGTATAGCACTTCAAGGAACAGAAGTGAAATCGATAAGGGAAGGAAAATGCTCCTTCTCCGATTCGTATATTGTTCCAAAAAACGGACAGCTTATTCTTGTCGGCTTTTTGATTCAACCCTACTCCCATGGCAATATCTTCAATCATAAAAGCGACCGAAACAGAGTCTTGCTTGCGCATAAGATGGAGATTAAGAAATTCACTAGAAAAGTAAACGAAAAAGGCCTCACTCTTGTCCCCTTGGAAATTTATCTTAAAGGAAATCTAGTAAAGATGAAAATTGCACTCGCACGAGGAAAGAATGTAAGAGATAAAAAAGAAGCAATCAAAGAGCGAGATGCGAAAATCGACGCAAGAAGGCAATTGAGGGAGTTGAACCAATATTAGCCTATAAAAGCATTCTGGCCATACTGAATTAATCTATTTAATGTATATGCGAGATCTTTTGGAGAATCCTGGAAACCTTCTTTTACCCATTGCTCGATTACATAGACCACTCCGCCTATGATGAAATAGTAAAGCTTCTTTGCTTTTTCTTCTTCAATGTTAAAATCTTTTGACCAATTCTCTATAGCGGAGGGAAGTACAAAACCAAAGAGATTTCTCATGAAGTTCTTGTTGCCATTCTCTGAAAAAAGAAGCTCTGAAACCTCTGCATTCTCCTTAACGCACTCAAGTACTTTCTCTATAGTTTCGCTTGCGTTTCGCATCGACTCGCTATCAACATGTATTTTTGAAAGAATCATTTCCAGAAACTGAGCATCAATCTCATCCAACAAATCTTTTACACTCTGATAGTGAGAATAAAAAGTATTCCTATTAACAGACGACTTAGAACATATTTCGGAAATAGTAATACTATCCAATCTTTTTTCTTTAAGTATATCGAGAAGAGCTCTTTTCAACCGCTCTTTTGTCTTTACTATCCGAACATCCACTTTATAAGCCATACAACCCTCGCCGTCTCTGGAGATGGGGGGACTCGAACCCCCGTCCTAATATCCTACCCACAAACATCTACAGGCTTATCTATAATTCGAAATCTTGCTATCCTTCGGCATTATAGAGAGCGTTCAGATAACTCAGTGCCTTAATCTCGCATTAGGCCACAGCACAAAGCCCAAGCAAAGCCCCCTAAGTCAATGAGATATCATAGCCAGAGGCTTAGCCATAATATCCCATGCATTTACAGATTAAGCTGCAAGTGCGTATGCTTCGTCAGAGACGAACTCGTCTTCTTTCTTTGCATTTAATTTTGTTTGCCGGTTTTACAAGTCAGCTCTTGACCTGCAGTCTATGGCACAGCAATACCAGTCGAAACCAAAACATCCCCGTACAATAAACTTTAGCTTAATATAATAAGATGATGAATTTTTTTCAATCAGAAATCGAACTTTTTGTTCAAAAACGCACAATAGATATATTCTCTTGTACTATTTTCGAGTGTCTAGATATGAAGAGAACATATCAAAAAAAGATTTAAGATCATCAAAACGCAGCTTTGCATAGTCATCAAGATATGTTTTATCTCTGTTTACTATGACGACATTTGCGCCATTATTAACTGTCAAAGATGGTAGAGACGCGGCAGGATTTACAACAAGGGATGAACCAAAGACTAAAGCAAGATCCGATTTGGAAAAAGCATTGTCAGCTCGCTCAAGCATTGTACTATCTAACGGCTCTCCATAAAAGACAATATCTGGCTTTATCACTCCACCGCATTGAGAGCAAACTGGAACCATATCCTTATTGACCCATCTTGAAATCTCTTCATAACTGTACCAAGCATGACAATTTGTACAATAGCCATTTCTCAAAGAGCCATGGAGCTCATATACTTTTTTGCTTCCAGCCTTTTGATGAAGTCCATCGATATTCTGAGTAAAAATTCCTTCACTCAGTTTTCCTATAGTCTCAAGCTTGGCCAAAGTATAGTGGATTATATTTGGCTTAAAGCTTTCGAGAATATACCAATTGCCTTTTGCCCATGAATAGAAAACATCTGGATGCAATGTAAAAAACCTTATATCCAATATCTCCTCTACACTCATATGGCCAAATTTCTTTGAATAAAGACCGTTTGATGATCTGAAATCAGGTATTCCAGATAGCGTCGATACTCCAGCGCCTGTAAGTACAACTATTCGTCTTGCTTTCTCAAAAATGTCAACAAAAAGATCAAAATCACTCATTTTCAACTGCTCTGAATGTATTTCCACTAAGTTCTTTGGCGTATATTCTAACTACATCTCCCGGCTTGTGCTTTGCATTGCTCTCAACAGAAAAATAGTTATTATGTTCATCCCGAGCCAAAAAACGTTCTTTCTCATCACGAGATATTCCTGTTATGATTGCAATAGTCGAAAAAGGAAGCATTGATTGTTTGATTCTTTTCTGTCTTGCAATCTGTTCATCTATAAGTCTCTCAAGCCTCTTGATCTTTATGCTCTCGTCAATCTGGCCTTCCATTTTTTCAGCTTTGGTTCCTTCTCTTGGGTTGAAGTAATACATAAATGCTTCAGTGCAAGACATCTTCTCCATCATGGAAAGAGTATCTTCATACTCAGAATCACTTTCTGATGGGAATCCAGTCATTACATCTGTTGCAAGCGTAAGAGATGGGATCTTTTTTTTCATCTTATCAACAAGAGTTATGAAATCCTCTCTCGTTGTCTTTCTGTTCATTAATTGAAGTATCCTTGTATTTCCTGATTGCATTGGTAGATGAATATGCTTTGCAATCTTATCGTTGTTTGCAATAACATCAATAAGATGATCCGAGAAATCCTTAGGGTGTGGACTTTCAAATCTAACCCAAAGAATATTATTAAGCTTTGGTATCAAAAGCTCCAGCAATGTTGGAAAATCAATTTTTTTCCCATTATAGGATGCACTATATGAATTGACATTCTGTCCAAGAAGGCAAATCTCCTTAACTCCTTTTCGATCCAGGTCTTCAACTTCATCAAGAATATCCTCAACATCACGTGACACTTCTCGTCCTCTAACATATGGAACTATGCAATAAGAGCAGAAATTGTTGCATCCATTCATTATAGGAACGTAGGATGAGAATTCACCATCCTTATGATAAGATGATAGAAAAGTATATTTATCAGAAAACTCTTCCTTGCTTCCAAGAATATAATCTGGTATGAATGCTTTCTTATTTGTTCCAATAACGATATCCACGAAAGGAGCATCCTTCTTTAGCTCATCTTGGAGCCTTTCTGCCATGCAACCTGTCACTATTATTTTTAGATCTCTTTTTTTCTTTATCGCATGATAAAACCCCAAGCGTCCCCAAATTCTGTTTTCCGCCGTTTTTCTGACCGAGCATGTGTTTAGTATGACAGCATCAGCCTCATCTGGATTATCTGTTTTATCAACTCCTCTCCCTTTGAGGAGAAGCTCTATTGCATTCGATTCTGCTATATTCAATTGACAACCATAGCTTTCGATCAAGTATTTCATCTCATGCTCCTTGCTTTTGCTATCTCGAGCGTGTTTGCCATAAGCATAGCGACAGTCATAAGACCAACACCACCAGGAACAGGAGTGATTTGGACATCTCGCTCTTCAAATGAATTGTAATTGGCATCTCCAACTAGTCGATAGCCTTTTTCTTTTGTGTTGTCTGGAATCCTATTGACTCCTACATCTATTACAGTTGCCCCATCCTTGACGAAACTGGAGTCAATCATATTCGGAGAACCTGTAGCAACAATTATGATGTCAGCACAAAGCGTATACTCCTTTAAATCAACAGTTTTGCTATGGCATATAGAGACAGTTGCATCGATTCCCTTTCTAATAAGAAGCATAGCCATTGGCTTTCCAACTATATTCGAGCGACCTATGATTGTAACATTTTTTCCTTTTGTCTCGATTTTGTAATACGAAAGAATCTCCATGATGCCTGCCGGTGTGCACGGAACTATACAATCCTCACCGATGCATAGTCTACCTGTGTTTATCTCGGTAAAACCATCAACATCCTTTTCAGGAGAAATTGCATTGATAATCTTTTTCTCATCAATTGATATTGGAAGAGGAAGTTGAACCAAGATTCCGTCTATTGCCTCATCATTGTTCAAATCATCAATAAGAGCAAGCAGCTCTTCCTCCTTGCAATCTTCACTTAGTGTATACTGAAAATGCACAAAGCCCATTTCTTCTGCTTTGATTGTTTTTTGCCTCACATAACTCTCGCTTGCAGGATTGTTGCCAACAAGGACAACAGCTAGTCCTGGTGCTCTATGTTCTTTCTCTATAAACAATTCAGTATCTTTTTTTACACGCAAAAGAACATTTTGTGCCACTATCTTACAACCTAATCTTTTCATCTATCTTTTTATACTTCAAATAGAAAGACTTAACAACATGCTATTTGCAGTATGGAGCTTTTTAGTCTATAATTTTTCAAAGGAGAAATCATGAAAAAACATATTTTAGTTTTCCTTCTTGTGCTGATTGTATCTGCATCAATGCTAGCATCAACACCCTATTATGATGTGGGTTCGCAAATATTTACTATATCGGCTGGAACCAATGTTCCTTTAACAGCCTCTGCAGACAACAACAATGGATCGTGGAAAACATTGGTTGGAGTCGGCAAGAATGGGACACATTCTTCCATGGGAGGATATGGCTCTTTGGATTATGAGGTCTTCGTTAATCCATATATATCTATCGGAGGGGAGCTTGGCTACCAATTCAATTTCGGGCAAGACAAGAGCATTTTCTCCCAGGTCCCGATGCTTTTCAAGCTCTCGTACGTTCCTCTCCAAGGCTCGATAGAGATCCCTATTTCCTTGGGAGCTGGACTGAACTATATGAGCTACAAGGGCGAGTCGAAGATCAACTTGATGGCACAATTGACATTCGGAGCTAGATACTTCTTCAATGAGGAATGGGGCCTTGGGTTGAATACAGGGCTTACGGTAGTCCCTGAATTCCATTCTGATAGCGTTGAAAATGGTCTAATTACTTTTGTACCAATCAATATAGCTGTAAGCTATAGGCATTAAGGAAGATACATATGAAGATACACAGATATTTTTTATCCCTAATATTGGTTGTTTTGTTGATTGTCTCTTGCTCAGATACTGGGCTAATCAAAGCTTTGATGTCATCCGAATACACTGAAGAGATCAAGATTATGAATATAGTTGGGAGATCTTATGATTCTACAAAACTATATGTTGCAACCGATAAGGGCATATATTCACTATCAGCTGATGGTAGTTTAAATTATACTGGCTTAACTGAAAAAGAAGCTAAAAACACTCTCTATTATAGTGAGACAAAGTCTCTAATCTATAACGGTGATGGTACATATACCCAAGAAGGAATAGATGATACAAACAAGTTAGATGGCTATGAATTTATCGAATCATACTCTCTAGATGGCATTAGCTTTAGCTATGTACTTAGAAAAGATGGAAAATATTACATTGCATCATATACTGCTTCACCTTCAATTTTAAGCATCAACACTACAGCTCATTCTTCTTTGAAGCTAATAGGATACAAAGCATATAAAGAGACATTAAAAGATGGATCATACAAGTATTATTATTCCAATGATACTGAATTGACTAATGTCCCAAAAGTTGAGCTTTATGGATTAAAAAAAGTCAATGACAATTATATCAGCGCAGGAAAAGATGGAAAGATTTATTATAATGCAAAAGCGGTTGATGGCTCACCATCTACAACTCCAACATATAGCATAATTCCAATTACAAGCGATGGTTTATTGATTTTCCCTGATTCTGATTATCTATATAGACCAGACGGAAATAAAGCTAATGGACAAAGAGCTGATTCAAAACTTGGATCTGTTCAAGCAAGAATAATAATTAGGGGATCGGATGAGACATACCTAATAATCACAGCTCAAAATGGTGCATATATTCTCTCTGGAACATCGTTAAATTCACTGAAAGATTGCGATTTAAGTGATTTTATGGCCTATGAGATAACATAAGTCAATATTGAAAATAAAAAGCTGGGTTCAAACTATGGAATCCAGCTTTTTTTGCAAGATGATACTCTTTTATTCAAGAATCGAATGCAAGATATCTCGTACTTCCTTATCGTTATAAACTTCATCAATCTCATCATGTGTAAGACCAATGAATTCATGGCACGTGTAATGAATCCACTTTGAATCCTCAGGAGAGTTCAGAATATGCTTCCGGCACCAGTAATCAGGTTGGATTGGAAGCTTTTGCTCTCCTGCATTGAACTTATAAAGAGGTACTTTATAATCATAGACAGCAACCTTTATGTCTTCTCTAGGTATACCAGATTCCATTATTGTAGCAACGAGAGAGTTAACAGTAAGTCCTGTATCATATATATCATCAACAACAAGAACTTTTTGGCCAGGCTGAAGATTCTTTGGAGACCAAGTCCACCCATCGATATCGACATGGTTTGAATGCTCACTAAGCTTTCCATAGCTACGAGCAACCACAGCAGCATAGAAAGTTGGCTGGTTCCCAGTCTTCATTGCAACAAGCTTATAATATTCACTCATTACATTCGCCATGTAAGCACCACCGCGCAATGAATCATAGATAACATCTGGCACAAAATGATCCTCTGTATACATCTTATGAACCAATTTTAGTGCAGCATCCCTAATCATATCACAAGTGATAAATTCCTTGCTCATAACTCTCTCCTATAATACTGTTAAGATTTCCAACCCACTATCTGTTATTGCTACAGTATGTTCCCAATGGCATGCAGGTTTCCCATCCATTGTATAGACAGTCCACCCATCTCGTCCTGTCTTGATCTTATAACTTCCCATGTTGATCATTGGTTCAATTGCAAAGACCATTCCTTTTCTTATCCTTGGATTCGGGCAAGAGAGAGAAACATAGTTTGGGATAGTAGGATCCTCATGAATCTCAAGACCCACTCCATGACCACAATAATCTCTAACAACACCATAATTGAAAAGTCTAGCATGCTTGGAGACAGCAGCACCAATATCTTGTACTCTCGCATTAGCTCTTCCAGCAGCTTCTATACCAAGGTAAAGCATGCGCTCTGTCTCTTTATTTAGCTTGTGTACATCATCAGATACTTTACCAATTTCATATGTGTGAGTCGAATCTGAAATATATCCATCGAGATCGATGCAGACATCCAAAGAGATGATATCACCATCTTTTAATATTTGATGCTTATTTGGAATTCCATGGATAACAACATCATTTACAGATGTGCAACTTACATTTGGATATCCGCAATATCCTTTGCAAGGACCACTTGCATGGTGCTTCTTCATAAATGTCTCGCAAAGTCTATCGATATCCCAAGTAGAAATCCCATCTACGATTTGAGGACCAACCTCTTCAAACATCTGAGCCAAAAGCTTGCAACTTTTTCGAATCATCTCTATTTGATAATCATCTTTCAGTTGAATCATTTCTTCTCTGCCTTAGAAAATGCATCCAATATTCCATTTATGAACTTAAAGGAAACATCATTAGAAAATAATTGCGAAAGTTTTACAGACTCATCTATGATAATTGTAGGATGAGTATCCTTATCATACAAAAGCTGGAAGAAACCTAATCTAAGAATATTTCTGTCGACACAATCTATCTTATCGATTGATCTGTTTTTCGAGTATTTTGAAATCAAACTATCAATCTCATCCAAATGCTCTATCGTTCCATTGATAAGATAAGATGCAAATATCTGTGTATCATCATCAAGCTCTACAAGCTCTTCGTCATTCATTCCCTGGAACACATCAAAATCACCAACAGGTGGCAAATTGGAATTGAAATCCAAAGAATATAGAGTTTGTGTTGCAATCTCTCTTGCCTTATGTTTTTGAATCGCTACTTTATTTCTTTGCATCATCACTTTATTAGCCTATTGATCTTTGCTTGGCTTTTCAAATCGTCAATCAAGCTTTGGTAAGCGTTTAAGAAAGCATATTGGCTATTTTGATACAGCAATCCTTGCCTGATGTATTCTCTTACAGTCATATTCGAATCTGGAGAAACATAATCATCAAGAGAAAGAATCTTAGCCTCCTCAGATGCTGTTACTTTCGCAATAACATAATCTGATGGAGTTGTAATCACACCTTTGATCTCTCCAACGTCAAGTTCCATTACAGTATCGACAAACTCATCTCCTACAGCTTGTCTTGATACATCGCTATCAACAAGCCAACCAACATCGCCGCCTTTAGATTTTGAGGATGTATCTTCAGAGTATTGTTGGACAGCTTTTTCAAATGTAAGTGTACCGTTTTCAATCTTAGAATAGATTTCATTTGCTTTTGCAAGAGAAGCTTTATCTACAGCCTCGTCAGAGCTTCTGGCAAATGTAATTACGCTAACTCTCACCATATAACCTTGGGAGAAAATCGATGTCTGGTTCTTTCTATACCAATTCGTTATATCTCTATCAGTAGGCTGTGCTACATTCTCAACCATATCAGCTTTCATGGCTGGAACATATTGATTCATTATGGATTGCTCTCTCAAATAATCTTTGTATGCATCCACAGACCCATATTGAGAAACAACCATATCTTCAAATTCTTTATCGGTAAGGCTCTGTCCAGCTTGAGCCTCAATGTTCTGTTTTTGTGACAAATAAATCGAATCCAAAGTTCTATCATCTACATAGTATCCATCTCGTTTTGCACCTTGAATGAATACTATCTCATTAATCATAGCTTCCAATACATCGCTATCTGTTACACTTGAGTATCCAGCAGCCTTGTATTTTTCAACCTCTGATGCTAGTTGATCTCTTGTAATCACTTCATTTGTAGTCAATTTAACAGTAGCTGCAGGAGATGATATTGATGCTGCAAATAAAGCAGGAACCAAAAAAACTGATAGAACAAGAATAGAGATTAATTTTTTCATTTAAAATTCCTTTCAACATTAAGATGAGCACCAAATGCTTTTGCCTCATCCTCTTTTTTTAGTATATCACTTGTTTTGAGGATAATGCCCTGTCCTTCTGTGATTTTCATTAAATTCAATAGAGCTTTGCTAGCTCTAAGGCCTCCAGTGATTACACAAGCAGCCCTTTTTCCGCTAACAGTTCCAGCATTCTCCAAGTATTTTGAAATATATTGGGGAATCTTGCCAGAAAAAAAAGAAATAGGCTCAGATACTACGACAATATAGTCATAGATTGTAAGCCTTTTATCATTATCAACCATCATATTGAAAACACTGACATTTGATATACCTTGGCTCTCTATGCCCTTTGATATAGCCTCAGCAATGTTTCTCATTTTAGTATTTTCTTTGGCTTTAGCACCATAAACAACACATACTTGCATATAACACCTAAAGAGAAAAACAGCTCCAAGAAAGAACTTGAAGCTGTTTATTGATTAATTAGTTATTGGCAGCTTCTGAAACAGTCGAATCTGAAACTGCATTCGAATCTGTATTATCGCTGTCAAGCCATGTTGTTGTCTGAGCTTCTTGTGCACTTTGCGCTTCAATTGCTTTCAAGACATCCGCATCACTGGACTTGTTGACAATTGCAACAACAAGCGATAGCACCATAAAACATATAGCAAGAACAGTTGTAGTCTTTGTAATAAAGGCTCCTGTATTTCCGCCAAATGCTTTTTCAGCACCGCCCCCAAAGATACCACCAAGTCCACTGCTCTTCTCATCCTGTATTGCAACAAGGAAGATCAACAAAATCGAAATAATACAGAAAATTACCAATAAGACTACACTCAATACACCCATTTTCTACTCCATCAATCACTTATCAAAAGCAATGATAGGAAGGAATTGCTCAACGGATAGAGATGCTCCACCTACTAGTGCACCATCGATGTTTTCCTTAGCCATCAGAGCCTTGACATTATTGGCCTTAACAGAACCACCATACTGTATTATGAGCTTTTCTGCAATATCTTTAGAGTAGATTGACTCGATAACAGAACGAATAAATGCATGAGCAGAGTCTGCATCCTCTGGAGTCGCTGTTTTTCCAGTACCAATTGCCCAGACAGGCTCATATGCAATAGTGATATGATCCATATCCTGCTCTGTTACACCCTTTAGGCCAACCTTGATCTGCCTAGACAGGACCTCCTCAAGCTTTCCACCTTCTCTTTCATCAAGTGTCTCACCTACGCATAGATCAACATCCATGCCTTCCTCCAAAGCCAAGAGAACCTTGGAGTTGATGATTTCATCACTTTCCCCATAGTATTGTCTTCTCTCGGAATGACCGATTATGACAGTGTTTACTCCGATGTCTTTAAGCATCAATGGAGAAACTTCTCCTGTATAAGCACCGCTTTTATGATTGGCCATATTCTCTGCAGCAACAATAATCGGAGAGCCTTTTACAGCCTCGACAACAGCTGGAAGATCAACATATGGACATGCAATCATTATCTTGCAATCTGCTCCAGACTCCTTGTAGGCTTTTGCGAGCTCCTTTGCATATTTCGCACCTTCGGAAGGTGTTAAGTTCATCTTCCAGTTTCCAGCAATATATGGTCTTCTCATATTAATTCTTCTCCAGTGCTTTGATTCCAGGGAGAACTTTTCCCTCCAAAAACTCCAATGATGCTCCGCCACCAGTTGAAACATGAGTAATCTTATCAGCTAGTCCGAACTTGTTGATTGCAGCAACCGAGTCACCACCACCTACTACGGATATTGCATTTGAATTTGCAAGAGCTCTTGCTACTTCCTCTGTTCCCTTTGCAAATGAAGCAAACTCGAATACTCCCATTGGTCCGTTCCATACAACAGTCTTTGCATCTTTGATTGCTTGCTCGATCAATTCGACTGTCTTTGGTCCAATATCGAGTCCCATCAAATTGTCTGGGATATTTCTAGAATCAACCAAGATAGGCTTTGCATCTTCAGAAAAACTTTCCGCACAATAATGGTCAACAGGCAAGATAACTTTAACACCCTTCTCTTTTGCAGCTTCAAGGAAATTCTTTGCTGTCTCAAGATAGTCATCCTCGACAAGGGATTTTCCAACAGAATAGCCAAGTACTTTGTCGAATGTATATGCCATTCCTCCACCGATTACGATTGTATCACATGTCTTTACAAGAGATTCAAGAACTGTAATCTTGGATGAGACTTTGGATCCTCCAATGATTGCAACAAATGGATGCTCTGGATTTTCCAAAAGAGGTGCCATGTACTTTACTTCTTTTTCAATCAAGAATCCTGCATAGCTTGGAAGGTAATGCGAAACACCCTCAGTTGATGCATGAGCCCTATGGGCTGTTCCAAATGCATCGTTTACATACAAATCACCATATGATGCCAAAGTTTTTGCGAATGTCGGATCATTCTTCTCCTCCTCTGGATAGAATCTAACATTCTCCAAAAGAAGAACCTCACCTGGTTTCAAAGCCTTAACTTCTTTCTCAACCTCTGGTCCTATTACATCTGGTGCAAGGCGCACAGGCTTTCCAAGTAGCTTCTCGAACTCAGCTCTAATTGGAGCCATCGAGAACTCTGGATTCTTCTGTCCTTTTGGTCTTCCAAAGTGAGACATAACAACAAGTGATGCACCATTGTCAAGGATATACTTTATTGTTGGAAGAGCCGCCTTGATCCTGGTTGAATCAGTTACGACACCGTTCTTTACAGGAACATTGAAATCAACTCTAATAAGGACTCTTTTTCCTGCCAGAGATGCTTCTTTAACTGTATTAAGTTGCATATTTTCCTCCTATCATCTAAAAAGGCCTGCCAATACGGCAGACCCCGTTAATCCGAAGAAGCCGGATTTTCATTTAAGGCTAAGATTAACCATTAACCTTCTTCATGTGTGCAATAAGATCAAGAACCTTGTTTGAGTATCCAATCTCATTGTCATACCATGAAACAACCTTTACAAATGTTGGTGTAAGCTGGATTCCAGCCTTAGCATCAAAGATTGATGTTCTTGTATCGCCAAGGAAATCAGATGAAACAACAGCATCCTCTGTATATCCAAGAATTCCCTTCAACTCGCCCTCTGAAGCTTTCTTCATTGCTGCACAAATCTCTTCATATGTAGCTGGCTTTGCGAGATTACATGTAAGATCAACAACTGAAACATCGAGAGTAGGAACTCTCATTGACATACCTGTAAGCTTGCCATTGAGTGAAGGAATAACCTTTCCTACAGCCTTTGCAGCACCAGTTGAAGATGGGATAATATTTCCAGAAGCAGCTCTACCACCTCTCCAATCCTTCATTGAAGGACCATCAACTGTCTTCTGTGTAGCTGTTGTTGAGTGAACTGTTGTCATAAGACCATCTACGATACCGAAGTTATCATTTAGAACCTTTGCAATTGGAGCAAGGCAGTTTGTTGTACATGATGCATTTGAAACGAACTGTGTTCCCTTGACATATGTATTCTCGTTAACACCGCAGACAAACATTGGAGTATCATCCTTTGAAGGAGCTGACATAACAACATACTTTGCGCCTGCATTGATATGAGCCTGTGCTTTCTCTTTTGTAAGGAATAGACCTGTTGACTCAACAACATACTCAGCACCAACTTCATCCCACTTCAACTCGTTAGGATCCTTGCATGCTGTTACTCTGATCTTCTTTCCATTTACGATAAGAAGGGACTTCTCTACATCAGCCTCTATTGTTCCCTCGAAGTGGCCATGCATTGTATCATACTTAAGCATATATGCAAGGTAATCTACTGGGCAAAGATCGTTGATACCAACGATTTCCACATTCTCTCTCTGCATAGCAGCGCGGAAAACAAATCTTCCGATTCTTCCAAATCCGTTAATTCCAACCTTCATGATTATTCTCCTTAATCAATCGATAATTATATATCCGAATATCTAACTTTATTCTCTATCACTTTTAGTAGAAAAAAGCAATTAGCTAAAACACTTTAACACCAATTTTGTCATTTATCGCAAAAAACCCGACTATGCTAGAAAAAGATCCTTAAGAATCTTCTCTTGCTCTATGAGCATTGGCTCTGATGAAAAATCGTTTGTCTTATGATCCATTCCTCTTAAATGCAAAATTCCATGCACTAAAAGTCGGCTTAGTTCCTCATTTTCATCAACAGAAAAATCACTTGCATTCCTTTTCATAGAATCCACAGAGATAAATATATCGCCAAGCTCCTCATCCTGTCCCTCTGGATGAGGAAAAACTTCACCATCATTCAAAGCAAAAGTAAGTATATCTGTAGGACTATCGATGCCCCTATACTCATTATTCAAATCCCTGATTTCATCATCAGAAACAAAATGCAACGAAAAATCCCTTCTCTCGTTAAAATATCCAAGAATCGAATCAAGTGATTGCTCGATTTTGTTGACATCTATTCTTGGGTCGTTGTTCTCAATGTAATACATTTTTCCCTCTTTCAAGTATATTTAGGATTGGGAGTTATCACCATTATCATACTCGATTCTATGGTGGTCTCGTCCCATCAGCTGATGGATAAACGATTCCTTGATAATATCAAGATCTGTAATTGTCAGCTTTGAATTATCAAGTTGATTGTGGTTTATCTTATCAAGGATTATATTTGATATGAATTTCTCATATTTCTGCCTATTCGGGTTTTTTATTGTCCTGGTTGCAGCCTCAACGCAATCTGAAAGCATGACGATTGCAGACTCTGGAGTCGAAGGGATTCTTCCTGTATATCTAAAGTCCTCTTCCGATACAGATGCACCCAATTTGTTGTTCTTTACAGCTTCGTTGTAAAAATACTTTATCAAATCGTTTCCATGGTGCTCACCTATTATATCGATAACTTCTTGCGGAAGCCCAATCTCTTTTGCCTTCTCGATTCCTATCTTGACATGGCTTTTTATTACAGCAGCTGAGAGAGTCGGAGACAAATCCTCGTGGACGTTCTTGCCTATCTGGTTTTCGATAAAGTACTCTGGGTGTTCGATCTTCCCTATATCATGGTAAAGGCCGCCAACACGAGCAAGCTCAGCATTCACTTTAATAGCCTTTGCTGCATTATATGCCATGTCTGAGACATTCTTTGAATGGTTGTAAGTTCCAAGTGCAACTTGATTCAACCTGTTGAGAGTAGGACTATCGGCATAAGAAAGCTCATGCAAACGATAACCGGTAGGAATATTGAATATCCTCTCAAAGATGGGAAGTATTATCGACATAAGTATATGAGTTGAAATTGTATTCAAAATCGATCCGCCAACCGACATGAGAGCATTTTCAAAGCTCATATCCTCCAATATAGTAAAAAGCGCTGTAACTATGGCAACAGCACATGCGCTTATGATGCATTGTGTTATCACACGTATTCTGTCATTGTTGAAATTGATGAAATAAAGGCACACTATGCTACAAGAAATAATATAGAAAAAAGTATAGATGTTGCTTGTTGGCGATATATTTTGAATCGACGCATAGAACACAGCACTTGTAAAGCCAATGACTTTGTTGTTGGCAATTGCTGAGACAATCATAGGGAGAATCAAAAAAGGCAAAAACGAATCAATATCATCGATTCCTCTGTTCAATAAAGGTGCAACGATGAAATAGCTTGTAATAAGGATGAAGATTGTCAACGAGAGCGTTATCAATGTATATTCAGCTATCCTGTATTTGTATTGCAATGATTGGAAGAAAATATACAAGAACAATGTTATCACAACAGCAACATAGACAATTTTTCCGATTGTATCCAAAACATCAACTTTTAGTGTTGCCCTGCTGTTTATTTCATTAATTGTACGCAAATCCTCCTCTGTCACAATCTTGTCAACAGATAACAATTCATCACCTTTCTTGATGTCAACCAAAACAGGTTCGACTAGCTTCTTCGCATCATCTTCCTTGGTCTTTGTCAGGACTTCATCATAAGACAGGTTCTCGACAGCAATCAATGAAACTCCATCAGCTATCAATTCAACAGCGGATCCTTTCAATGCAGGGTAAACAGATGAAATCCAATTAAGTATATATGAGCTTAAGTCTTCTCTTGTGAGCAAGTCTGAAAGAGGCACCTTTTTCCTCGATATGTTATAATCTGAGTCAGCTGTCTCCAGATCAACCATAGAATAGCCCTCTTGCTTGATTTGCTCCTTGCCTTCTTCGCTAAAAAGGCCATCGCTCATTATTTTCGACACGCCCTCCTCTATCAGACGCACAAGCACCCTTGCGCTTTTATTGTCCATGGAGGAAAGGCGATGAATAACATCCTTTTGATCATCGAGTGAAAATTTGGACAAAAAGGATTCATATTCACTCTCGTCGCTTGTCTTTGAGAAGATTGCTTCCAGATTTTGGGCTCTGTTTTTTGCGAGCATCGATGAGCTTACAGAGTATGTTATTTGTGGCAAAACGCTCTTTTCAGCCTCATCATAGAGCCTTTCTGTGGCGACTTTATCAATAAAAGAGAAATCTACAGGTGAATAAACTGTCTCGTCCGAAAGTTCTCCGACTTTGTATTCCCTAGAAAGCTTAATAGTTGGAATGTAATAGCTTGCAAGCATTATGGGTAGGAATATGCTAAAGAACATAAGAATCAACGACATAACAATAATTGCGGTCTTTGCTCTTTTTGAAAGAGAAAAAAATGGTTTTACCTTATCTTGAGTGCGTCTTATTCTATTAATGGCCACCGCAAATATCCCTCTCATGCGAATATGCTTTAGCAATTTCTCGTACGATTCTTGATCTTACAATGTCAAGATGTGAGAATTCTACCATAGAAATACCCTCAATTCCACTAAGTATGCTCATTGCATCAACCAATCCGCTATCTTTTTTCCTATCAAGATCAATTTGGCTTGGATCTCCTGTGATTATTGCTTGCGAATTATCTCCAAGACGCGTAAGAAACATACGCATCTGAAGCGATGTTGTATTTTGAGCCTCATCGAGAATTATCATAGCATCATTCAAGCTTCTCCCTCTCATATAGGCAAGGGGAGCAATTTCGATTGAACCATTCTCCTCTAATCTTTTTATATGCTGATGTGGAATCAAATATTCCATTGCATCATACAAAGGTCTTAGATATGGATTGATCTTCTGTGCCAAATCACCAGGAAGAAAACCAAGCGATTCACCAGCCTCAACAACAGGACGAGTCATTACAATTTTATTCTTCCTGCCTGAAAGGACCTCTTGCAAAGACCATGCAATTGCCAAAAAAGTCTTTCCAGTACCAGCAGGTCCAGATGCAAAAACAACTTGATTTGATCTAAGTGATTCAATCAACTTCCTTTGCCCATTGCTTTTGGGCCATATAGTTCGTGACATTACGGAAATTGTCGAGATTTCGTTATTACAACTCGAGAATGATGAGAAAACATCATCATTTCTATCGAGAAGATCGAATACCATGAAAATTTCGCTTTCTGATAGTACTCCTCTCTCTTTCGCACATAGCTCCAGACGGGAGAAGAACATTGGGAAATAGTCTTTTGTTGTGTCCGATATGAGCATGTTTCCTTTTACTGTCAAATCGGTACCTAGTAGAAGCTCCATATAAGGAAGATTCTTATCATTAGGCCCGAGTACTAAAGAAACGATATCATCTGAAAATACATAGCTTTGTGACATTTTAGTCCTCAACCCATTGGTAGTTTCCATTATTGTTTTCCTGCTTCCACTTTCGATCAACTTTCAGATCTGGAAGAGTCTTCCAAGCAAGATAAACCGAAAACTTCGGAATCAAGGAATATGTGTTGCTGGATTTTACAACCTCTGTAGAATATGTGCAATGCAAATCCCAATCTTTCATGTAATGCACAAACTCAATAGATGCGGACTTCAAAAGGAAATTTGTATGGTACCGTCCATTTCCAAAGAAATCTATGCTATTGACAAGATCTTTCAGCATTAAGTTGAATTTAAACCTTTCATCAACGAAATATGAGCTGAAGTTATTGTTATAGGAGCTGAAGCTGATCTTCATGTCCAGAAATTCCGCAATTGAGAATATAGTCGAGGGCGTTATTCTGAATATTGTATTCTCTGGGCTCTTCACATCCATAGTAAATGATGACTCAACACCAAATTTCAAATATATCCTGCCCTTCCAAAACTGTATTGGATCAGAATAATAATTGAGATTTAGCGACAGGTCATTAAACTCTATTTTGTTATTGCTTTGTGTCTTCCAATTCAGATCAAGAGAGCCAAATGGCGATGCAAAAGTAGTCTTTATATTATTGAAGTAGTTGTATTTGTTGTTCTTGAAGTATGAATAATCCATATATTCTGTTATCGACCACTTCTTGTCATCTGTTCTGATCGATAATGAACCAGTCATAGAAAAAGGATATAAAAAATCATTTTTTCTGTAATCCTTGCTCATATATTTGAAAGCTGTTGAGAAAGTAAAATATCTTGCTGTATAACCTAGAGAGAGCCCAATTAAGTCAGATTCATACTTTCCGCTTTCATCTTGTGTAAATTTCCATGAGAAAGCGGAAGCAAAGTCCTTGTACTTGTAGCTAAGCTTAGGTTCAAGAACCCCATTAAGAGGCTTAAGTGTGTAATTCAGAGAAGGAGAAAATATACCAATTCCTGTCTCGAATGATTTTGAGAATGCTATCTGATGCTTAATAACAGTATCCTTATCCCATTTGGGAGAAAAACCATTTTGCTCACTTGCGTTGCTATCCCAAATACTATCAAGCCATGTATTTTTCTTTTCAAAATTAACAAGCCTTACAGCCAATGTGTATGATATGCCAAGAAATGGTATCTGTGTAATTATTTCATTATTTACAGTGAAACGCTCCGTTTTCTTGACACTAGTGCTGCTGTTATTCAAGTAGCTTTTATTCTCAGAATATGAATAGGATGGCGTCAATATATCGGAGAGGGAGAAAAGCGAACCAATTGATGCTGACAATGTAAGCTTAGAAGAAGTGGATGATGAAAGAGATTCAGAGTCCAACTTGCCATATGTAAACGAATCCTTGTTGGAAAACGTCTCAGATATAGAATACTTCAAGCTTGAAGAGTATGCACTATTTGGTGATGAAGAACTCTTATCATCATTTTCCTTATAAAGATCATAAAGAAGCGGATCTGAAAGTATATGAATCTCGCTTTGCGGGATCTCTTCAGTCTCAGCGACATCGATAGACACCCTTTTTTCGCTCTTTGTTTCATAGATTGAACCAGAAATACTCAAACTCAAATATGGCTTCTCAAACTCGTCTAAAATGAATTTTCCTCTTTTTCCATCATCAACATAACTCGAGTTTGGGCTTATCCATTTGTAGATTGCTCTAGTTCTGAAGCTGGAAATAGAAAATGACGAAAGATATGTATTTGTATACTTCGAAGGCAAACTATATGACAAATCGATGCTTTGATTGAAGGATGTTAATTGTGATGAATATTTTTCATTGAATTCGCTGTCTTGGCCTAAGATGGGATCCAGCGAAAATCCCACAAGCCTGTTTTTGAAATCGATAAGAACATAATCATCTGAGTAGAATGGAAAAACAGCATCTACTCGCAATCCAAAGTCATTGTAAGAAAGAGAGTTTATTCCATAGTAGCGAAATATAGAATCCTTTGGGTATGCATTCGTCAGTCCAATCCCATCCTGAATTGAGATCTTTAGTTTTTTTTCAAACAAATTGATCTTGCTATCAATGCCAAAGTGCAAAATGCCATCTTCAAGACGTGCATCGCTATTTGAGCCAGAATATACATCTGCCAATAATGATATATAGCTTTTGCTATTCCTTGCCCATGATTGTGCTTTGGATATATTTTCATCATTTGAGTAGTAGAAGCCTGACGGAACAAGCTCCGTGTCATCTTCAATAGAGCGGAAAAGAGCTGTGAATGAAGATGATGTATCAGATGATTCAACCTCGTCGGAGGAACCAAGGATTTCGAATGTGGTGTTAACAAAAGAACCTTTTTGAGAGTCAAAGCCAAATGCAGGATTTCCTAAAATTCTTGATCCAGGAAAGAAGAAAAATGGCACATAGAGAATCGGAACTCTGCCTATTGATAAAAAAGCATTCGATAGAAACATATCGCCATCTGAAAGGACAGCAATCTCATCTGCCTTTATGCTTGAATACCTATTTTCAGTATCTGAAGACATATAGCCATCCTCGTAGAAGATTCCTCCCGAGGGAAAGTATGTCAGCTTTTTCCCTGTAGTGTAGAATGTTACGCTCTCATCTTCGCTGTTTTTCCTATCTGAGCTGGTTGTCGCATTCGAAACAGATAGCTCACCTGTTTTCCAATGTATGCTTATAATGTCAGCTTTAAGTTCATTGAGGGATGCATTCTTGCTATCATCAACCAAATAGACATTCTCCAAAGCTGTTATCTGGTTATTATCCAAGTCAACGATAATCCTACCAGCAGACAGCTTCTTTTCGCCTATATCCTCGGATTTGAAAGAAATCGATGCATTTCCAGAAACAACTATGGCACCATCTGAACGCTCAAGACTCTTTGCAGAAATAATTGAAAGCGAATACTCAGACTGCTCGTTTTCCTCTAATGAATATGTATCCAGTCCCTCATATTCATAGAGTGCTTGACGCATTTTCTCTGGCTCTTGTATTTCCAATCCTCGTGCTCTTGACATACTCTCAAGCTCACTGTCTGATGCATAGTAAATTGCTGATGCACTATAGGATGCAAAAAGCTGTGTTATGCATAAGAAGAAGAAGAAAGAAAAATACAAAAAGATTCTTTTCATCCTTTTAGATACCTTTGCAAATATTGGCCTGTGTAGCTCTCTTTGACTTTTGCAACATCCTCAGGAGTTCCCTTTGCAACTACAGTGCCACCACCATCGCCTCCATCTGGCCCAAGATCTACTATGTAATCGGCACATTTTATCACATCAAGATTATGCTCAATCAAGATAACAGTGTTTCCTTGGTCCACTAGCTTTTGCAATACTTCGAGGAGTTTTTTCACATCAGCAAAATGAAGCCCTGTAGTTGGTTCGTCAAGAATATATAAAGTATTTCCAGTCTGGATCTTGGAAAGTTCTAGAGCAAGCTTTACTCTTTGAGCCTCACCTCCTGATAAGGTAAGAGCGCTTTGCCCTAAAGTGACATAATCCAAGCCAACATCCATCAACGTTTGCAATTTTCTCATAATCCTAGGATGAGACGAGAAGAAATTATATGCCTCCGAAACTGTCATATCCAAAACATCTGAAATATTCTTGCCCTTGTATGTCACAGCCAATGTCTCTTTATTGTATCTCTTTCCTCCGCACACATCACACTTTACGTAAACATCTGGAAGAAAATGCATCTCGATTTTCAACGTGCCATCGCCAGAGCAATTCTCACATCTTCCACCGGGGACATTGAATGAGAAACGACCTGACTTATACCCTCTGATCTTTGCTTCAGGCATAGTTGCAAACAACTCTCGGATTGGAGTAAAGAGATCAACGTATGTTGCTGGATTCGATCTAGGTGTCCTACCAATTGGGCTTTGGTCTATCGATATTATCTTATCTATATTCTCAATGCCAGTAAGTAGTTTGTAACCATCGAAATTGTCTCTCTTTTTCTCAAGTCTTCTCTTTGCAGCTGGAAGCAAAATCTCATTCAAGAATGTAGATTTTCCAGAACCTGATACTCCAGTAATTACAGAAAAAGTCCCAAGTGGGATATCCACATCGATATTTTTTAGATTGTTCTTTTTGCAACCTTTAATTGAAATACAATTGCCATTTCCAATGCGTCTTTTAAGTGGAACTTCTATTTTCAGTTTGCCAGAGAGGAATTGCCCTGTAATGGAATTAGGATTTGCCTCAATCTCGCATGGAGTGCCCTTTGCTATTACTCTACCCCCCATTTCTCCAGCTCCTGGCCCAAGGTCCACAACATAGTCGGCTTCTCTGATTGTATCCTCATCATGCTCAACAACCAAGACTGTGTTTCCGAGATCTCTGAGGTTCTTTAATGTATCGATAAGCTTCTGGTTATCTCTTTGATGTAGTCCAATTGATGGCTCATCAAGAACATACAAAACCCCAGATAGTGCTGATCCGATTTGTGTTGCAAGCCTTATTCTTTGCGCCTCGCCACCCGAAAGAGTTGCAGCGCTCCTATATAAAGTCAAATACCCCAGCCCAACGTTCTTCAAGAACATTAACCTGCTTGTTATTTCACGCAAGATCAAGTTGGCAATATCCTTCTCTACAGGTGTCAAATCAAGGCTATCGAAGAATCTCAAGCTATCGTCGACAGATAGTCTAGTTGCATCCATTATGTTCTTTTTCCCCACAAAGACAGAAAGCGCTTCCTTTCTAAGTCTGTCGCCATGGCATTTTTTACAGACAAATTCGCTTTTGAAACTATCCATCCACATTCTTATTTGCATGGAATATGTGCTTTTATATCGCCTTTCAAGCTCAGGGATTATACCCTCGAAAATATCAAACTTCTTTGTTTTTTCGCCTTTTGTATTCTCGTAGACATAACTGAATTTTTCGCCACCTCCATATAGAAGGATATTGAGAAAAGACTGAGGCAAATTCTCAATCGGATCCGAGAGGCTGAATCCATAATGTTTGTAAAGCCCTTCTATCTCAGAGCGATAATAGTTTGCTGTAGGTTTATGCGTCTTTATTGCTCCCTGGTTATAGCTAAGAGACTTGTCAGGGATTATCTTGTCTGGATCGAATGAGATTGTTACACCAAGCCCATTGCATTCAGGACATGCACCAATAGGAGAATTGAATGAGAAAAACCTTGGCTCAACGGGAGGAAAGGCAATACCGCAATAAGGACATGAATTCTTTTCGCTATAAAGATCTATCTTTCCCTCATCAAAGTAATCTACCTCAACGAGACCATTTGAAAGCTCACAGCATCTCTCAATAGCATCAGAGATCCTTGTCCTTTCGCTTCTTTCTATCTTTATTCTATCGACAACGATAGAAATATTGTGCTTCATTTTCTTTTCCAAGCTTGGGATACCATCTTCAAGTGAATAAGTCTTACCATCGATTTTCGCTTTCAAATATCCCATTTTCAAGCTATCTTCCAAGATTTGCTTGAATTCACCCTTTTTCTCTCTGGCAATTGGCGCCAAAAGCACTATTCTCGAGCCTTCATCATGAGAAAAGATAAAATCTATGATCTGGTCAACTGATGTTTCGGATATCTCTCGTCCGCACTGTGGACAATGAATTTTACCAATCCTAGCCCAGAGCAGTCTGTAATAATCATAGATCTCTGTAACTGTTCCAACTGTTGATCTTGGGTTTCTATTTGTCGACTTTTGTTCTATTGCAATTGCAGGCGAAAGCCCTTCAATTAGATCCACATCCGGCTTTTCCATTCTTCCAAGGAACATTCTTGCGTAACTTGAAAGAGACTCCATATAGCGCCTTTGGCCTTCAGCAAATATCGTATCAAAAGCAAGAGAGCTCTTTCCTGAGCCCGATAGTCCAGTAATTACAACAAGGCTATCTTTCGGAAGAGCAATGTCTATATTTTTCAGATTATGTTCCCTTGCACCGCGGACAACAATCATATTATTCATTTTCTATCGCCTCAAACAGAATCTTCTCTGCTTCATCCAAATCCTTGGCTGTCGCAAAATGAGTACCTTTCTTATATAGATAAATCTTTGTTCCAAACCCTGATACAGCAAAAGTTGCATTTTTCGCCTCTCCAGGCCCATTTACAGTACAACCCATTATTGCAACAGAAATATCCTTATCACAAGAAAGAAGCTTCATTTGGACTCTTTCCAAAAAAGCTTGGCTGTCAAAAGTATGCCTGCCACAACGCGGGCAAGCAATGATTCTTACTCCGCTTTTCCTCAATCCAAGAGTTCTTAGTATTTCGGATCCCGCCACTATTTCATCCTCTATTGGACCATTTATCGAGACTCTGATCGTATCGCCAATGCCTTCGGAAAGAAGGTTTCCAAGCGCCCATGTGGATCTGACAGAACTGATGATTGCGCTGCCAGCCTCTGTAACACCTAAATGCAATGGGTAGTCTGATAGAGAAGAAAACCTCCTGTTTGCTTCAATAGTCTTATTTATATCAGAGCTTTTCAATGAGACAACTATATTGGTAAAATCAAGTGACTCAAAGTCGTTTATATAATCCAGAGCAGATTCGACCATGACAGAAACATCATCCATCTTCTCATCATGCTTTGGCAAGGATCCTGTATTGAGTCCTATACGTATTGCAGCATTGTGGTCTTTTGCGCATCTTACAATCTCAGCGCTCTTCCATTTAGCACCTATATTTCCAGGATTTATCCGAATCTTGTCAGCACCGCATTCAAGTGCAAGCATAGCCATCTTGTAGTCAAAATGTATATCAGCAACAACTGGAATAACCGATTTAGAGCATATTTTCTTGAAATTGGGTGCATCCTTCTCTGAAACAAACGAAAAGCGTATCAAATCGCATCCCAAAGAAGAAAGAAAAGCAATCCTCTCAATTATCGGCTCTGAATCTACTGAGCAAATAGCGCAATCATACATTGTTTGCACTCTAACTGGATAGTCCTTTCCGATACCAAGGCCTCTTACCATTGCAAATCTTTTGCTATTCACTTAGTTTATAGAGCGAAACTTCGCTCCCCTCCCCAGCCTTGGCAATGATTGGCTCCCCTGGAAGATAAAGAACAAACTCCCCTTGCTTTGCTTTTATCACAGCTAGCGCTTCCATAGAAGAGGGATTTTCTCGCCAACTTGTTGCAAAGAAGGCCTCACCTTTGTTTACTGTAAAAAGATATGAACATGATCTATCTACAATAAAACTATTGAATTCAGGAATTTCATCTGAATCTTTCAACGCTATATTCTTTAGTTTCTCATCAAGTGAAAAGTATTCACGCAAATTGAGACATTTATCTGAAAGCATAGTACAAATAATACAAAAAAATGGTTCACTTGTTAAATAGAATGGTAGATCAAATCACTTATTAAGCTCAGCGATCAATGCCAGACCTCGTAGCGTATGGAATCCATCTATATAATCAATACGCTTAATCAAAGGAGAAATCGTTTTCGACAGTCCTCCTGTTGCAATCACATAAAGCTTCTCTCCAAGCTCTTCCTCGCTTCTTTTTATGATTGAATCGACCATTCCAGCATAACCCATCATAATCCCAGCTCTTATAGAGCTTTGGCTATCACGTCCAAGAACCGACTCTGGAATCTTCAACTCGACTTGCGGAAGCTGGGCTGTATTTCCAAATAGCGCATTTACAGCTGTTACTAGACCGGGGGCAATTGCAACACCCTTCACTTCTCCATGCATGTTGACAGTCGAGAATGTAAGAGCTGTACCGAAATCGATTATCATCACGCTCTTGTCTTTATGAGCATAATGGCCATAAGCAAGATTGCAAAGCAAATCCGAGCCAAGCTCAGCAGGAATCGAATCCTTATCAAGGCCTGTATTTACATCATGAGTCACGATTATCGGATCTTGGTTGAATATCCTTTTCATGTTTTTCTCGATTGACCTAGAGAGAAAAGGAACAACAGATGAAATTATGACCTTCTCTACATTATCGAAATCGATTCCAGTTGTTTTCAGAAGAGAATTGAATATGACAAAATACTCATCGCTAGTTTTCTTTTCATCGGTGCAAACCCTGAAATCGAAGAGCCATTTGCCATTATCAACTGCAGCTATGACAATATTTGTGTTCCCAATATCAACAGTAATCAACATAACACTATTATAGCAATACAACGCCTCTGACGTCTTTATAAGCTTTATCTCTAAGCGCTTTCACGCCTGGATCAACAAGATAATCCTCGAAATTCATCATCTTATCAATGATTCCATTTGGAGTGAATTCTATGATTCTATTTGCAATCGAGTCAACGAATTGATGGTCATGGGAATTGAACATAAGCATGCCTTTGAAATTGATCAAGCCATCATTGAGAGCTTGTATTGACTCAAGATCCAAATGAGATGTTGGCTCATCAAATATCATGCAATTAGCTCCTTCAAGCATCATCTTCGCAAGAACAAGCCTTACTCTTTCCCCTCCTGAAAGAACAGATATCTTCTTCAATGCCTCGTCACCAGAGAAAAGCATTCTTCCCAGAAATGATCGAACGAATGAGTCATCATCCTCTGTTGAGTATTGTTGAAGATATTCAGCCATAGTCTCATCTTCCTTGAACATCTTTGAATTGTCTTTTGGAAAATACGAGAGAGATGTTGTGACTCCCCATGTAAATGTTCCTGAATCTTGCTCCATCTCGCCTGCGAGTATCTGGAATAATACTGTCTTCGCAAAGTGGTTTGGTCCAACAAACGCAATCTTGTCTGTTGGATTTACAAGAAGATTTAGGTTATCAAGGACTTTTACTCCATCAATTGTCTTCGTAAGCCCTTTTATCTCAAGGCAATTATTTCCAATTTCCCTGTTTGGCTTGAAGGCAACATATGGGAATCTTCTGCTTGATGGTTTTATATCATCAATTGTCAACTTATCAATAAGCTTTTTTCTGCTTGTTGCTTGCTTTGCCTTTGCAACGTTGGATGAGAAGCGCTGAATAAACTCCTTGAGTTCAGCAATCTTATCCTCTCGCCTCTTTTTCTCATCCTTAAGCTGTTTTGCTGCAAGTTGCGATGACTCATACCAGAAATCATAGTTTCCAACATATAGCTGTATCTTGCCATAATCAATATCGCAAATATGAGTACAAACTGTATTCAAAAAATGTCTATCATGTGAAACAACAATAACTGTGTTGTTGAAATTCTCAAGATAATCCTCAAGCCAATGAATCGATTCTAGATCCAAATGGTTTGTAGGTTCATCAAGCAAAAGAATATCTGGATTACCAAAAAGCGCCTGAGCCAAAAGAACTCGAACCTTAAGATTGTCCTCGATTTCCTCCATTTTTTTCTCATGCATATCAACAGGAATACCAAGTCCATCAAGCATCTGGGCCGCATTTGCCTCGGCCTCCCATCCTCCAAGCTCAGCAAATTCCCCCTCAAGCTCGGCTGCTCTTATGCCATCCTCTTCAGAGAAATCAGCCTTGGAATAGATCTCATCTCTCTCTTGCATGACATCATAAAGCTTTTTGTATCCCATGATTACTGTATCGATTACTCTATACTTGTTAAAAGCAAAATGGTCCTGTCTTAAAGTCGTCATCCTTTCGCCTGGAGTAATAACAACTTCACCAGTATCTGGTTCTATCTCTCCAGAAAGGATCTTGAGGAAAGTCGATTTTCCTGCACCATTTGCACCAATTATCCCATAGCAATTGCCTGGAGTAAATTTTATATTTACGTCCTTGAACAAGACTTGTGTACCATATGAAAGAGAAATATTCGATGCTGTTATCATTTTTACTCCTGACAAAAAAATAAGACAGCGCAAAACTAACGCTGCCTTATAGTCCCTAGCGGAATCGAACCGCTATTTAGAGACTGAGAATCTCCCGTCCTAACCGTTAGACGAAGGGACCAAATAATCTGGGATGGAGGGATTTGAACCCCCAAAGGCAGAACCAGAATCTGCAGTGTTACCATTACACTACATCCCAATCACTTCAAAGAGAATACGGTAATCGTGTTAGCAGTGTCAATAGCTTTCACAAAAAAAGACCTCATAATTTTTCTAGCCTTTTTCCTTTCCAGACTTGTTGAAAATAACAGAAAAAGAAAACTTATGCAAGTGGCTTAAAAACTTTTAAAAGCACTGACTCTTGCACTCGCACTGAGACTTTCATCATCAAAGTATCCATCTAAAAGATATCTATAGCCTAGGCCAGCAACCATTGCTCCATTGTCTGTACACAGCTTCAAAGAAGGAAAAGAAACTATATAGCCACCTTTTTCTAGATCCTTCAGCTCAGATCGAAGAAAAGAGTTTGCAGCCACACCTCCTCCAGCTGCGATTCTCTTCAGACCAGTATCTTTCAATGCAAGCTTTACTCTTTTCATCAAAATGCCTACAGCTTGTCGTTGAAATGATGCAGCTATATTTTCCGGAGTATCTTCTTTATCGCCATTCTTGAACTTCTCACGTTGGTTTATAACAGCTGTCTTCAATCCAGAGTAAGACATATCATATGGATGCTCTGTCCTGTCAAGCATCGGACCAGGGAAAAGAAATGCACTTGCGTCGCCTGACTGGCTAAGCTTATCAATTGCGACACCACCAGGAAAACCAAGATCATAGAATTTCGCAACTTTATCAAAAGCCTCACCTATCGCATCATCAATAGTGGTTCCAAGCACATCGATCTTATCATAATCCTCGACTTTGCAAATAACAGTGTGTCCTCCAGAGACCAATATGCCAAGATATGGATACTCAAGAGGATTCTCGATTTGAGATGCATACAAATGTGCTCTTATATGATCGATTCCAACGAAAGGTATCGAAAGAGCTGTCGCAAAAGCCTTAGCAAAATTAACACCAACAAGGAGGGACCCTAAAAGCCCAGGACGTGATGTAACAGCAACAGCATCTATGTCCTTTTTCTCAAGCCCAGCCTGCCTTATAGATGCATCCACAACCTGTGCAATCCACTCTGTATGAAGCCTCGATGCCAACTCTGGAACGACTCCCTGATAGGGCTTATGAAGCTCGATTTGAGTCGCAATAACATTCGACAGAATCTCTCGGCCATCCCTTACTATAGCAGCTGAGCACTCATCACAACTGGTTTCTATTCCAAGTACATTCATTAAAATCTATCCTGCAAATCAATATCGACAAACTCACAATCAAGGAGATTCTCAAGATTAAAAGCAACATTGCTCTCAAAAATATAATTAAATACATCCTTGCTCCAAGGGACACCCGTCTGAGGCCCCTCGTTTTTGGACTTGTCTATGATATATCTAAACAAATCCAACTCTCCATAATCTCCACCAATATCTATATCATCTATCTTTATTTCTTCAATCATAATAAAACATCCTAGCAAGCAAGTGCTTACTTATTACAATAATATAATCAATGAACACACAATTAACAACAATTAGCGATTATTCTCCAACCTTGAAATCAAATAAATTGAAGCAAAACCAATAACAAACAATAGAACAGTCGGAAAAATATTATCCAAAGTTGGAAAACCAGGAAAAACAGATGCAATGCTACCAAGAAGAAAACCAAGAATAATCATATATGTTGCTTTTGGATGCATTCTCATAGCCCATGAAAGAAAACCTGTCAAAGCAAATGTACCTAGCAAAACGCCAGTAATCAGTGGAAGTAGCACAAGCACCTCAAAATGCGATATAGCCTCAAGTATTGGCTGGTAAAGGCCCAACACAACAAGAAGATATGATGTTGATATCCCAGGAAGAACAAAACCAATAGAGATAATAACACCAGCAAATAGTTGCAAGGCTATTGACTTTAAATTTAAATCAAGCGTTGGATTTAATGCTCCATCTGGCAAGATGCCGATCAAATAAACGGCCAAGAGGCCAAAAGCAACGCACAAAAGATATAAAAAATGGACAAAAATCGACTTCGCACTTGGCTCAAGCCTCTCTATTTGAGCATCTTTTACCATCATCGGGATTGTACCAATAACAGCACCAATAAAAAAATACATTACTGTGACATGGAATTTTGAAAGCAATGAAGCAATTGGCTTTGAAGCAACGAAAATGCCGATGAGAGCAAATAGTCCAAAAACAAAAAGAAACAATAGCGACTTTTTAAAGCTCTCTTTTCTCAGCAAACCAGGGACACTATCGATCAAATGATCATACTCTCCAAGAATCATTGCCATAGAACCGCCAGAAACACCAGGAACTGTCATCGTAGAACCAACGACAAATCCTTTGATTGCTAAAACCAAATTGTCCTTTAAAACACTTATCATCGCTTCTATGTTACACACCACGACAGTAAAAATACAACATGAAACAAAAGCTATGCACAACTTTTTCCGCAATTTAACAAGTTTGCAATAAAAAATCCTTTTAGTAGTCTTTGTTATACCTTAGAATAAAATGTGACGAATCTAATTAAAGGAGATAAGAGGGTTACTGAAGGAATTTCTCTTGATTAAGTATGGATGTTAGATTGGAGGAACTGACCAAGATCTTCACCTCTAAAGACAATAAAGAAACAATAGCTGTAAATAATATGAACGTTACTATCCCAAGTGGACATCTTGTTGGGCTTCTTGGACCATCTGGATGTGGAAAAAGCACTACCCTATTCATGCTTGCTGGCCTATATGCACCAACAAGGGGCAAAATCTTCTTTGGGCAAGACGATGTCACACAGCTACCGCCAGAGAAAAGGGATATTGGACTTGTTTTCCAAAACTATGCTCTTTATCCACATATGACAGTCTATGACAATATTGCATTTCCGCTAAGGAACAGCAAAAGCTTCAAAGCTTTATACTCAAATGCAAAAGAAAGAAAAGAGGCTATTGATGATATTGTTGCAAAGACTGCAAAGATTGTTGCAATAGAAGAACTTTTGAAAAGGAAGCCGGCCCAGCTATCTGGAGGGCAACAGCAAAGAGTTGCGATTGCAAGAGCTATAGCCAAAAAACCAAAGGTCCTTCTTCTTGATGAGCCGCTTTCCAATCTTGATGCTCGTCTTAGGATCCAGACAAGGGAAGAGATAAGAAGAATACAGCAAGAGACTGAAATCACAACAGTTTTTGTAACGCATGATCAAGAAGAAGCCATGAGCATTACAGATGAAATAATAGTAATGAAGGATGGTTTGATTCAACAAGTAGGAAATCCTCAAGAGACATATGACCACCCTGCAAATTCTTTCGTTGCTCAATTTCTTGGAAATCCCCCGATTAATATATTCAATGCAAATGCAAAGTGTGGCTGGATTGTAATAAATGGCCAAAATGCAATAAAGACGACACTCGATGATGGCGAATACCTAGTTGGAATCAGACCGGAAAGCTTTGTCCTTTCCAAAGAGGAGGAAGAGACATTCCCTATCAAAGTGGACTTCAAGGCCACAATTGGAAGAGATTTCCAGATAAGGTTCTATCTAAATGATAAATACTCAGAGGCTCTGATCGAATCAGGCAGCCATGTGAATTCCGGAGAAGAGTTGCACGTCAAGCTAAAGAGAAATGGCGTTCATATCTTTACAAAAGAGGGGCTTGTAATAGAAAAATGGTAGGACAAAACCAGAGAAAGACATTCTTGAGAGCCATGCTATATCTATTGCCAGCTTTGGTAATAATAGCTGTCTTTGTTATTTTCCCGATGATACATACTGTAAGAATGAGTCTTTACAAGGAATTCAATATTTTCACAAAAACCGGATCAGGCTTTGGGCTTTCAAGCTATATATGGGTTCTGAAGGATCCAAACTTCCATAAAGCAATCCTAAATACATTTGTATATGCATTTGTCACAGTTCCTGTTTCCATGGCAATCTCATTGGTGATTGCAACATTGCTCAACAGCGGGATCAAGGGCTCTCGCTTCTTCCAAACAGCCTATTTCCTGCCATATGTCACAAATGCTATAGCGATTGGGCTTGCCTTCCGATTCATATTCCATAGCGAATTCGGCATCTTCAACAAAATAATAGAATTCTTTGGCGGTAATGCAATCGGCTGGTTAAGCGATCCCAAGTATTCAATGGCTACACTATGCATCTTTGGGATATGGTCATCTCTTGCATTCAAGATAGTTATCTTTCTTGCAGGCTTGCAAGCTGTTGATCCACAACTATACCAGGCTGCCAGAATAGATGAAGCAAGCAAGTGGAAACAGTTTACCAAGATAACAATCCCACAATTGAGTCCGATTATCGCATATCAATTTGTCATATCAACTATAGGGGCATTCAAAGCTTATGTTGAAGTCGTAGGCTTATTCGGAAACGATGGGCCATTGCATAGTGCGACAACGATGGTTTATTACATGTATGATAAATTCTATGGTGCGAACAAATACACAATAGCTGCAGCAAGTGGAGTATTGATGTTTCTCATAATAATGGTTTTCACATTTGTTCAACTCAAAATAAGCAACAAACGTGTAGAGAGTTGAGGTGGATAAGATGGACAACAACCAAATACAATCAAAATTCGCACGAACAATAGTATTCATTGCACTTTTAATAGGCTCGTTGATAATGCTCTTTCCATTTTTCTGGATGATATCTGGATCTTTGAAAACTCTAAGAGAAATCACATCTCCTGACATTGTATGGCTTCCAGAGCATCCGCAATGGCAAAACTACAAAGAAGTACTTACAATGAAGGCAAATCCTTTCGGTATCTACTTCAAAAACTCAATTATAGTTTCTGTACTCAATACTGTTTTTACTCTATTTACAACCATACTAGGTGCATTTGCATTTTCGCGGCTTGAATTCAAAGGCAGAGACAAGCTTTTCAGTTTCTTACTAGCAACAATGATGGTCCCTTCGCAAATGTATTTGATTACAAACTTCATTACAATAACACGAATGGGGCTATATGACTCTCTTTGGGCTCAAATCCTGCCATATACAGCAAGTGTTTTCTACATTTACCTTCTCAGGCAGTTTTTCAATCAGATCCCAAATCAGATTTACCTAGCTGCAAAAGTCGATGGATGCTCTGATTGGAAATACCTATGGAAGATGATGGTTCCTAACTCAAAAAGCTCGCTTGTCACAATTTCCCTATTCAATTTTATTGCAAGTTGGAATGCATACTTATGGCCTTTATTAGTCACAGGCAATATAAACAAACGTGTTCTTTCGATTGGACTTCAATACTTTGCAGGAGAAGCAGGCGTCTCATACCATCTGATGATGGCTGGCGCTACTATAGTCGTGCTACCTTTGGTTATAATATACCTTTGTTTTCAAAAGTATATAATACAAGGAATTGCAAGAGGTGGCCTTAAAGGATGAAATAACGGTTTAGCCGATTATTTATAAGGAGAAAAAAATGAAAAAAGCTTTGATTTTCATGATTGTTTTCTTGACAGCATTTTCAATGTTGTTTGCAAGCGGGAGCAAAGAAGAGGCACAAGCTTCAACTCAAGCGAATGCTAATGTAACAGCAGATGATTTGAAGAATGCCAATATCACATTGGAGCTTTGGCATGCGCAAACAAAGGAAAATGGAATAGCATTGGACAAAGTCGTAGAGCTCTTCAATGAGACAAACGAATATGGAATCACAGTCAATGCAACTTGCCAAGGTGGCTACTCTGATACGCACAACAAAATATTAAGTGCACTTGCAGCTGGCACAGCTCCAAATGTCGGGCAAGCTTACAACAATAATATGATGACATATATGCCTAGTGGAAAGCTGATGGATCTTACATCATATCTTGATGATGATTTTGGAATCACAAAAGAAGAGCTTTCTACTGTTTTCCCATCATACCTTGAAGAGAACAAATCATTCCCTGATGGACGAACATATGCAACAAGTCTTGGAAAATCAACTGAAGTGTTCTTCTATAACAAAACATTCTTCGATGAGCATAACATTGCTGTTCCAACAACATATGATGAACTTGCCGAGTGTGCAAAGAAAATCGCTAGCATTACAGGAAAGCCTTCTGTCGGCTTTGATTCCATGGACAATCTTGGAATCTATGGTCCAGTAAACTTCGGAGCACGCTATGCTGATACACAAGGAAACCTCTACCTATTTGACAAAGATAATCTTCCTAAGACAATGGATTTCTACAAATGGTGGCAAAAAGGCATCCAAGAAGGATATTTCCGTACAGCTGGTGAAGACAGATATTGCTCTGGTCCTTTCTCTAGCCAAACTTTGATTGCTTACATCGGTTCATCTGCAGGAACAGCATATATTCTTCCTGATGGATTTGAGGCTGCTGTAACATACTCCCCTGTTGGCGTACATCCTGCTGTAATTCAGCAAGGAGGAAACTTCTGCGGTTTCTCATCAGGAGACGCTCTTACAGATCTTGCTACAAGCATCTTCCTTGAATTCATGTATGATGCTGAGGCATCAGGCTTATATGCAGCAAACACAGGATATGCTCCATCAAACAAAGCTGCTCTTGAGACAGAAGCATACAAAGAGAGCATAGCGAAAGGTGGAATTGGACCAGAAGCAAAGAATATCAGTGCAACTTATCCAGATAATGTTCTAGCTTATGATCCAGTGTTCAAGAACAGCTACGAAACAAGACAAGCTCTTGCTGACATCGTTGAAGGAATTGCTCTTGATAAGAATGCTGATATTGAAACTCTTATCAAGCAAGCACAGAGCAACATAGCAGCTCTTTAACACTTTGATAATCAAGTTCAAGCCTTGGATTTTGTCCAGGGCTTTTTTCTTCTCTTTTACATTGTTTGCTTATATAATTTATTCATGAACTTATTTGACATAATAGAAATCGAAATAAAGAAATATCCAAAGACAATAATACTAGGACATATTCAACCGGATGGGGATTGCATCGGCTCATCCTTAGCTCTTAAATATTTATTGGCTGATAACTATCAAATAGAGCCAATAGTTGTAAACCAAGAGATAAAGCAACTTGAATTTCTTGGCACATGGAACACTGATGGCAAAATTGACTATTCCAATTCATTCGTAATAGTTGTTGACAACTCTGTAAGGGATAGATGTGCTGACAAGACATTCATCACAGCACCATCTATCTTAAAAATCGATCACCATATTGTTAAGGATAGTTATGGACACTACAACGTTGAGGAGCTTTTATCCTCATGCTCTGAAATAATCGCATCGCATGCAATAGAGAAAGGACTGAAAATAAGCAAAGATGCTGCAAGATGTCTTTATACTGGTATGGTAACAGATACTGGAAATTTCTCTTACCCAAATGTAAACTCCAAGACATTGAGAGTCGCTTCTATACTTCTTGATTCCAATTTCGATATGCCACAGCTGATGTCAGATATTCGAAGGAAATCCTTAAGCGATGTAAAGTTCATCGCTTATGCTTATTCCCAAATAAAAATAAGCGAAAAAGGTGTTGTATATATGTATATAACCCAAGATATTATTGACAAATACAATCTTACACCAGATATGGTGAGCTCAGCACTTTCATGCATGCGCGACATAGATCAACACCCTATTTTCATACTCTTTTCCGATTTGGATGGAAAGATTAGAGTTGAATTAAGATCTGAACGAATAAAGATTAACCAGGTTGCAGAGCACTTTTCAGGCGGTGGCCATGCATATGCATGTGGAGCACGACTAGATGATAAGTCAAAGATTCCATTAGTAATAGAAGAAGCTGAAAAATACATGCCTTAAGAGCCTTGCATAAGTATTTAGAATTGAATGACAAAATAGAAAAAACGACCACACAGTCGAAAGAGCTGTATGGTCGCATTGCAGAAAGTCAATTAGACAAAGCTTTATTTTTTCTTTTTCTGAATTGCTGCTTGTGCTGCAGCAAGTCTAGCAATTGGAACTCTAAATGGAGAACATGAAACATAATTTAGTCCAATATCATTGCAAAATGCAATTGTCTTTGGATCTCCACCATGTTCTCCACATATTCCCATAACCATGCCAGGTCTTGTTTTTCTGCCAAGTTCTACAGCCATCTTCACAAGTTTTCCGACTCCATCGAAATCCATTGTTGCAAATGGATCATAGTCGTAGAACATCTTGTCTGGATCGTTTACATAGTGAGTAAGGAATGAGGCTGCATCATCTCGGGAGAAACCGCATGTCATCTGAGTAAGATCATTAGTACCAAAAGAGAAGAACTCGGCTTCTCTCGCAATCTCATCGGCTGTAATTGCAGCACGAGGTACCTCAATCATAGTTCCAATTTCATATTTAACTTTCAGATGGTTCTCACCAAATACCTTTTCGATTTCCTCTTCGGCATTCTTCTTGCAATAATCAAATTCCTTGTATATTCCAACAAGAGGAATCATAATCTCAGGATGAACATCAATGCCATTCTTCTTCACATTGATAGCAGCTTCCATTATTGCTCTTACTTGCATCTTCAAAATCTCTGGATAAACAACAGCTAGTCTGCAACCTCTAAATCCAAGCATTGGATTGAATTCATGAAGTGCATTTATTTTCTGAGCAATCTCTTCTGCCGATATTCCAAGTTGCAATGCCATCTCATGTCTTGATGTATGGTCGTTTGGCAAGAATTCATGAAGAGGTGGATCGAGAAGCCTTATAATCACAGGAAGACCATTCATCACTTCGAACAACCCCTCAAAATCAGATCTTTGCATTGGCAAAAGTTCAGCAAGGGCTTTCTCTCTTGCAACAGTGTTGTCAGCAAGAATCATCTTTCTCATCGAGATTATTCTGTTACCACCAAAGAACATATGCTCAGTTCGGCATAGCCCAATTCCCTCAGCTCCAAGCATAACAGCGTGTTTTGCATCTGTTGGTGTATCAGCATTGGTTCTTACTCCGAGAGTCTTTATTTCATTTACATAGCTCATAAATGTCTTGTAATTCTGGAACAGCTTTGATTCTGATTCACGCATTGTGCCTTCAAGAACTTGCATGATTTCTGATGGTTTTACTGGAATCTTCTGCGCATAGACAGCGCCTGTAAATCCATCGATTGCCATATAATCGCCTTCTGAAAGAATCTTGCCGTTGACTTCAAGAGTCTTCTTAACTTCATCTACATGAATATCACCACAACCTGATACACATGGGCATCCCATACCTCTTGCAACTACTGCCGCATGGCTTGTCATTCCGCCTCTACAAGTTACAATACCCTTTGAAATGGCCATTCCGCCAATATCCTCAGGAGATGTCTCGACTCTAACAAGGAGCACATCCTCTCCTTTTTGAGCTGCTGCTTCAGCATCTTTCGCTGTAAAGTATATATGCCCACATGCTCCGCCAGGTGATGCATTAAGGCCTTTTGTTGCAACAGCGATGTTCTGGTCTTTTATTATCTTGCTATCAAGAATAGGTGCGAAAAGCTTTGAGAACTCTGCAGCAGGAACTCTCGATACAGCTGTTTCTTTATCAATAAGCCCCTCTTCTACCATCTCAACTTGGCTTCTTAGCCAAGAGAATATTGTCCTTTTTCCATTTCGAGTCTGAAGCATGTAAAGCTTGCCCTCTTGGATTGTGAACTCAAGATCTTGCATATCATGATAGTGCTTCTCAAGCTTTTCCCTGATCTGGCAAAGCATCTTGTAGGCTTCCGGGTTAACATCCCTCATCGTCTCGATCTTTTGAGGAGTTCGTATTCCTGCAACAACGTCCTCTCCTTGAGCATTCATCAAATACTCGCCAAAGAACTTGTTTTCACCAGTTGATGGATCTCGAGTAAAAGCAACACCTGTTCCTGAAGTTTCGCCCATATTGCCGAAAACCATGGCCTGGACATTTACAGCTGTTCCCAACAAACCTCTTATATCATTCATCATCCTGTACTTGATTGCTCTTTCATTGTTCCAAGAGCCGAATACAGCATTTATTGCTTTGAACAACTGGAACTGTGGATCTGTCGGGAAATCATCTCCAGTAGACTTTTTGTATATAATCTTGTATCTCTTTATGACTTCTTTCAAATCATCTACATCAAGCTCTGTATCAAAGACCTTTCCACGTTCATCCTTTACTGATTGCAATGCATATTCGAACTTTGCATGTGGAACTCCCATGACAACATCGCCAAACATCTGGATGAATCTTCTATAGCTATCCCAAGCAAAACGTTCATTTCCGGTTTTATCAATCAAGCCTTTCAATGAATCAGGATTCAAGCCGAGGTTCAAAACAGTATCCATCATTCCTGGCATAGATTGAGCCGCACCCGATCTGACAGATACCAAAAGAGGATTCTTTCTATCACCAAGCTTTGCACCCATAAGAGCCTCTAGCTTTTTAAGATTTTCAAGCACTTCCTCCTTCATTCCATCTGGATAAGCACCATTATGCTTATCATAATAATCACAAGCCTCAGTTGTAATTGTAAATCCGGGAGGTACAGGCAATCCAATTGATGTCATATCAGCAAGATTTGCACCCTTTCCACCTAAAAGATCTTTCATTGACGCACTGCCTTCGGCCTTACCATCGCCGAAGAAATAAACGTACTTCTTCTTTTCCATTTTTTCCTCTTTTATTTTCTTGATTCTCGTTTTCAACTTGAATGCTAGCAACAAGCATAGATAAGGTCAATGTTTAAAACAACATATAGCTTATTTTCTTTTAATATTGAGAATTACAAAGAAGAAAAAACGAGAAAATCGAAACATGGTTTCATTTTTTTCAAATCAATTGCAAATAAAAAAACCACTCTATTCTATCCAAATAAAGTGGCATTATTCATTGCAAATCCATTCTAGACAGCTTTGCAATAAGAATCTATCTCTTTCTGCTCTGCAGCAACCTTAAGCTTCTCAAGTGCTCTCTTCTCAATTTGTCTAATTCTTTCCTTAGTCAGATTGTATTGAGTACCAATGTCCTTAAGGCTAAGCGGTTTCGAACCATCAAAACCATACCTCAACTCTATGATTCTTCTTTCCTTGTCATTCAAGACAGAGAGCAAGGAGCGAACATTTTCCTTCATCGATTCATTCATTACTTGGTCTTCGGGTCCTTTTTCCGAATCCTCAACGAAATCACCATAAGTCGAATCGGAATCACTATCCTTCTTCCTTACAGGAGAATCCAAGGAGACCATATCGCTTGAAATGGTAAGCAAATCCTTCACGACAGACTCATCAAGCCCAGTCGCCTTCGAAATATCCTCAACGCTAGGATCCGATGTAGACATATCATCCATCAAGGATTTTTGCGCCTTCTGTATCTGTACAAGTTCATTTGATCTATTGAGAGGAAGCCTTACTGCTCTACCCTTATCGGAAAGAGCCTTCATTATAGACTGTCTGATCCACCAAACAGCATATGATATAAAATGATATCCTTTCTCTGGCTCGAACTTGTCAAGAGCTGTAATCAAACCAACATTGCCTTCATTAATCAAATCAAGCAATGGAAGCCCTTGGCCTCTAAATTTCTTTGCAACAGAAACAACAAACCTAAGATTGGAATTCAAAATCTTCTCTCTTGCTTCTTTATCGCCCTGTTTAGCTTTCACAGCAAGATCATATTCCTCTTTGTAAGTAAGAAGTGGAACCTTGTTGATTTCTTTTAAATAGATAGAAAGAACTTCGTTATCTGAATCATTTAATTCCATTTTCGTTGCATTGACATCCATTTCTTTATCTCCTTATGAAGTCACTAAACTATGTAGCAAGAAATGTGCCAACTATAATAATTGTTTACATTGTAAATAATTATTAAAATAATATAGATTTAATCATCGAATAACAAAAGTAGCAATATGACACTTAGCACTATCAAGAGTATTAAAGTGGCTCAAAATGACACATGAGCAAAATCCAAAGAAAAAGCAGAGACAATTTGACACTCTCTTTCTATAAAACCTTCTCATCCTTCTTGGGTATTGGGAAAAAAACCTCCACAGCTGAAAGAAGATTCGTCCTTCCGCTTTTAGTTATCTTGAAAGGCGATAGCATAATCTCTTCAAGAAAACTATCATACGCATCAAGAATCAAATCGCTTATCATATCACCCTCAGATAAGGCAACAATATGATTTTTCTTTCCATTGAAATACAAGGCAAACTGCCTTTGATAGAAGTTTTTGAATTCGCTTTCACATGAATGCTTAGTGCAAAGGCGTGGCAAGAACGTCTCAACATAAAGCGCAAAAGCCTTACTGAAATGCTTCAGTTTAGCCTCCTCTATCGCTTTCTTGTAAATATTTCTTGTCATTGCAAACATCTCTTGCATCACTACACTTCCCAGTAACTATAAAGATAATCGAATTGAGCAATTAGACAATAAACAAATATAAAAAAAGAGCTAAAGAATTGCACTTGTCGTTATCATCTTTTCATTTTATATTCAGATATGTGTTGGTTATGCCAACAACAATGAATACACTATAAATAGAGGTATTAGATATGAAGATTATTCCACTTGGAGACAGAGTTCTTTTGAAAGCAAAAGCAACTGAAGAGAAAACAGCATCAGGACTTTTCATTCCTCAAACAGCACAGGAGAAGACACAAATTGCAACTGTTGTAGCTGTAGGCGATGATGAAGCAATCAAAGTCAAAGTTGGCGATGAGGTTTTGCATGACAAGTATGCTGGAACTCAAATCAAGGACGGATCTGAGGATTACTTAATTGTAAACAATGCAGATATCTTGGCAATTGTAAAATAAATTGGAGATATATGATGCATAGAGGAGCTAGAGTCTAGCTCCTTTTTTTTCAAAGGCGGGAAATATCTACCTTCTTCTTCCCTCTTCATCGAATTCGACAGCCTCGTTATCATCATTCATGATGACAGGTTGCCCCTTTACAGATCCAATCCTGTAAGCAACAGCCGTTGATACGCCAGCCTCTTGTTGCGAAACACCCAACATTGAATTTCCACCAGTGACAGTGTGTTTGTTGTGTGTGATTATAATGAATTGGCTTTCTTTTGCAAAATCTTGCAAAACATCGAGAAAGAATCCGATGTTTCTATCATCCAAAGCAGCATCGATTTCATCCAATATGCAAAATGGAGATGGTTTTACTTGATATGTTGCAAACAAAAGAGCAACAGCTGTCATGGATCTCTCTCCGCCAGAGAGTAGAGATAATGTAGCTTTGGATTTTCCTGGAGGCTGTGCCAGGATCTCAATTCCTGACGTAAGCACATTATCCTCATCGACAAGCCTAAGTTCAGCATTGCCACCGCCAAAGAGACGCTTGAACATGGCTTGGAAATTATCTGATATCGTTTTATAGCTTTCAAGGAAGAGCTCTATGGATTTGTTCTCAATCTCCGAAAGCACATTTTCCATATCAGATTTAGCCTTATTGTAGTCATCAAGCTGTCGCGTATAGAACTTATATTGATCCTCAGCTTGGTCAAACTCATCCTTTGCCAAGTGGTTAATTGACCCAAGAGACTGTATTTTCCTTTGAACTTCTTCATACTCGGCTCTCAAACTCGCCTCATCTCTTAGATTGTCGTTTAGCCTCTCCTCGAACTCATTTAGGTTTCTTGCATGTTTTTCAAAGAAGTTTGTGAATACATCCTTTATCGAATTCTCTGTATTTGTTATATACATGGCTTGCGCCTCAACCTCATGCTGGGCATCATTCATCGCCTTGTATGCATCGTCTTTTTCCTTTCTCTTGTTTGCAAGCGCATTGAACTTCTCAGAAAGCTTGCCATTTGCATCCTCTCTTTCTGCACTCAACTTCTTTATTTGCGCAACCAATGTTGATTTCTCATCATCCTTTGACTTGATCCTATCGCCTATTTCCTTAACTCTAACTCTCGCTGTTTCCGATTTTTTCCTTTCATCTTCCAAGTCGAGTTCTTTTTGCAATATTTGCCTATCATAGCTCTTGAGCTTATCACGCTCTGAATCAACATAGCTTCTTAGAGAGCCTATATGCTCTTTTATCGATGCAATATTGCTTTGGAATGTCTGGATATCCAGTTGACGCATCCCGATATCGGTCCTGCCATTTGCAATTATCGCTTTGTTTTTCTCAATCTCATCTCTTGCTTCTTTCTCTCGAGCCTCAACTGACCTCTTTTTGCTCATCAGACCCTCTGGCGACAAAAGAGTATCAACAACAGGCGGAATAGATGATTTGTACTCAGAGAAAAGGGACAAAAGCTTATCGATATCAGCCAAAATCTTCTCATAGTCCTTTCTCGCAATCTCCTTTGAATACTCAACGCCATTTGCAATAGAGTCTATGAATTCAAGTCTTCTCCTAATCGAAGAAGAAATACTGTGGATACTGTCAATAAGGCTTTGGTTAGCTTTCTCTCGTCTTTGAAATGAATACTCTGCTCCTGTCTTCTCGTCAACCTCAGCAATCAACTCCTCAATGACATCCTTCAGCTCTTCGGAAAGCGAGAGAAGCTCATGATCAAGCTTGGAGTTCTCATCCTCTGTCTTTACGATGATCCTGTTCAGCTCCTCGATTTCCTTTTGGCTTTTATCCAATTGATTCTGTGTATACTTAAGTTGCCCCTCTTTCTCTTCTAGGCTCTCTTGATACAAAGCCAACTGATCTTCGCTCTCCATCCTTTCGCTTTTGTATCTTTCTATCTCAGAAGCAATTGCCTTGCATCGATCTTCGCTCGAGTTCATGTTTTCGATATATGAGCGATAGTTATCTTCCAATGTTGAGATCGTATCAGAAAGCCCTTGGATTGTCGCTTCATTGCTAGCAATCTTCAATTCAAGTGCCCTAACCTCGTCTCTAACAGAATCGACTTGCTCAGATGATTGGACTATATCATCATCGAAAGACGAAAGCTTTGCCTTCAAATCTTGCATCCGACGCTCGGCTTCAACCTTCTTTTGCTCTCTTACATCTTTCAGCTTCAAAAGAGTATCCAAGCGAACAAGGCTCGAGTCTACATCTAGATCAAATGCCCTTTGGCTAAGTTCCTCCCATTGCATTGCCTTTGCAGCTTGGTTTCGTGTCCTGTCATATGTCCTTTTTGTCTCAGCAACAGTTGTCATAAGCTGTGCAATGTGCTCATCGGCTCTTGCGATTCTGTTTTGAGCTTCGATGCATTTTGCTTTATATCGCGAAATACCAGCTGCTTCTTCGAAAATATAGCGTCTATCCTCTGGTTTGTTAGACAAAATCTGGTCAATCTTTCCTTGCTCTAGAATAGAGTATGCCGATTTTCCGACACCAGTATCCATAAAGAGCTCTTTGATATTCTTCAATAGGCATCTTTGCCCGTTAAGGTAATACTCAGACTCTCCACTTCTATATATCCTTCTTCTGATGACGATTTCAGGAACATCTGTCGGAAGATTATGGTTTTCGTTGTCAATCGAAAGCGTGACTTCTGCCATTTGCAATGGCTTACGAGTATCGGTTCCATTGAAGATGACATCTTGCATTGAGCCTGCTCTCAAAGTCTTTGTCGACTGTTCTCCAAGCACCCACTTAATAGAATCGACGATATTTGACTTTCCACACCCATTCGGTCCCAACAAGGATGTGATGCCATCAGAAAAGTCGATATGCGTTTTATCTGGAAAACTTTTGAATCCGTTTATTTCAAGTGACTTTAAAAACACTCGATTCTCCCATAAAATGAATATGTTTTCATTATATAAGGACAAGATGATTTATGGAATACGAACTATTCGAATATGAAAATGACGAAAAAACGATAGCTGGATCAGATGAGGCCGGACGAGGCCCACTTGCGGGACCAGTTGTTGCCGCATGCGTTGTCCTTGGCAACGATTTCCCAGTTGATATTCTGAATGACTCTAAAAAACTTAATGAAAAGCAACGTCTGAATATCGAACCAATTATCAAGGAAAAGTCAATCGCATATTCAATTGTCGCTATCCCAAATGAGATAATAGACAAAATCAATATCTTGCAAGCATCGCTTCTTGCGATGAAAATGTCATATGAGCAAATAAAAGACAAAACAAAAATCGATATGCTTCTTGTAGATGGAAACAAATTGCCAGATGTAGATGTTGCTGTTGAAGCAATTGTAAAAGGAGACTCCAAGATCCATGCAATTATGGCAGCTTCCATCCTTGCAAAAAACGAAAGAGATAGAATAATGAAGGAGTATGATAAGATATATCCGGGGTATGGGTTTGCAAAACACAAAGGATATCCTACAAAAGAGCATTATGAAGCGATCAAGAGGCTTGGCCCATCTCCTATCCACAGACTATCATTTACTCTATATAAGGAAGAATTTGAGCAAAAGCTTCTTTTTTAGTCGGATATATTGACAAAAAAATAAAATCAAAATGATAATAAATCTCAAATTGGATTACCATGAAACGAGGGTTCTACTGTACAAGTCAACAAAAATATATCATCGAATACTTGAAAGAGCATAACAATGAAGCACTTTCAGTCGAGAAAATATGCTCAGCTCTTTGCCAAAATTCATCGATTGGAAAGGCTACAGTATATAGAACACTGGATCGCTTGATTGATAAAGGCTGTGCAATAAAGGTTCCAGCCTTCGAGGGAAAAACAGCACTTTATAGATATATTGGAGATGAGACAAATCCAAAGGAAGCAAGTATGGTTTGTCTCTGTTGCGGACGAACTATAGCTATCGAATGCAATCATCTTAGCAAACTTGTCAACCATATAAATGCTGACCATGGCTTTTCGCTCGACACTCGCCATACACTCTTTTATGGGTATTGCTCAGCTTGCAAGGAGAAAAAATGAGAAAAATAGCATCGGTGTTTGTCTATGTCATGCTTATTTGTCTATTTATTCTTATTCTTCACCATTGCAATGATTGCAATTGTTATTTATGCATGCAAAGACAACAATTGAGCAAAATGAATTATTTTGGCTCAATCTCAATTTTAATACTTTTGTTATTAATTAAAAACATAGTTTCAAAGAGAAAAGCTAAAATAGAGAATAATCCTCTTTCGGCGATTAGAATCAATTCTTGATTCCTTGTTTTTTGTCGAAAATCAAAAAAATAAGGAGAAATAAATGAAAAGAATAATTAAAACCACAACAATCATATTAATGTTAGCTTCAATACTTCCGTTTTTTTTATTTGCATCCGGCAGTAGCGAAGATGTCGATGATGGCAAACTTGACGTTGTTGCATCATTCTATCCTATGTATGACTTTGCCAAGAAAATAGGTGGCGATAAAGTCAATGTCTATAATCTTGTGCCAGCTGGTACTGAGCCTCATGACTGGGAACCATCAACAAAAGATATAATAAGAATAGAGAATGCAAATGTACTAGTTTACAATGGAGCAGGCCTTGAGCATTGGACTGATGATGTCCTAGCCTCTATTTCAAACAAAGATCTTGTTGTTTGCGAAGCTTCAAAGGGCATTGCATTACATGAAAGCACAAATGAACATGAAGGCACAGATCCTCACGTATGGCTATCAATAAAAAATGCAATTATTGAGCTTTCCAATATAAGAGATGCCTTAAAGCAAGCAGATCCAGACAACTCAGGCTACTATGACGAGCAATATCAAAAATGGGAAAAGCAATTTCTTTTGCTTGATTCTGAGTACAGGAAAGAACTTTCCTCAATATCGCGCAACGACATTGTAGTAAGCCATGAGGCTTTTGGATATTTTGCATCAGAATATGGCTTGGAGCAACATGGAATTGAGGGAATAGAGCCAGACTCCGAGCCAGATCCAGCTAGACTTGCCAAGATCGAGGATTATGTAAAGAAGAACAATGTGAAAACAATATTCTCAGAGGAACTTGTATCAAAGAAGGTTGCACAGACTATAGCAAATGCAACAGGAGCCAATATCGAGACATTGAATCCAATCGAGGGCCTCACTGACGAGGAGCTTGAAGCTGGAGACGATTATCTGTCTATAATGAAAGATAATTTAAATGCAATTCTGAAGGCTTTAAAATAAAGGAAAAAAATGAACGTTCTAGAAGCAGAAAAACTCTCATTTTCATATAACGATGTTCCTGTATTCAAGGATATATCATTTGCTGTAAAAGAAGGCAATTTTACAGCATTGATTGGCGCAAATGGAGCAGGAAAAAGCACTTTGCTAAGAGTAATACTAGGAGAGTTGGAACCCTCTTCTGGAAGAATATCAATCTTCGGACAGGATTTGGGAAAATTCCATGACTGGAAAAAGGTAGCTTATGTGCCACAGGAGGGACTTACAAGGAAAATCGATTTCCCCGCATCTGTATATGAAGTAGTAGCATCTGGCCTATACAACTTGACTGGCTTTGGGCATTTTCCATCAAAGAAGCAAAAGGAAATGGTCTATACAGCACTTAAAGATGTTGGGCTCTCAGATTATTCAAAGAGAATGCTCTCTGAGATATCTGGCGGACAGCGACAGAGAGTTCTGCTTGCTAGAGCAATTCTTTCAGAGCCAAAGCTTATGCTACTTGACGAGCCGCTTACAGGAATGGACGACGAGAGTTCAAGAAGTTTCTATGATCTTTTAGTGAAACTGAATAAAGAAAGAAACCTTTCAATTTTAATGATCAGCCATGATCTAGAGCGAATTGGCAATTATGTTTCAGATGTATTCTGCCTTGAATATGGATCTATTGTGCATTTAAGCTCAAAAGAGTTGTTGATTGAACAAGAGCATAGACATACACATATTCATGTAACAGAGGAGGCTTGATTTGGAAATATTCAAATATGCATTCATGCAAAGAGCTTTTTTGACAGGTATCCTACTTTCCTTAATCATTCCGTCAATTGGCTTGATTATTGTCTTAAAGCGCCTTTCCATGATTGGAGATGCTCTATCTCATACATCACTTGCTGGTGTTGCAGGAGGCCTATTGGTCGGCATAAACCCAGTCTTAGGCGCGACTCTCGCCTGTATTGCCGCAGCATTTGGTATTGAAGCCATAAGAAAAAAAATACCTCGTTACGCTGAAATGTCGATTGCAATCATAATGTCTGCCGGCGTTGGTCTTGCTGGTGTTCTTTCAGGCTTTGTAAAGAGTGCATCATCATTCAACAGCTTTCTTTTCGGAAGCATCGTCGCAATAAGCAATTCAGAGCTGTACATTGTAGCTGCAGTAGCAATACTCATCCTATCTTCTTTCTTGTTTTTTTATAGAGAGCTTTTTTATATATCGCTAGATGAAAGATCCGCACGTCTTGCTGGTGTTCCAACAAGCATAATCAACCCTTTATTCACAATATTGACAGCTATTACTGTATCGATTGCTTCAAGAACAGTAGGTGCTCTTATAGTCTCGTCCATGATGGTAGTACCAGTTGCTTGTGCTATGCAAATTGCAAAAAGCTACAAATGTACATTGATTTTGTCGATCGTATTTTCTGAATCATTCACAATAGTTGGACTCTTTTTATCATTTTATTTTGGGCTCAAGCCAGGTGGGACAATCGTTCTTGTAGGAGTTGTGATCCTTGTTTCCCTATTTGCAATTAAAGCAATACGGAAAAAGATGCGAAGTAAGGCTTAGATAGCATGTCAAAAAAAATGCTGTATCTCTACAGCATTCTTTGGAGGATACAAGGATTGAACTTGTGACATCCTGCTTGTAAGGCAGGCGCTCTCCCGCTGAGCTAATCCTCCGAACACATGACACTATAGCGTACAAGAAAGCATAATGTCAAGCGTCAATAAAAAGAATTATTATTTGAAGTTGCTTTGGCTGTTATCCTTTAAGATAACATCATGCGCTCCTCCCTCAACGATTGATGTCGGAGAAACAATAGTAAGCCTAGCATTCGACCTAAACGATTCAAGATCCAGAGAACCACAATTGCACATCGTTGATTTTATCTTCAAAACTGTTAGAGCAACATTGTCTTTCAAGCTTCCTGCATATGGAACATAGCTATCTACACCCTCTACAAATGAAAGCTTCTTTTCTCCACCCATATCATAGCGTTGCCAATTCCTTGCACGAGCAGACCCCTCGCCCCAATACTCTTTGACATATGTTCCGTTGACATTGACTTTTTGCGATGGAGATTCATCAAATCTTGCAAAATATCTTCCAAGCATCAAAAAGTCAGCACCCATTGCAAGTGCAAGAGTCATATGATAGTCATAGACAATTCCACCATCGGAGCAAATTGGTATGTATTCGCCAGTCTCTTCAAACCACTCGTCTCTAGCCTTTGCAACCTCAATTAAGGCTGTGGCTTGCCCTCGCCCGATTCCCTTTGTCTCTCTTGTAATGCAAATGGAGCCTCCTCCGATTCCAACTTTTATGAAATCAGCACCGGATTTTGCAAGGAATCTGAATCCATCTCTATCAACAACGTTGCCAGCACCGACTTTTACGCTCTCTTTATAATGCTCTCTTATCCAGGAAAGTGTCTTTGATTGCCATTCTGAGAAGCCCTCAGAAGAGTCTATGCAAAGAACATCGGCACCAGATTCAACCAAAGCTGGAACACGTTCTTCATAGTCTCTAGTGTTTATACCAGCCCCGACTATATATCTTTTATGGCTATCAAGAAGTTCATTAGGGTTCTCCTTATGCGATGCATAGTCCTTTCTGAAAACAAAACTTCTAAGATGTCCATTCTGATCCACTATAGGAAGTTGATTTATCTTGTTGTCCCAGATTATATCGTTAGCTTGCGACAGCGTGATTCCATCCAAAGCATAAATAAGCTTTGATTTAGGCGTCATAAAAGAGGAGACCTTCTCATCATCTTTCATTCTTGAAATTCTGTAGTCGCGTGATGTAACAACACCTTCAAGTATACCATTCGGGCTTCCGTCAGATGTTACAGCAACAGTCGAGTGGCCGGTCTCAGCTGTTATTCTCAAGACATCCCTCAAAGTATCTGATGGTTTTACATTTGAGTCAGATGGAACAAATCCAGCTTTGTAGTTTTTTACTCTCAGAACCATATCAGCTTCATCTTTTATCGATTGGGATCCATATATGAACGCTATTCCGCCTTCCTTTGCAAGCGCCTCTCCCATTCTCTCGCCTGAGACAGATTGCATAATCGCTGAAACCATAGGTATATTCAGAGATATCTTGGCATCTTCCTTGCCTTTCCTGTATTTCACAAGAGGTGTCTTTAAAGATACATTCGATACTATGCATTTTGAAGATGAATAGCCTGGAACAAGTAGATATTCACTAAAAGTCCTAGAAAGCTCTGGGTAAAAATAAGCCATAGAAAAAACTCCTTGGCCCATTATGGGAAAGAATGGAACTTCATTCAAGGCTTATTTTGAATTTGACAGCAATAAGACAGCTGATTTCTTATCCTCTACCTCGATTTTTAGCCTGCATCCATCAAAATAGCCATTTGCAATACCTACAGGACATTCAATCTTATCTTGAGGAAGCAAAAAAGAAGAAAGCTCGAGAATCCTTTTTTTGCCTTTGTTGACAACAGCTACAAGAGCATTGTTGCTCGATATTCTTTTTATCGCAAATGCATCTTTATCGAGGACTTGAATATCGAAAGCCGAATATGCAAGCCATCGTAATTTCCTAAGCTTGCCAAGCTTCTTGTAAAAAAGAAAAGTATCAAAATCCCACTTTGATCTATCCCATTGCATTGGATATCTAGAGCCTTCAACAGAGCCCATTTGACCAGAGAGCGAAATCTCATCTCCATAGTATATATTTGGCATTCCTGGAAGAAAATAAAGCACAAGCAAGCTTCCCAAGTAGAGATCCTTATCATAAATAGCCAAATTGTTATGAAGTCTTGGAGTATCATGGGAGTCAAAAAGATTCATTTGAAAGAATGACATCTGGTTATAGCATGAGCTTATTCCATCCTTTAGCGCACTAACCATCTCGTAGCTATCCCACATGCATTCACACTCTGGGCTATGCCCCCATCCCGATGACAGAAACCTATCCCGCTCTCCAAGCCAGGATCTAATCGGACGGCCACATCCGAAGTAGTTCATCGTGCCATCCCACATATCTCCGCGAAGATAATCAGATGCATCATCCCACTCCTCTGCAACAAGATAGCAATCCTCTTTCACGCTTTTGAGGTTTTTTCTGACATCTCTCCATATCTCTTGGCAAAGTTGTATATCATCATATCTTGCAACTTCTGGAGCAACATCCAGCCTCCATCCATCTTGATTGAATGGTGGACGAAGAAACTTCTTGAGAGCACTGTCATAATCGCTATAGATTCTTCCCCTTAATGTATGCGATTTATAATTTAGCTGCACAAGAGTCGGTACTCCTTGCCAGAAACGAGGCCTTCCATTTTCATCTATCACATAAAAACTATTATAGATGGACTTTCTGTCCTCAAGAGCTTTTTTAAGCCATGGAGAATCAGAAGAAGTATGGTTTATTGATATGTCTACAATTACTTTGATTCCATTTTTATGCATTGTATCAATCAGAGAAATCAAAGCCTTATCTCCGCCAAGTTTCTCATCGACATGAAAAAAATCCGTAGAGTCAAACCTATGGACTGTTCGAGAACATGTAATTGGATTCAGGTACAGCAAATCGACTCCGAGCTCTTTGAAGTAATCAACTTTGCTCTCTATCCCCTTAAGATCACCATTATAGAAATCAAGGCACTTTGCTTCCTGGTATGATTTTGGAATGGAATCAAAGGCAGGAGTAGTTACTGACGCTCCATCAAACTCATACATTCCTTCTTTAGCGCCGACAGAAGCATCTCCATTGCAAAACCTATCTGGAAAAATCTGATAGCATGTGGAGCGTGCAACCCACTCTGGAGCATTCAAGGATCCAATTAGCTTAAAACGCTCAATGCGACTTGGACAATTGCGTGTAACACCTGCATTCGAGTAGTAAAAACTCTTGTTGTTTTTGGAAAACACGAAAAAATAAGAAAATGGAAATTCATCTGATGAGACTTCTACACTTTGGCTGTATTTGATTGCTCCGTTGAAAAAGCCTTCCTCAAACATGTCTTTTTGCCACAGTAGACCTGAATCTGTGTAGTACTTGATTTTTACCCAATCAGGACGTTCAGAAAAAACAATCGAAAGCTCAACCATCTCGCCTTTCTTTGGAAATAATGGTGATACAAAATCCTCACAAAATGCAGAAAAAACCATGAATTCCCCCATCAAAAATACCTCGCTGCATATCATCAGCAAGGCATAAAATAGAGACTATCTTACAAAAGCAACAATCATTTAAGCTTCTTGATAAGGTCTTTCAGAATATCCTCTGGAGCACCTGAGCAATCAAGATCAATCAATAGCCCCTTTGATCTATAATAATCGATAAGCGGTGCCGTCGATGCTTTATAAACATCCAAACGATGCGAAATAGCCTCTGGCTTGTCATCATCTCTTTGAATCAAGACCTCGCCTGTCTCATCATCAATTCCATCAACCTTAGGAGGATTTGATGTTATATGGTATGTCCTTCCTGTCGACTTGCAGACTCTTCTTCCCGAAAGCCTTCTGATTATCTCATCCTGATCTAGAGTAAAATTAATCACAGCATCTACATCAGACATTGCAGCAAGTGCCTCTGCTTGTGCAATAGTGCGTGGAAAACCGTCTAGGATATATCCCTTCTTTGCATCATCGTCGCCGAGTCTTTTTTCAACCATCTTTATTGTGACTTCATCTGGAACCAAACCTCCAGAGGCCAAGATTGACTTTACTTGCTTACCCAACTCGGTTTCATTCTTGATATTTGCTCTGAAAAGATCACCAGTGGAAATATGTGGAACACCAAGCTCCATCTTTGCTATAGCCGCTATTGTACCCTTTCCTGCTCCTGGAGGGCCAAGAAATACTAGATTCATTTAATTACCTCTTGGTTTTAATTCTAACAAAAAAAAATAACCTTTTATAGCTATTATTACAAAAAACAGCATCATGATTGTAACAACAAAAACTATAGGTTATCATCGATGTAAGGAAAAAAGATATGCAAAGAAAAATTGTGCTACATGCAACAGATCTCGATGGCTACCTGCTAGATGAAGATAAAAAGAACATAGAGAAGGCCTCTCTCCTTTACGAAGAAAGCGAAAGAGCTTGCCAAAGACTCGACAGAGATTGTTGCGATATAGAAGCAAAAGAGGATCTTGTTGCATCTGCAAGGAACATTGGACACTTTCTTGAGGATATAACAAAGAAAAACAATAGGATACATACATATTGCTTTGAGACGCCCAAAGAGCAACATGGGGAAGCTTCAAGGATAATAGCCAAGCTAAGAAGCCCTGAGACTTCTCATGAGGAATTCGTGTATTATATACAAAGAGCATATGAACTTATGTTTGCTCATGCATTTGCTGATCAATGTCTGTCCAAAAAGAGATCTATAATACAGAAAACGCCTGTAACTGTACCAGTACAAAGCTATGCTGTCCATAGAATTCCAGACATAGATGACCTTGCTCACAATGCTGTAATGTGCGTAATGCTCAGGGGTGCATTGCTCCCTTCGATGATAATATCAAAAGAAATAGAGGATTTTTCATCTGATAAATACATTACTCCTTTTGCGCTTTTCAAAATAAAGAGAGATGAATCCAGAAAGGAATCAAATATGGACTACATACTTGATCTCGACAGGTCGTTCTTCTCTCTTGAAGATCTGGATGGAAAGGATTTGATATTTGCCGATCCAATGAATGCGACTGGCGGATCGCTTGTAACAATAGTAAAGTATATAAAATCAGAAGGAATCAAGCCTAGATCGATAAAATTCATCAATGTAATATCAGCGCTTAAGGGAGCTTTGCGTATTACAAGAGCTATTGAGGAGGCTGAGATATATACACTTTGGATGGATCCTGTTCTGAATGAGTCAGCGTATATTCTCCCAGGTCTTGGAGATGCAGGCGACAGACTAAATGGAGTCGATTCACCAGATAATCCTCGAAACATGATTCAATTGATTGCTGACTATGGCACAAATATAGTTAATCTATATAGAGACCAGGTAAGGGAAATTGAAAAAACTGTTTTGGGCTAGCCTATTATTGATTCTGATCTTTGCCTCTTGCACTACATCCTACTCTGACAAAGAGACAATAAGAGATGGATACTATTTATCGGGCACAGAGGCTGTGGCTTTTTATTCTTCATCAAAAGATAAAAGCCCCCGAGTTTCATACAATCTTGCATATTCTTTCTTGGAAAGCGGAAACATCGAAAGAGCACTAGAAACAGCAATTGAAGCTAAAAACGAATATCCTCTGTACATACGCTTTTACTTGTTGGAGGCCTATTGCTACAGAGAACTTGGTGAAAAGGAAAGATATCTAAACTCTCTGAATGAAATAATCTCGCTTGATTATTCAAACAAAGAAGTCAGAGAGTTAATCATAGTGTTTTACATAGATGAGGGAATGGATGAAAAAGCAATCGAGGAAGCGCGGATTTTGCTATCCATCGACAGCAATAACGAAATTGCGCTAAATGCATTATCCATGCATATACCTTTCTTTTGTGATCTCACTGGTTATAAGCAAGATGAAAACAGAAAGGAAATAATCGAGAACATAAACAAAATAGAGATTGTCAATCTCAAGCCAAAGCTAAACAAGGTACCTGGCACTTTGCTCTCTGACTAAACTATCACAAAGTTCATTGCCATCGATTCCCGCATGGCCTTTTACCCAAGACCATGTCACCTTTAGCATTTTATTCAATCCATCGAGTTGTTCCCAATATTCTTTATTCTTCACAGGATCGCCGGAGGCTGTTCTCCAGTTCTTTTTCTTCCAACTGGTTATCCAGACTGTGATTCCATTCTTTACATATTGGCTATCTGTCAGAATTGTTATCTCTCTGTAATTATTCTCAATTGAATATTGAAGAGCATTTATTACAGCTGTTAGCTCCATTTTGTTGTTTGTTGTTTGTTTTTCGCCTCCAGAAAGCGACTTCAATAGAATCTCGCCATCATAGGCTGCAAAAGCCCAACCTCCAGGCCCAGGATTCCCCAAGCAACCACCATCTGTATATATCTGAATCATTACCTTACTCCAGTCTTCTTTATTATATGATATCCGAATTGGGTTCTCACAGGCTTTGATATAGTTCCTGTTCCCATTCGTCTTACAGCATTCTCGAAAGCTGGTACCATCTGACCTTCCTTGAACCATCCAAGGTCCCCGCCCTTTGATTTCGATGGACAAGTTGAATATTGTCTAGCAAGAGACTCAAATGACTCACCGTTTTTTACTCTTTGATATATTTTCTCAGCTGTAGCTTGATCTTTTACAAGAATATGCGATGCTTTAAACTCCATATTGGTTACCTATTTATCATCGATCAAGAATCATCGAACGATAGCTTTTCGTCTCTATATCACCATCGTTCAAGCCAAATTCAGAAAGAAGCTTATGAAGATGCTTGATCTCATTTTCCTTGGATGAATTATCAATATCAAAATCCATAAGCCTCTCCATCTCCAAAAACCATCCAAGGTCATTGACAGACAAAAGCTCAATGTGAACAGATTCGAAATTCCACTCGAAACCATTTTTGTATTTGTGGAAATAAAATTCAAAACCCAAATCGTTGAAGAATGCTAAAGTCTCTTCAAAAGATGATCTGATCTGTATCTCATACTCAAGATTATCCTCATCGCCATTTTCATCTTTGCGAGTCTCTTTTGTTGTAGATTCAAGATTCCCATTATTAATTCGAATTCTCATGAGCTTGCCTTTCTCATTTTTCAAATATGTATCTTTTTTATCTACAAGCCCTGCTTTCCCTGCAAAACTCTCAATCAAGAGTTTAATTCTATCAACATCAAAAACATGCGCTTTTATCTCAATTTCTCTCATCTGGCATTTCCATGACAAAGATTTATCAAATGCATAAATCCTCTTTTAACATAATAAAAATTATAAAACCAAAATACAATATCGAACAAAAGATAGATATCGCTAATACTAACTGGTTGTTACATCTTGCATACAATTTATCAAACTACCGCTCTGAGCAATTATTTCGAAAAAAATCCACAGAGTTTAACACTGTGGACAAACATTTTGCGAAAAATAAATAAAAGTTGTGGATATATGATATCGACTTATTCAAACATATCAATATTTCCAAGGGAAAATCATCGACTTCAAAGATCTTGGACCAACTTTCTCTTTTTCATCATAGAGCAATTCGCTCCAAGGAAGTTTTCTTCTATTGGCATCTGGATGTGATTCCAGATAATCATATTTGAACATGAGCAACTTCATTGCATCCTGAGAAGCAAGCATATAACCACAAACTCCAGGAATCAGACCCATTGTAAAGACCGAGAAGGCAACAATTATCAGGTTGTAAAAGAAAAAGAAGAAAGAAAAACCAATATTGTCACCTAAAATGATGAAGCATTTTTTCAATGTCTTCAGAGGCCTATCGCCTGGAAGAAGATTCATCAACGGAAAATAGTATGGCAAAGCAAACAAGAAAACAACCAAAACCCAGAAAAGGACTACTATTATAATCGTCCCAATCATATTCGACATCGAAGCATAAAAAGGAATGGCCATAGTTACTATAAAGAAGAGGAAAAATGAAATGAAGAAAAACAATATCGAATGTTTAATATTCCTACGCAAACACCTTCCAAATGGCTCCCAGGTTTCCTTTTCATAATTTGAATATCCGAAAACAACACCCGATGTTCCCCCAAAGAACAAACAGGAAAGAAAGAGTATAACAACATCAATTGCAATAAAAAGAAGCGTTGAACTTTCCAATAAATAAAAAGATCCAAGAAAACACCCAACAAGGACAATATATATAAGATTTTGCAATACCATGCCAATCAAATTGTCCCACCCATCAAAAAATGCTTTTTTCAAAAAGAATCCAATCATGTTTACAGTTTATACAAAGTGCGAACCAAACTCAACAAACTACATATAAAGAACAGATTTAAATAACTCCGATAAACAAATACAACAGAAATTTACACTCTTGTTATAATACTAGATGCAAAAAGGAAATAAACTCCTTTCACTTATTTAAAAAATAGTAAAAATTTATATAATTACGATATTTACAAATGTATTTTTTAATGCTATAAGTTACTTAGAGGCTTAAATTGGAGCAATCCTTGGTTGCCTAGAAGAGGGACTGTCTTAGTCGTACTAGAGAAGTCTAGTATGCAAAACGCAAAGCAACGTTTTTACGTGACTTGCCCCTGTTTGAGAATTTTAAACAGGGGTTTTATATTCTCCAAATCTCTATTTTTTTGCATAAATATTCATATTTAACTTGAAAAACTTAATAAAATATGCAAAATGGAACTTATCATTCAAGGAGATAATATTATGTCAAAAGAAAAAGTTATTTTAGCATACTCAGGTGGATTGGATACATCTGTTATTTTAAAGTGGCTATCGAATAAAGGTTATGATGTCATTGCATATGTTGCCAATGTTGGGCAGAACGAGGATTTTGATGCAATAAAAGAAAAAGCACTTGCCACAGGTGCATCCAAGGTCTATGTAGAGGATTTAAGAAAAGAGCTAGTAACTAATTATGTCTTCCCTGCGCTGCAAGCTAATACAATATATGAGGGTACATATATGCTAGGCACATCGCTTGCTCGCCCGATAATTGCAAAAAGGCATATTGAAATTGCAAAAAAAGAAGGAGCAAAATATGTTGCTCACGGTGCAACAGGAAAAGGAAACGACCAAGTAAGATTCGAATTTGGCTACTACATGAACATGCCAGATGTGAAGGTTATCAGCCCATGGAAAGACCCTGAGTGGCTATCAGAGTTTGAAGGAAGATCCGACATGATTGCTTATGCAGAGAAATATGGAATCCCAATCAAAGTCACTCTTAAAAAACCTTACTCAGAGGATGCAAATCTAATTCATATTTCACATGAGGCTGGTATTTTGGAAGACCCATCAAAAAGGTGTCCTGAGGATGTCTTTTCTATAACTGTTTCTCCTAAAGAGGCTCCAGATGAAGAGACTATTGTAGAGATAAAGTTCAAGGATGGAATTCCTGTAGAAGTCAAGAATCTTAATGATGGAACTTCCAAACAAGAGCCAGTTGAAATGATTGAGATGCTAAATAAGCTTGGACATGATAATGGAATCGGAAGAGTTGACCTCGTAGAGAACAGATTCATTGGAATAAAAAGCCGAGGAGTTTATGAAACACCGGGATGCGAGATCCTATGGAAAGCACACCACAATCTTGAAGGTCTCACAATGGACAAAGAAGCAATGCACCTAAGAGATATGCTATCTCCTAAATATGCAGAGTTAATATACAATGGATATTGGGGCGCTCCGGAATTCAACATGCTCACTGCCCTATTTAAGCAAAGCCAACTAAACGTAACAGGCAAAGCAACAGTAGCTCTTTACAAAGGCAACGTAATCAATGTAGGAATCGAATCTGACTACTCGTTGTATAATGAAGACCTTGGTTCGATGGACAAAGCTGGTGGCTATCATCCTATTGATTGCAAAGGTTTTATAAACATCAATGCAATTAGGCTAATGGCATCAGCCCAACGAGATTCAAAAAACCTATAACTAATACTAGGGAGTGTCGCTAAAAAAAGCACACTCCTATTTTTTATTAAATGCATAATAACTTTGGAAATTGGATTGCAAAATCAATCTATTGGTTATCATCCAACCCTTCAGCCCTACCCCACCATTCCAAAACTATACCATCATCGGGATTCCAAGCAGAGCTGCGACTTTTATCATCTACATTCCTCTGACTCTGTCCTTCTTTCTTTTCTTTATCTTCATCCATAATTCAAACTACAACAAAGAGATTTTAAAAAATATCGCCGACAAAAGCCAGCGATATCATAAAAACTACCAACCAAGGTTAACTTGAACAGTCAATCCATCTATACCCTTTTCACCGGCAACTGAGCCAAATTCATGCCAATAGTATGCAGCCTCGACTCTTAATGCATAGAAATCAAGACCAGCACCAAGCGTCCAATAACCACTATCGAGTCCACCTCTAATATCAAAGACCCATAGGCCTCTGATTTCAGCACCAAGTTTCAAGTGATTAACCCAAGCTCTTGCAGACAAATCCTTATCAGCGACAAATCCCAGGATATCGACGAAATCAGCCTCTACTGTTGGTTTGAAAATAGAAGAGAAATCAGGGTCCCAAGCAACTCCCACATCCCAAGTCATATCTGTATTGAAGCTAAACTTTTTATCACTATTAAAAGGCGATTCTAGTACTGCAGAATAATTATCATATGCATTCATGTTGAATTTTCCATTGATATTATTCAAAACAGACGCTACAGAGAAGCCAAGTGGCAAATTCAAACGCGCGCCAACATTAACAGGAATTGCCCAGCCAGCCATGAATGGAATAGTATCAATCGGATTTTGTTCATTGCTATCGGAATTGACAATCTTGAGCAAAGTAGAGATATCGACTGCTTTGTTGTATGCAAGATATCTAAATCCAACAGAAAAACCAACATCAAGAGAGAACTTGTCCGTGAAATTGAACTTCAAGCCATAACCGACCCTCGTCTCTGCTAGTAATTGGTTGATGATATTTGTCGAAGCAATTTGCCCATTTAAATATGTAAGAATCGAGTCTTGCACAGCAAAACCAAAACCAAAGCCCCCAAAAGAGAAAGAAATATTCGAGTTTATATCGGCAATCTTTCCATAGCCATATGAGAGTATTTTGTTGACATTCTCATCATTGTAGATCTCGCTGATGTTATTCTCATTTATTTCACCATTTGCAATTTTCTCGAACAAACCACTCTTATATGCCTTATAAAGAGCAACAGGATTATATAAGCTAACACCAACATTTGGAGTTGATACCTGAACTTTGTTATCAGCTAAGCCAGCAGGGTTAGACCAAAATGATTGGTAGTTATCCAATCCAGCAATGCCTACGCCACCCATTGCAAGAGATCTAGCATCCAAACTCTTGTAAGGAGACACAAGTGCACCATAAACATCTCTATTTGTATTTGGTGATACTTCCTCACTTAACGCAAAAGCTGAAGAACATACAATAATCAAAATAATAAGACTCAAGACAATCTTTTTCATTTCGCTATCCTTTATTTATTGCTGCTACCCATGAATGAGTTTATAAGAGATCCAACATCCACATTGCCTGTAAAGTTTGAAGCAACGCTAACTATATTTAGATATGACTCAACAACTACGACAACATCACTTACTGCTTTTTCTGAGCCTTCATTTTCTAGAAGTTTTCCAACATCCGAAAGTTCAAAAACCGGATCGCCTTCTTTTTCTGCTTTGTTTTCCTTTCCAAACAAAGCATTGATTATATCCTTGCTTTCAACTTTGATTTCCGTGCCATCCTTTGTTATTCTCAAATCCTTGTCATCGATAGCTTTTGGAATCTCTTCGAGAAGACTTAGAGTGTATTTTAGAGCAATGATATCACCTTGTTTTGCATTTTCAGGATTATTTACAAGTGATCCTGTTGTTTCTTTCAAATTCGATACAAGGTCCTTCACAGTCCCATCTTCCATTGAACTTGTATCTATATCCTTTACATAATTATTGATGATTTCAGCTGTGCCTTTAATGCCTTTTATATCATCCGCTGTCAAATCTGTGCTCTTCTCCTTCAGTGACTCAAGCTCTTTTTTACCTTCAGCTGACGAATAGTTTTTCTTAAGATCATCTATATCAGAGGATGAGAGCGGAGAGACGACAGTAATATCAGTCAAATCCTCTTTTCCAGCAATAATCTTCAAACCTGTTGATAGATTCTTGTTTTCTTTCGCAAGCTCATCAGCACTTTGAGATTCTGCACTTGCGTTTACATCCTTTACTTCTTGCTTTAGCACATTCTTACCCATCATAGATGCAAATTCCTCTAGCGAACATGAGCTTAGAGCAATGACAAAAAATGCTACTATGGATGCAATAAATAGCTTTCTCTTCATATATCCTCCAAACAAGACAACATTTTATTATCCAATATATAATAAAACAATTATACAACCAAATGGATACAGAAAAATCATAAAAACTCTGATAAAAGTGAAAAAGAGCTTAACATATTGGCTTTATCTATTGATAACAACAAAAGGTTCTGGTACGATTCTCCTGTTGTGCTTTGCACGACGATTTTCCGCCCGTATGGGTGAGATATAGTGTTGGTAGGCTATGAACACTTTTCACAGCCAGCGTAAGGAGTAACTACTATGGCAGTAGTAACAATGAAAAGCCTGCTTGAGTCAGGCGTACACTTTGGACATCAAACAAAGAGATGGAATCCAAAGATGGCTCGTTTTATTTTCACAGAAAGAAACGGGATACATATTATCGACCTTCAAAAGACATCTGCTTGCATTGTCGAGGCTTATGAAGCTGTAAGAGCGCAAGTGCAAAACGGTAAGCAAGTTCTTTTTGTAGGAACAAAAAAACAAGCACAGCAAGCAATTGAGACAGAAGCTAAGAGATGTGGAATGCCTTATGTTTCAAACAGATGGCTTGGCGGTATGCTTACAAACTTCTCAACAATCAAGAAGTCAATTGCAAAACTAAAGAAAATCGAGAGAATGGAAGCTGATGGCACATTCGATTCATTGACAAAGAAAGAAGTTGCTCTCTTGACAAAAGAGAAGACAAAGCTCGAGAAGAACCTCGGTGGAATCAAAGACATGAAAGAGCTCCCTGGAGCACTCTTCATAATCGATACAAAGAAAGAAGCTCTTGCTGTTGCAGAAGCAAAGAGACTTGGCATCCCTGTGATTGCTGTTGTTGATACAAATTGCGATCCAACAGACATTACATACCCTATTCCAGGAAACGATGATGCAATCAGAGCAATTTCTCTTTTCGTTGAGATAATTGCAAATGCTGTAATCGATGCTGATAGCGAAGCAGGAATCCAGATTATCGAATCGCTAAATGATGAGGATGAGGAAGCAGCAATCAATGCAGCTCCAGTAGAGAATAAAGACGAAGAAATCATTGACTACTCAAACTACATTCCATCTGAAGATAAGCCAGAGGATGATGCTGAAGTAGAAGATGAGGAAGAGGATTACTTCTCAAAGTAATAACAAAGGAGAAATATCATGGCAACAATCAGTGCAGCTGACGTAAAAAAGCTTAGAGATACAACTGGCGCAGGAATGATGGATTGCAAGAAAGCCTTGACAGAAGCCAATGGCGATTTTGCAGGAGCTGAGAAGATTCTGAAGGAGATGGGACTCGCTGCAGTCGCAAAGCGCCAAGACAGAGCAACAGAGAATGGAAGAGTCTTTGTAAAGATCAAGAATGGAAAAGCTGTTTTGCTTTCGCTTTCTTGTGAAACAGACTTTGTTGCAAAGAATGCAGACTTTGCCAAACTTGGCGAAGAGATGTGTGATGTGATCATTGGAAAAGGATATACAGAGCCAAATGCTGAGCTTCAGTCAATGGTCGATGGCCTTATTGCAATAATCAAGGAAAACATGCATCTTGTGAAGTTCCAAGTCATTGATATCCCAGAAAATGGTTACGCAGATGGATATATCCATGGAGAAGGTTCTGTTGCTGTTGCTGTAGTTCTTTCATCTGACAAGAAAGAAGCTTTCGACAACAAAGAAGTAAAGGAGCTTGCTCATAACCTTGGTCTGCATGCAGCAGCTTTCAAGCCTCAATACCTTTCAGACAAGTTGGTTGACAAAGCTTATGAAGAGGAACAGCTTTCAATCTTCAAAAAGCAAGTCGAAACAGACGAAAAAATGGCATCAAAGCCAGAAAAAGTCAAAGAGGGCATCGTAAGAGGAAAGCTTGCTAAACTCTACAAGGAGATTTGCTTCCTTGATCAACCTTATGTAAAGGATGACAGCATTTCAGTTGCTGAAGCAATCGCTAATGCAGGAAAAGCTGCGGGAGCAAAGCTTGAACTTATTGCTTACGGTGTATACCAAGCTGGCGTAAATTGAGAGGCATAACATGCAAAATGTATTAACGACATGCGAAGAGAGAATGAAGAAATCTGTGCAATCACTCTCTTCAGAGTATGCAAGCCTTAGAACAGGAAGAGCCTCTGCCCAGCTTTTTGAAAAAATCAAGGTTGATTACTATGGAGCAGAGACACCGCTTTCACAAATTGCAGCAATATCTGTTCCAGAGGCAAGACTTGTTGTTATCCAGCCTTGGGATAAAAGCGCTTTGTCAAACATTGAGAAAGCTATACAGAAATCGGAGCTTGGACTCAATCCAAACAACGATGGAAAGCTTATCAGAGTGAATTTCCCTCCTCTAACACAGGAAAGAAGAAAGGACCTTGCCAAGCAAGCAAAGACAACAGCAGAGAATGCTCGTGTTGCTGTCAGAAACATTAGAAGAGATGCAATGGAAGAGTTGAAGAAACTTCAAAAAGCATCTGAGATTTCCGAGGACCAGCAAAAAGAAGGAGAGACGAAAATCCAGAAATTGACTGACAATGCAATTGCAGAGATTGGCAAGCTCGCTGAGGCCAAGGAAAAAGAGATAATGGAAATTTAACGATATGGGTGGGGATTTGAATCATCTAGCCATAATAATGGATGGAAATGGTCGCTGGGCCGAAATGAGAGGCCTTAAGCGATCTGAAGGACATAACGAAGGCGGAAAGGCCATTGAGCGAGTAGTCAAAGGTTGTCTTAAACATGATATCAAATTCCTAACCCTGTATTGTTTTTCCACAGAAAACTGGAAAAGACCAAAACAAGAGGTAGACTATCTCTTGGATCTCTTTGCAAAAGAAGCAAGAAAGGGAATCAATCGATTCAATGAGCTTGGAGTAAGGATTCTACACACTGGATCTCGCGACAAGCTCTCAAATTCCACTCTTTCTGCTTTGGATGATGTCGTTGATAAAACAAAAGATAATGATACTCTTATACTCCAACTTGCTATAAACTATGGCGGACGAGATGAGATTGCTAGAGCAATAAACAAAGCACTCCTTAATGGTGTTAGACACTTCTCTGAAGATACTTTAAGACAGTACATTGACAATCCTTGGGTACCAGATCCTGATTATATTTGCAGAAGTGCTGGAGAAAAACGCATTTCAGGCTTTCTCTTATATCAATCGAACTATGCAGAATTTGGATTTTATGATAAGCTTTGGCCAGATTGGGATGAGTCTATGGTCGATTTGCTGGTAAGTGACTTCAGCAAAAGAATTAGAAAGTTTGGAGAATTGAGATAGATGAGATCGATTGCTAAAAGATTATTGACAGCTACTATTGCACTTCCCTTTCTAGCTCTTATTGTCATATTACTTCCATATTGCAACCATTTTGCATTCTTCTTGGTTATAATATTTGCTGATATTGTCGGCACGATAGAGATGAAGAACAATATATTGGAAAAGAAAGGCGAAGTACCTTTCTACAGCTACCTTGGAATCTGTCTTCCTATAATCCAATATATACAAATATACAAAATACCTGAGATTGAAAATCTTGTTTTCTATTCACTTTCTGTAGTCATTGGTCTAGTTTTCGCAATAGAGGTTTTCTATGGCGCTAAAGACAATTTCACTGGCTCTATAGGTAGAATAGGAAGAACAATACTTTGCATAATCTATCCATCTTTTCTAGCTGTATTCCTAACAAAGCTATGTTTTTTGGAAAATGCATCATGGCATATTGTCTATTTTCTTGCTTTAGTCTTTGGTGCTGACACTTTCGCTTATTTCTTCGGGATGGCATTCGGAAAAAACAACAAAGGTTTTGTCAAAGTAAGTCCAAACAAATCAATCGCAGGCTATTGCGGTGGGATTCTTGTACCGGCAATCATTGGCACAATTGTTCCTGTATTATTCGGAGGTGTCTTTTCATATTCGAGCTTCAACGGTTTCTTGATTGGATTGACAACAGCGATTTTTGCTTGCATCGGCGATTTGATTGAATCTTGTTTCAAGAGAGCCTCTGGGATAAAAGACAGTGGCTTTATAATCCCAGGACGAGGTGGAATGCTTGATTCTATCGACTCTATCTTAATAGCAGCTCCATTTTATTATCTACTAACAGAGTTCTTCTTGGGAGTTTAAAGTGACAAAGATGCCAAATGGCAGGAAAGTTGTTGTTCTTGGTTCTACAGGTTCTATTGGAACCACTTTTTTTGATTCACTAAGAAAAAACAATCCAGGAATATCGGTTGTTGCGATTGCAGCATATTCCAATGATGAGAAATTGAATAAGCTCAAGGAAGAATTCAATATCGATAGAGCATTCTTGTTCAAAGGAAAAAACAAGTCCGATATTGATTCATTCCTAAAATCTGTTGATGCTGACATTGTATTGAATGCAATTAGTGGCTCAGATGGACTATATGCAACTCTCTCTTCTCTTGAGAGCGGCAAGGATGTTGCTCTTGCAAACAAAGAATCAATTGTTATGGGTGGTAGTTTCCTCTTTGATTTTGCAAAAGCAAATGGAAAAAAAATCATTCCAGTCGATAGCGAACATAGTGCGATATACAACCTGAAAAACCAGATTCGAAATGTTGATTCAATTGTATTGACAGCATCCGGAGGACCATTTATTGACATGGTTGATTTTTCGAAAATAACGCTTGAAGATGCTCTAAAACATCCGACATGGAAGATGGGAAAGAAGATAACAATCGATAGTGCAACTCTCGCAAACAAAGGCCTTGAAGTAATTGAAGCATCCTACCTATTCTCTATGCCTGTTGAAAAGATAGAAGTAACAATACATAGACAATCAATTGTGCATTCAATGATAAGGACAAAAGAGGGTGCTGTATATTCACAAATGTCACCACCAGATATGGCATTACCAATTATTGCGGCAATCTCTGATAATACATTGGAACTTGAAAATATCGTCAAGCCTCTCTCCTTCTCTCAATTGACGCTGACATTCGAAAGCCCGGATTTCAATCGCTTCCCAATGCTTTTCTATGCTTATAAAGCACTAGAAAGGGGAGCATCCTACCCTATTGCTTATAATGCATCAAATGAAATTGCTGTTTCAGCTTTCATTGAAAACAAAATTTCATTCACTCAAATTGCAAATGTTGTTGAGGCAGTCCTTTCAAACGATTTTTCAAATCATCCATCTTGTTATGATGAGATAATGATGGAGGATTCAAGAGCAAGAGATCTAGCCAAAGAGGCAATATGCTCTCTTACTTAGTTAGCATCTTAAAATACATTCCTGTCCTTTTCGGAATTGGAGTAATAATTTTCTTTCATGAGCTAGGTCACTTCATTGCTGCAAAATTGACTAAAGTCGATGTAGAAGTTTTGTCATTTGGTTTTGGACCACGTTTGTTTTCGATAAAGGGAAAAAAAACAGAATTCAGAGTTTCTTGTATTCCTTTTGGAGGCTATTGCAAACTCAAAGGCTCGCTTGATTTGATCAAAGCGCTTAAAGACCAAGCAAAATCAATTGAAGTATCAGAGGCTGGATCATATTTCAGTACTACTCCATTCCTTCGATTTCTGATTTATCTTGCTGGGCCTTTGATGAACTTCATTCTTGCATCAATCCTTCTCACAATTGCAGCTTTGATCCCTGTGGAACGAATATCCAATCCTGCAATCTTAACTCCAGCTTCGGAGTACAGAGAATTATTTGGATCCATTCCTGAGCAAAAAGCAATTGAAAAAGGTGACAGAGCAATAAGAAGTGGCAATATTCAATTTGAAGATTATGAAGAGCTTGAAAGCTATCTAAAGGATAATGAAGGAAAAGAAATACCAATAACTGTTGAACGAGGTTCGAGACTCGTCGACACTGTTCTTATTCCACTTTATTTTAATGGCAACTACACATTTGGAATAACGAATCTTCAAAAACCAATAATCGGAAGAAGCATAAGCGATGAATTCAAAGAAGGAGATATAGTAATATCGGCAAATGGCAGACCAATTGAATATACGCTTGATCTATATTCGCTAAATACAAACGATCTTTATCTTGTTATAAAGCGCGGTGATAAAACTATTGAAACACATATTTCCGGTGAAACACTTCCCTTTGCATGGAAGAGCGATTTGCGAAAGTACACTGTTATGGATAATGTATTAACCTACGGTTTTAAAAAAGCATCTACTCTTTTTGTTTCCACTCTCGATATGCTTGGTGCGCTTTTGACATTCCAAATAGATGATGCACGTATGGTAATCACAGGACCTATGAAAGCTGCAAGCAAATTCAACCAGATATCAACTATAGCATTCCAAACATCAAAGGAAAGTGGAACAAGTACAATTCTTTACCTTCTTGCAATAGTTTCGATATCGATATGTGTTGGAAACATATTGCCAATACCAACATTCGATGGTGGACAAATGCTCATAAACATTGTCGAAATGATAAAGAGAAAACAATTGAGACCAAGAAGCTACTTGGCATTGCAAGCACTTGGGATGCTCATAGGCTGGCTGATAATAATTGTGATGTACTTGTTCGATTTGAAGAATCTATTCCTCTAACGTTTCTTGTCTTGTGGCGTTGGCTCAACAAATTCAGCATCTTGCGATGCAAGATCAACATAAGAAGTAAGCTGATCATGAAATCCAATCTTGAACTCTCCAGTCTCACCGTCCCTGTTTTTTGCAACAATCAACTTCGTAACTTGCAATGTTGCTCTACCCTCGTTGTCCTTCGCATTTTTTAGTTTTTCTTCTTCTGTTAGGCTTCGCTTTCTATGCAAAAAGCACACAACATCAGCATCTTGCTCAATCGAGCCAGAATCTCTTAGGTTTGAAAGTATAGGTGCTTTCTCCTCTGAATCCCTTGAAACCTGGCACAATACAACAAAAGGAACCTTCAATTCCCTAGCCAATGATTTTATTCCCTTCGATATCTGGCTTACTCTTTCATGAGTAGGCATGTCGCCTCTTGCATTTGCAAGTGAAATAAGGCCAATGTAGTCAATCACGATAGCATCAAGATGATGCTCTTTATGCAAAGAACGTGCTTTACCTCGTAAGTCAGTCATTGAAATATTTGGAACATCAACTATGAAAAGATTGTCTGATTTCCCATATAGTTTCTCTGCAGCATTATTGAAGCGGTCAAAATCATCTCCAATCAAGTTCGCTGTATTGATTTTTGAAGTTGGAACCTTGGAAACCATTGAAAGCAATCTCTTTGCAATTTTATCACCAGGCATCTCCAAGGAAAAGAAAGCTATTTTTTTATTATCATTTATCATATTGAGCATCATCGAAATCGCAAAGGCTGTCTTTCCTATCGATGGACGTGCGGCTATGATGATGTAATCTTCTGGTGAAAAACCACCATTGCAATATTTATCCAAAACGGAGAAACCACTTGCAATCTTGTCATCGGATGCCTCTCCAGCAATGCGAGCAAGAACCTTTTGGTATGTATCCATAACAATGGAGCCAAGAGAATAATCCTTTGAACTCTTACCTAAATCCATATAAAGATCGGTAAGATCCTTCGCTCCTTGGTCCAAAGTTTCTTTGATATCAGCTGCGCTATCAAAAGCATCGGATGAAAGATGGACAGATACCTTATAAAGCTCTCTTCTTTGCCTTGCTTCCTTTACCATTTCAGCATATTGCTGAATATGGCTTACAATAGCATCGGAGTTTGTCAATTGTGCAATGTAGCTTATTCCACCAGCATCCTTAAGAAGATTTTTCTTTTTTAGATAATCGGTTAAAGTCAGCAGATCCAAACCGGAATTACCATTGGCTCCTTCAAGTATTTGCCCAATAGCTTCATAGATAACTTGATGATTTGGTCTGTAAAAATACTCTGGGGCTTTAATGATATCAGAAATCTGATCATAAGCCTCAGGGTTCAACAAAAGAGCCCCAAGGATAGCTCTTTCAGCCTCATCATTATGAGGTAGCATTTTAACTTTTATATCGTCTTGGGACTCATTCATAAATTAAGCCTCGACATTCTCCTCTGCAACAGGCACAACCTCGTCTGTTGTAGCTTCTTCGACAGCTTCTTCAAAATCCTCTTGAGCTTTTTCTGCTTCTTCTTTTGCTTTTGCTTCAGCCGCAGCTGCTTCTTGAGCCTTCTTCAAAGCCTCCTTAGCTTCTGCCTCAGACTGAACAATAAGCTTTATGTGGGAATTATCGTTCTCATAAAGATGGGCAACAATTGTATATGTTCCTGTCATCTTTATTGAATGTGTTGGAACATCGAGCTTCTTTCTTTCAATAGAGAAACCAAGCTTAGAAAGCTCTTCCTGGACCATAAGAGATGTAACGGATCCGAAAAGTTTTCCAGACTCGCCAGCAGGAACTGTGATTGTAATAACTACATTGTCAAGCTTCTCTTTCAAAGATGCGGATTCTGCCCTCTTTGCAATCTTTCTCTTTTCGATAGCATCAGCACGCTGTGCAAACATTGCAGCATTGCCCTTGTTGTATACAACAGCAGCTTTTGTTGGAAGAAGATAGTTTCTAGCATAACCATCTTTTACAACAACAACATCACCCTCTTCACCCAGATGTATAACATCCTGATTAAGAATAATCTTCATTTTTTCTCTCTCCAATCTTCTTCAAGTCGAAGAAGCTTTCCAGAAGGCCTAGCAAAGGCAATCCGAAAAGAACAATAAAATTAATTCCCGGAACTACTGAGGATATTATGAAAAGCACTAAAAAAAGCGACATGCTTTTTAACCTTTCCATAGATCTGGAAAGCCATGAATAAAGGACTGCAAAACCCTGAATAGAATAAAGCACTCCAAATAGCAAAGCTATATTTATGACAATCACCTCAAGTGCCAAAGGTGCAGATACAAAATAAAATAGAAGAATAAGGGCAAAAAAGAAGATAAAGAACCAAACCATATTAGGCGAGAATTCTATAGCCTTGACCTTACTTTCCCAATCATTTTCTCTTGAATGCAATACTGTTTCATAAATAAAACAGTTAGCACAGACTGCAACCAATGTGGTTGGCAAAATCAAAGAACTCATGGAAACTAGAAAAAGAAGGAACAACCAACTTATATCTGCAGAAAAACCAAAAGTATCCAGAATCGGCGAGACCATGGTTGCAAACGCATTCTCGCAAGTCGAATAAAGAGATGCAAAAAGCGCCCTATCTACAACTAACACTAAAGAAATGATCGATGCAAAAACAACAGAAGGAAGCACAGAGACAAGAAGTCTAAACACCAACTTCAGTTTTTTTGCATACATCCACAATATTCCAGCCGCTGACAGCGACATTGGGATAAACAACAACAAACAAAGCTCGATAAGGGAAGTAGAAGACGATTCCTTTTGCAAATGCAAATGAACAAATTCAAGCAAAAAACAAATCACAAGCGAAATGCAAATTAGAATAGAGCCCCTATTCCTTCCATATCTTGCTGAAAAAACCAAGAGTGGAGCCAAATACAATAACGTTGATATCCCAAGATTGTATAGCACAATGCTGAATACAATCATAAGAATACCATCGATGAACATTCTCCAATTAATTTTTGGAGAGCTCTTTTTGCACTCTTCAATCTCCACTTTCAATATCCTCTATTATTTTTTCTCAAATGGAAGATATGCAAGCACTCTAGCTCTTTTGATCTCTCTGTTGAGTGCTCTTTGATGCTTAGCACATGTGCCAGTAATTCTAGCAGGAAGAATCTTTCCCCTCTCTGTTATGTACCTTCTAAGCATATCAGGATTCTTGTAATCTGCTGGAGCAGCTCCCTGACAGAACTTACAAACCTTTTTCTTGAATCCAATCTTCCTAGCACCAAGCTTTCTATCCTTTAGTGCTGCATCTTTCTCATTAAAATCCTTATCTTCTCTCATTTTGATTCTCCTAAAACTCAGAACGGAATAGAATCGTCCTGAAAATCCTCTGGGCCACCAACTGGTGGAACACTAGCTTGCGGAGCTCTAGAATAGCTGCTTGCGTCCTTCGAAGCATGAGCTGAACTATTCTGGCTTGGAGCAAACGAGCCACTGCTTTGCTGGTTTTGGCCTTGGCAAAGTTCAAGATTATTGACAGAAATCTCCACTCTGGATCTTGTCTGGCCATCTGCTTCCCAACGCGACTGCCTCAGTTCGCCTTGGATTGCTACTTGCCTGCCCTTCACCAGATATTGACTAACTCCTTCAGCGGCCTTCCCAAAATAAACGCAATCAAAGAAGTTCGCTTCGTCTGTCCAAGATCCATCCGAATTTCTCCTTGCTCTATTCACAGCAATCGAAAAACGTAAGATAGCTTGCCCATTCTGGAGGTACTTCAATTCGCTATCACGAACAAGTCTCCCTACCATAACAACGGAGTTGATATCTGCCATATTATCTCCTTATAAATCTCAATTCTTCTCTGGATTGACGAACAAAAACTTCAAAATCAATGTTGATAGCTGAAATTCTCTGGACATTTTCGCAATAGTTGATCCATCAGCCTTGATTTCAAAGTAAACATAATGTCCTTTTTCTTGTTTCTTGATCATGTATGCAAGAGATTTTACTCCCAAATCTTCCTGCTTGGTGATCTCTACACCATTTGCTTTGAAGTTCTCCTCGACTAGAGCAAGACCTTCCTTCATCTTATCCTCATTCGAATCGAGGATAACTGTGAACTCATAATTTGAAATCATGAATCCCTCCTTATGGACTATAGTATTTTGATCCAGTAACACTGGATAAAGAGGCTTTATGATTCTAGCAAAAAGAAATATATGAGGTCAATTATTTATCAATAGATAAAAGGCAATTTGCATTTGTTGTCTCATACGCCTATTATGTTCTTATTATGGTTGAACCGAGCATGAAAGATATGGAATTTCGCGAAGAAGCACTTGGAGGGCGAATTTGGCCTTTGATAATAAAGGTATGCTTTCCATTGGCTATTTTCCAGGGGATATCCCAGCTTTTTTCTATAATTGATAGTCTTATGGCAAGCCATATTTCATCAAATGCCGTTTCAACTGTAGTCTATCTCGTGCAATTGAACAAAATTGTTTCAGCTATAGGTTCTGCACTTGCTGTAGCATGCTCTATAGCATTGTCGCACGCATATGGAGCTGGAGAGTACCGAAAAGTAAAACGCATTCTTTCGACATCTATAGCACTTGCAACGATTTTCGGAGTTGCAATACTTGCTTTGTTGCCATTTTCTAACAATATATTGAAGATTACAGGTACTCCTGAGCCTTTTATAGAGGAAGGCAGCTCATACTTCTCTATCTCGATGATTTCTGTCATAGTCAATTTCCTCAATTTGATTTATATATCGACAGAAAAGACAAGAGGAAAATCCAAAAAGATATTGTTTCTGAATCTCATGACAGTTTTGATAAAGCTTTCATTAACAGCAATTTTCGTATATTTGTTCGATGGAGGAATAATAGATATTGCAATCGCAACTTTGATATCAAATATTGTTTTGCTTTTATTTGCAATCATCAGCCTCTCAAAGAAAAACGATATTTTCTCATTCTCCATAACTTCAATATCATTGAAATGGGATTCTATTCAACCGCTTCTAAAACTTGCGTTTCCATCGATGATTGAAAAAATGGCATTTTCATTTGGGAAAAGCACAGTCAACAAAATGGCATCAAACTATGGAACCAATGCTGTTGGGGCTGCTGGAATTTCGAATAACATGTCTGGACTTCTTACCGGATTGCAAGTTGGTTTCCAAGATGGAGGCGCATCGATCCTTGGACAAGCATTTGGAGCAAAAAAAGAAGATAGACTAAGACAGTTATATAGAAGGATACAAATACTTATTGTAATCACGGGTTTAGTTGGATTCGGGATTTTCTATGTCATTTCGCCTTGGATCGCGAAGCTTTTTTCGCTTTCGCGAGGAGGATATGATAACGAATTTTTCTCAATGATTGTGACAATATACCACTACGAATTATGGGGTACGATGTTTTTATCGTTTAACTATGCATCGACATCATTGCTTTTGGGATGCGGAAAAACAAAGCTTACCTTAGCTGTAAATTTTGCACGTATATTCATCTTCAGAATTCCAATCATCTGGGCTTTTCAGACATTCAGCACACTTGGCTATGAAGCGGTTGGGATAACTATGGCGATTTCAAATGCCTTGACAGGCCTGTTTGGCCTAGTAGTAGCCGAGTATGTATTGAAAATGCAAAGGAGGAAAGAATATGTTTGACAGTCATGCACATAAAGGTGATATAAGTTTCCAAAATGGTTTGGTATGCACAAGTTCACCGGATGAAGCCCCTTTAGGATTTAGATTCAAATCAATTGGATTGCTGCCAGTAAGCAAAAATGAAGAGATCGATAGACTCGAAGAATATGCAAAAGAGGGATACCACATAGGTGAAATCGGGCTCGATAAACGCTACCCTGACATAGACAAGCAAATCTTTCTCTTTTCTCGGGCTTTGATGATAGCAAAGAAATACAATAGATTTGTTTCAATTCATATCGTTGGATACCAAGAACTAGCTTATGATTTGATAAAGGAATCACAAGTTGACAACTTTTTGATCCATGGATACACAGGCTCAAAGGAGATGGCAGAGCGTTTTAGCTCAATTGGAGGCTTGATTTCAATCAACGAGAAGGCAAAGAAGACAAAGAATTTCGAATCACTGCTATCTCTTCCTTTTATAACAGAGACAGATATGCCAATGTCAGCAGAGGAAAACAAAAAACTATCAGATTGGAATTTGTATTTATCTAAAATCCTCGACAGGGACGTTGCTCATGAAAGTGAAGAAAGAATAATGGAGCGGCTAAATGGCTAAAGAACAATTCTTGAGACTATCAAGGCTAATAGGTGAAGAGAATGTCGATTTACTCTCACATAAGTGCGTATCTTGTGTCGGAGTTGGAGCTGTAGGAGGTTTTGCTATAGAGGCATTGGCACGCTCTGGAGTCGGAAAGATAAAGATATTCGACTTCGACCGAGTTGCTGAAACCAATATCAATAGGCAGATAATAGCACTGCATTCAACAATTGGGATGCTGAAGACAGATGTCATGAAGAAAAGACTTATTGATATAAATCCAGATATAGTTGTTGAGGACTATCCTTTCTTCATATCTGATGAAAACCATGATATTGTTTTCAATGGCTCGGACCTTGTAATTGATTGCATTGACTCATTGAAGCCAAAGATCTCTCTTCTTTCTGATGCTTATAACAGAAACATTCCTATTATTTCATCAATGGGAGCAGCTCTAAGGAGAGATCCTACCCTAGTGCGATATGGGGATATCATGGACAGCTGGGGTTGCCCACTAGCAAGGCAAGTAAGATATGGGCTGAGGAAAAATGGAGTCAAACATGGAATAAAATGTGTATTCTCTCCAGAGAAAGTCGACTTTTCGTATGTCGATCCGGAGCATGATGACAAAGCAGAAAGAATATTCAACACGAACAAGAAAAGAGCTGTCCTTGGGTCACTTCCAACTATTACAGCAATATTCGGAGAATATATGGCTCATCTTGCACTTAACACGCTTCTTGGCAATATCCTAGTTGGCAAAGAAAGCTAGCAAATCACCATTCCCTCTGCCCTTGCATCGATACCACTAGCAATAGCTTGGTCAATTTGGACAGTCAATATGTAATGGGATCTTTTGTTGTTATTCTCTAATATCACAAGATCAAGTTTTGCATCTTTCAAGGTAGATTTCAAACCTGTTGTGAACATCTCCCATTTTCCATTGCATAGCAAACAAACTGTATTATCTCTCTCATCCCCCATCCTATATAACAAATCTGTGATTATATCAAATGAGAAGTATGTCTTGCCGTTTCTCTCTTCAACCTTCAACTTCCCTTTTTTTGTACCTGCTTGTTTAAATTCAAATTCCATAAGAGTGAGTATACATCATCATAAAAAAATAAAAAATCAAGCATTTTTGATAGTTATTGGCATTAGATAGTAGGAGGATTATTAATGAAAAAACAAATAATCATTTTATTCATGCTCGCAATCAGCGCGCTTATTGTCATTTCTTGCGAAAGTGAAAGCCCAACAACTGGCTCACTCAGACTGTATTTCGGAGACTCCTCAAAAAGGCTTCTAGCTCCAGAAAGCACTTACACAGAGGATCTTGATTACTATGATTTGCAACTTACAATGCCAGATGGCAAGCTTTACAAAGCAAGCAATATAAAAGAAAACTCAATAACCCTGAATACTCTTCCGCTTGGAGACTATCAATTGATTGTCTTTGGATATAAGAAAGGAGTGGAAGACTACAGAGCAAAAGGTATTGCAAAATTCAGGTTGTATGCAAATGACAATTCAGTGACAGTTCCTCTTGTCTTCAATGGCAATGGCACATTTGAGATAACACTCAAATATGATACAACCAAATTGGATGAATATGATGGCACAATCAAGATAGATCAAAAAATCTATGATAGTGAATTCAATGAAATGGAATTTAAGATTTCAGAAGCAAAAAATAACATAGGCGAAATTAAATTTACGTACAAGCAAATTCCTTCCGGAACTTATACATATAAGGCTTTGCTTAAAGAAGGCAATAATATCATTTCGACTGTTATCGATACATTGATAGTCTCTCAAGATAAGACAACTGCGGGGGAACTCACATTCGATATAGCATCAAACGTAAGCACTGTCCAAGCCAATATAATACCTATCGACAATTCTTGTACTATTGAAGGCGAAATAAAAAAGGTAACAGAGACAAATGACTCAATCACATACAGTACAAACATCAAATCGAAGCCTGTATACATCAAAAATGGCGACTTGAGGACAACTTGGTTCGTAAATGGCCAAAAAAGAGAAGAAACAAAAGAGATTACTATCACAAGTAAAGATACAACCAATGGTCTTGTTTTTGTCTCAGCAATAATATCATCAAAAACAGATGGAATTATGGGTTCAGCATCAATTTTAGGAAATTTCAATAAAACTTTTGAAGATGCGAACCCATCGTTCAAATTATCTGAATAATCGAACCAATTAGCTTCTATTTGTAGTATATGTTTGCCTTTATCTTGTCAGATGTAGATTTGCCAATAAGCACTTCAACGAGCTTAAGACCAAGATCAAAGGCAAACCCTGCAGCCTTTGCTGTTATGATACGACCATCTACAACTACTCCATCAGATGAAAAGACAACGTCTGGCGAATATGATTCACAACCAGGAAAGCATGTTGCTTTCTTTCCTTTCAAGAGCCCCAAAGGCCCAAAAACAAGCGCAGGAGATGCACAAATAGCAGATATTACCTTACCTTCATTATAGGCTTTTACCAATATCTCATTGACAGCCCAAGATTGCGCAAGATTCAAAGCGCCTGGCATTCCACCTGGGCAGAAGAAAGCATCAAATTGCTTGTAATCAATAGAATCCAAAGAACTATCGCATTTGATCTTTATACCATGTGTAGAAGAAATCAAATCGCCTTCCACTCCAGCCAAAACAACATCAATATTAGCTCTCTTAAGAACATCAATCGTACAAATTGCCTCAGCCTCTTCAAATCCATTTGCAATAAAAACCAAGACTCTCTTCATAGAATATCGATCCCTCCCCTTTTTTTCGCATCTCTTAAAAGCTTTGCGCCATTTGAGATTATTCTCTCTGTTTCATCCCAACCTATACAAGCGTCTGTCACAGAAACACCATAACGAAGACTTTTCAAATCATTACCTATCTTCTGATTTCCTTCAAACAAGTTAGACTCAAGCATAAATCCCCTTATGTTCTTGTCTCCCCATATATATTGATCCAGAACACTTCGAAGAACTCTCTTCTGTCTTGTATAGTCCTTTGCGGAATTTGAGTGGCTGCAATCAACCACTATAGCAGGATTAAGAGATAGTTCCTTCATTCGTTTTGCCGCATTTTCGATAAATTCCTCATAGTAATTTGGGCCATGCACACCTCCTCTTAAAATCAAATGGGTACAATCGTTTCCACAGGATCTGAATATAGCGCTTGTTCCATCCCTTCTGATACCTATGAAGCTTGCTGGCTTTGATGCGAATTTTGCAGCATTAACAGCGGCATCGATTTCACCTGAAGTTGAATTCTTGAATCCAACAGCAACAGATAGCCCAGATGCAAGTGATCTATGGGTCTGGCTTTCGGATGTCCTAGCTCCGATGCTTGACCAAGACATAATCTCATCTGTGTATTGCGGAACAATCGGATCAAGGACTTCGCAACCAACTGGAAGACCTATTCGTGTTATATCAAGCAAAAGCTTTCTTGCTATTTCCAAGCCTTTCTCGATGTTATACGTTTCATCCATATCTGGATCAAGGATAAGCCCTTTCCAGCCAAGAGTCGTACGAGGTTTTTCAAAATAGGTCCTCATAACAATAAAGAATTGATCAGAGACCTCATCTGAAAGTTTCTTTAGCCTCTTTGCATATTCTATTGCTGCTTTTGGATCATGAATTGAGCATGGGCCTACTATTGCTAGCAATCTATCATCATCGCCTTTGATAATAGAATTGACGCTATTACGATATTTGCATATTGATTTTCTATCATCTTCTGTAAGGGGGTACATCAAAGCAATTTCCCGCGGAGTCTTCAGGTCTTCGATTGCTTGAATCCTAACATCTTGTGTTAATTCATTTACCTTTTTCATATGATGATTCTACAAAAAAGAGGCGCTTTTAAACACCTCTTTTCCTCTTAGCTTTATTATATCAAGGCTTTTTCTCTACGATATTGCCTTCTTGCCTCTCTTTTGTCCTCTTTCATTTTCTTCCTGAGTTCGCTTTTTTTGAGTTTTCTCTCCTCTTTTGAAAGTTCTTTTAACTCTGTCTTGTATGAGTTCGAGATCTTTCGCTTATTGCTTTCGAATTCTTTCTTCAATGCTCTTAGCTTGTTCTTCATTGCAACTTTGTCAGCCTTCAATGCTCCCTTTTTGTTGCAACTTATCTCTTTGTTTTTTTCTGTTGCTTTGGCATTCTCTTTGCCTTTGTTCGAGTACATGAAACGCTTAATCTTCTGAGTTGGGGTCCTTTCGAATTCTTCTTCTTGGAGCTCAACATCATCAAGTTTTGAAAATGACGAGAGTTGCGAATTCACATCCCTTCTAATCGACATCAAGTACTTTTTAGCTTCCAAAGCAACCTCATGCATATCAAGGTTCATTTTATTGGCAAAGGCCTTCAAATCAAGCTTAATCAAGGCCAAAAGCCCACCATCAGATGGAACGACAAGAGATTCTTGGACAAAGTTCATATTGTTGATTAAAGATTCAATCGACTCTGGATATATATTCTCACCTGCAGGTCCCAGAATCATAGTCTTGACTCTACCCTTGATTGCAAGCCTGTTGTAAAAATCAATCTCACCAAGATCTCCGGTTTTGAAATAACCATCCGGCGTAAATGCTTCTTTGTTCAACTCTGGATTGTTATAGTAACCAGACATGACATTAAGGCCTTTGACAGCTATCTCGCCTATTCCATCTTGATTTCTGTTCAAGAGTATTACATCATCATCGGCAACAATTTTTCCTATCCAACCTGGCTTTTGGTCAGAGTACTTGGAGGCACATCCTGCAATCAATGGAGATGTTTCTGTCAAGCCATAGCCAATTGCATATGGGAAATGCGCAAGATGCAAAAACTTCTCAACCTCTGAATCCAATGCGGCACCGCCTATTCCAAAGAACTTCAATCTATGGCCAAATGTTGCAACAAGCTTTTTGCCCATTGCTCGATAGACGTACCACTTCAAAGGCGATTTCAGCAGTTTTTTGATCTTTTTGTTTTCACTTAACACTGGAAGAATCGCTGACTTGTAAACTTTTTCAATCAAGAGCGGAACTGTCAACATTATTTGAGGCCGTACATCTTGCAATGCCGGCAATAAAATTGACACGGCTGGTGGTTTTCCAAGAAAAGTTATATGGCAACCACGCATCATAGTAAGAACCTGTCCGATTGTAAATTCATAGACATGGCTCATAGGAAGAATTGAAAGCACATTATAGCCTGGTTTTATCTTCACATAAACATCAGATGCCAAATCAGCACATCTTAAAATATTGATATGCGTCAACAAAACGCCCTTGGACGAACCCGTTGTTCCAGATGTATAGATCAATGAAACAGGATCTGTTTCTTCGGGCTTTCTCTTTGCCAACTCATCCATCTTATATTTGCTGCTTGTCATTGAAAAGCCAGGTGAAGATGCAAAATCCAAAGCATTTTCTCTAGGGATATGCAACAAATCCTCCATTCTGAAGAGATCTATGTCATGGTCAGTGATAAAGCTCTTTATCTTCGAAAATGATTTTTGGTTAACACAAGCGCCTTTCAAATTACAATCGGAAAAGATTGTATTGGCCTCATTTTGCGAAAAATCAGGTAGTATAGGAACAGCAACGCAGCCAATATAAGCAATTGCAAGATACATGACCATCCAATTTGGGCAACTTTCCGAGAAAATAGCAATCTTATCACCATGATTGTACCCAAGTTTCATTAAGTATGATGCAATGCTTCTCGCTCTTTGCACAAGTTGTGAATATGTCATATCGCTTGTATCATCGCGAAAAACAGAATATACAATCCTATTAGGATATCTGGATGCTATTGCCTCTGCAAAATCAACGAATGTATAGCCTAGCAAGGATTTCATTTGCAACCCATCTGGCCTAAGCGCCTTCTTGCATCTCTTGAATGTTATTTTCTCATTGATATGTTTCTTCTCTTTTTTATTCATTGATGAAACCTCCAACCATCTCGCCTCTTGCAAGAACTTTCACAAAAACACCTGAAGGAATGTTTTTTCTCGCAAGAGACTCTACGATACTCACTTTGTTATTGTTTTCAGATAAGTGGATAAAGCAAACTTGATCGCCTTGCCTGCTTGTACGAGATGCAAAATCGATAGCATCTACATTAGACAAATGGCCATATGTTCCCCTTACTCTATCCTTCAGCCATTTCGAATAAGGGCCGTTTTCCAGCATCTCTTCATCATAGTTCGCTTCGATGAATTTCAACTTTGAAGATCGAGCAAGAGAAAACGCCTCGTCTGGAATAATGCCTGTATCAGTCATAAGAAACACGCTTGATTCTCCATGCTCTATGTAATAGCCGGAGGAACCAATCGAATCATGGTATGTATGAAAAGGCGTGATTGAGTATCCTCCTATATTAAGTTGCTCGCCATGATTGAAAGTTGAAAGCTTGTTTCTGTCAATCTTTTGTTTTTCAAGTTCGACCTTGCAATTATCAAAACTTTCTTTTGACAAATAAACGGGAAGAGATGTCTTTCGAATAAAGACACCTACTCCCTTTGAATGGTCTGGATGCAAGTGTGTCAAAAACATAGCTTTTATAGATTGCATTGGAATGCTATGTCTTTCAAATTCGTTGCTTAATTTTGTAAAGCTAACACCATCGTCTATAATCAAGCTCTCACCATTTTCATGGAAAATGTAGCAATTGCCACAGCTGCCAGTTGTCAATACTATATATTGCATTTCAATAATTCCTTGACAAAATCCATATCAAATCCTACTCTCGCCTTGCTCTCTTTCCTTATAATTGGAATAGTCAGCATCTCTGGATGTGCAATAATCGCCTCCAATGGATCATACTCCATCCATTCATAGCCATGTTTGATATAGAATTTTGATTTCTTGTTAATCAAATCGTTGGCATCATTAACGCTAGAAAGTATAGCCAGCCACTCTTTTTTTGAAAGGTCTCTTTTATCTAGATCCAAAAACTGGAACTCATATCCATGTTCTTTGAGATGCATTATCGCTTTCTTTGTCTCTCTATCGCTATTTCGTCCAATAATCTGTATCATTTCTTTTCCATTTTAATAATCTGGAGTCTTATCAACAATATTGATTTTATACACTTTTGGCCTTAATACATCACAATCATTGACTAATTCATCCTATATTTCATGAAAAAAATTCATAGCGATAAATAACTAGATAGCAAATTGCTCATTTTTCTCGCTAATATTGACCTTGCAAATAGAAAGTGCAAAAATTCAATAAGCTGAGATGTAAACAAGGAGAATAGTATATGGAAGAGAGAATAAAGGGATTGCTTTCACGCACTCCATCAGATGAGACAGTATTTGCAAAAGGTTGGGTCAGAACAAAGAGAGACAGCAAGAATGTATGTTTTCTCGAAATCAATGATGGCTCCTGTCTAAAGGGATTGCAAGCTGTTATCGATAAGGGTTCTTTTCAAAATGATAATCTCCTTAACTCTATCTCAACAGGCGCAAGCGTTATCGCTGAAGGGAAAATCGTAGAAAGCCAAGGTGGCAACCAAAGTGTTGAACTTCTGGTTGAGAATCTAACTCTTGTTGGAGAGTGCCCATCGGACTATCCATTGCAAAAAAAGAGACATTCTATTGAATTCTTGAGAGACAATGCACATCTAAGACCAAGGACAAATCTTTTTGGAGCTATTGCACGAGTAAGAAACAACATGGCGTTTGCTATACACAAGTTCTTCCAGGAAAACGGCTTTCTCTATGTCAACACTCCTATAATCACAGCATCTGATTGCGAAGGGGCTGGCGAACAATTCCAAGTAACAACACTGGACCTTGAGAATATTCCTAAAACAAAGGATGGAAAAGTCGATTACTCAAAAGACTTCTTTGGCAAAATGGCTAACCTTACAGTATCTGGACAGCTCGAGGGAGAGACATATGCAACAGCACTCTCCAACATATATACATTCGGGCCTACTTTCAGAGCAGAAGATTCAAATACGCCAAGACATCTTGCTGAATTTTGGATGGTAGAGCCTGAGATGGCTTTTTGCGATCTAGAGGGTGATATGGCTGTTGCCGAATCATTCTTGAAGTACATTTTCAAATATGTTCTTGACAACTGTGAGGAAGATATGGATTTCTTTGACAAGTTCGTTCTCAATGGTGTCAAGGAGACATTGAAGCTTGTAGTGGATTCACCTTTTGTTCATATGACTTACACAGATGCAATCAAAGAACTTGAGAAAAAGAATGACCAGTTTGAATTTCCTGTTCATTGGGGTTCAGACATTGCATCCGAGCATGAGAGATATCTTTCTGAAGTAATTGCAAAATGCCCAGTTATAGTGACTGACTATCCGAAGGAAATAAAAGCATTCTATATGAAACTGAACCCTGATGGGAAAACTGTACGAGCTATGGATGTGCTTGCTCCAAGACTTGGAGAGATTATTGGAGGTTCTGAAAGAGAAGCAAGGCTCGATGTCCTTGAAAACAGGATGAAAGAGCTTAATCTCGATATTGAGAACTATTGGTGGTATCTAGACCTAAGAAAATATGGCTCTGTTCCACATTCAGGATTTGGACTCGGATTCGAGAGAGCTGTAAGGTATGTTACTGGAGTTGCCAATATCAGAGACGTAATACCATTCCCAAGAGCTCCTAAGCTTTGTCAATTCTAAGAAAGTCATTGAAGGCCAGCTTTTATAAGCTGGTTTTTCACTAACATATGTCTCTTTTATTACGGTTTCATTTCAATAAACGCAGGAGAGACGTAGACTCCTGCATCGATCATGCCTGAGAAGTAAGCATATGTGTATCTTTGGCATGCATTCTTGTCAGATGAGAACTCTCTTGCAACATTCTCTTCTGGAGAGCTTGATTGATAGAGGATGCTGTCATTGGCTGTAGAAAATGTCCCTAAATTGTCTGTGGCGGACTTGATTTGATTTGGGTTGAAAACAACATAATCGTCCGCTATTCCTTTTGCTTCATATATATAGCTACCAACATCATAAACATTGCGAAAAATAGCACCATCGTACAAGCCTGTTGCCTTTGCTTTTTTTGCCTCATAATTTGTATCTGTATCAAACACACGTCTGTCTGTGCCAAATATCCTACTCCTTTCTAAATTATTTGCTCTTATAAAAGCTTCGGCGTCTTCTCTTGTCTCGAATGCACGGATAGACCCATCGCCGTTTCTTACGTAATCGTATTCATCGTATCGATAGTTGGCTTTGCCGTGCCCCTTTCCTTTTTTTGTGAGATACTTCACCTTTGATTCTCTTGTAGCAAATCCTCTAAAGCTAGTATTCTTGAAATCGAAAGTATATGGGTTTCTTATATTCAAGAAGACAGAATAAGTTGCTCCATAAAATCCACCCTCGTCGTCATAGAAATCATAATCCTCTTCAAATGGCTTTTGATAGATAGGGCTTTCAAAAGACCCATTGGCAGAGTATGTTTTTGCCACTTCCTTGCTTGAAGTAAACCATGCAGTATTCTCTGGCACGTTCTCGTAAGCTCTTTCTTCCTCGCTTTTCCCCATATTAAACGTATCGAAGAATGGGTGTTTCGCTCCATGATAGACAACCAAAGGTTCTCCGTTTTCATCAACAACTTTCGAACAATCATTGACCTCTTTTAGAAATGATGCTAGCTTTAAATCGGAAGCAACGGCTGGAGGGTTTGCCTGCAAAAATAAAGCAGATACAATGTCAGCGTTGCTAATTTTTATATCAGTTAGCTGTTGAGAATGAAACTCATGAATTCCGTCAGGCTTTCTTGTTCTTAAGTTCTGTACAGTATATCTTACAAAATAACTCTTTCCATCTATCTCTACTTTATTGATAAAATGAGTAAAACTTATGATATTATTCTTCTGCTTATGAATGCTACCATCAGCTCTGGGCGTTGTAAAATCCGGTTTTTCTTCATTCATTAGAATTGCTGATGCAAAAAGTTCTTTCAATGCACCTATCAATCTTGGATCATAACCTTTATGACGTATAATCTTTCCTAGTGCTTTATTTACAAAAGCAACATTCATATTGGTATCCTCATTTGTAACTGATCCTATAGCCTTGTAAACTTCCTTTGCATTTTCAGCAGTTGTCTTATATGAGGATATATCCAAAGCCTTACTTCTAATGAGATTGTTTATTTTAAAAGCCTTCAGCCAGTCTCCAAACCACTTTATGAATGAAGGCGTTCTAACTTGTACCCATTGCCTTTCAGTGAGGTTCGTAGGTTTTCCGTTCGGAGCTTTCATCCACTGGTCTGTGCCCTTGTATCTTTTCTCTACTTCTCTGTATTCCTCGTTCTCTATCTCCTGTTGCCTCAGAATTCCATTGCTTGTTTCAATGGAGCTTGAGTTGTTTGTTTGAGCATTGTTGTTCTCGACAAACGAGCTGTACGCAGATGCAAGCCCCTCTGGCATCAAGCTCTTGCCTGTGACGTTCTTGTAGATTTTCTGGAAAGTATCATAGAGTGCCTTGAAGAAGCTCTTGAGCGAAGATGGCATTCTCTCCTTTGCCTTGCTCTCAGAGTTGTTGTACATCTCGAACATGGATGTCTTCTATTTCAATCTTTTTTCGACATAATTCGAAGTTATTTGCATTTCTATATATATGGATGATGAGAGATGGATTGAACAGCTCAGAGAGAAATTTGGAATAACCTATCTAAGGCCATTTCAAGAGTTGATCATAAAGCATATTTTTGAAAATGACTTTTACAATAAAGACTCAAGGATGTTGGCGTGCCTTCCAACAGGAAGTGGAAAGAGTCTCTGTTTCATGCTTCCTATCTTGGTTTTGAAAAAGACAACAATAATAATCTACCCTCTTATTGCACTTATGAATGACCAAGCCAACAGGTTCAAAAAAATTGGAATTAATGTGGAAATAATAAAAGGAGGCATGAACAGAGAAGAAAGAAATAGAGCTATAGCAAGGCTCAAGAGAAAAGAAAGCATCGTCATGTTGACAAATATAGAAATGCTTATGTACCTGACAGAAAACAACTTTTTGAATTTGGATGTCTCTTTTATGATAATCGATGAAGTCCATACTGTAGTTACATGGGGAGAGCAATTCAGGCCTTGCTACATGAACATAGGAAAAGTCATCGAGAAGATAAGGCCAAAACACATCCTCGCATTTACAGCGACTATGGACAAAAAAATCCTAGATGGCATTGTTGAAAAAGTCTTCTTTGGGGGAAATCCATATATTATCAGAGACTCTCCTGATAGAGAGAACATTTTCTATAGATCAATAATCGCACTGAATAAGGAAAAGGAGATAGAAAGCATATTGCAAAATCCTATTTACAGGCCAGCCTTGGTATTCTGCCCTTCAAGGAAGATAGCAATGGATCTTTCTCAAGATTTTTCAAGGAAATTCGAATGCAACTACTACCATGCAATGCTAGAGAAAGATCAGAAAAGGATAGTTGAGGAATGGTTTTCAAAAACAAAGGATGGGATATTATTTTCAACGATTGCATTTGGCATGGGAATCGACATAAAAGGGATAAGATGTGTTATTCATTACAGCATTCCTAAAGATGCGAGCAGCTTTTTGCAAGAAGCAGGGCGTGGAGGAAGAGATGGCAAAAACTCATATTCATTCATACTCTCATATCCAGACGAGGAATCAAGGCTAAAGAACATATTCTACGGCTCAAAATGCATACGATATGGTCTACTAGTCGAAATGAATGAAGAGCCAGTGGAAAGAAATTGCCTAGGATGCAATCATTGCATAAGGGAAAACTATAGACGGTCTGGCGAGAATGAAATAACCTCATTTATAAAAAGACATCCATTTACAACGAGAGAAAGAGCTTCAAAAAAACTCTCGTCAAAGCACATCTTCAAAAGAAAGAACAATCTATCCTCATGGTCAAAAAAAGATATAGATAGAGCATTAGCAATACTTATAAAAGAAGGCAAAATCAAAGAGATAGTAAAAAAATTCATTATCATCGACAAAAATAATGTATAGAATTCTTTCATAAGTTCATTTCAAAATGCTAGAATTTTCAATAAGGAGAGTTGATATGGATTTTACACCACTGCATGGAATTTATCCCGAGTTATATGGTTCTGAATATACAGAAAAGGATATGGATACACGTTTTGAATCTCTAGTAGATACCCATAATAAACTATTCGGAGAAAAAAACCCGATGATTTTTTCTGCAGCAGGAAGATCCGAAATAGCAGGAAACCACACAGACCACAATCTTGGCAAAGTAATTGGAGCAACTGTTAGCCTTGATACTATAGCTGCAGTCTCGATGCGAGATGACAGCAAAGTAATCGTCGCATCAGAAGGTTTTCCGGAAGTTGAAATAGAGCTAGATGATCTCAAGGCACGAGAAGACGAAAAAAATACAACACATGCACTTTTGAGAGGCATTGCTGCGACTTTGAAGGAAATGGGCTATAAAATCGGTGGATGGCAAGCAAATACAACAACTAGAGTGCTTAAAGGGTCAGGCCTTTCATCATCAGCTGCGATAGAAGTACTATGTGCTGAGATTTTCAACAATCTATTCAATGATGACAAACTTACACCAATCGAGCTAGCAAAGATTGGACAAAAAGCTGAAAACATCTACTTTGGAAAGCCATCTGGGCTCCTTGATCAAGCATGTTGCGCACAAGGTGGAATCGTTGGAATAGACTTCAAAGACAAAGATAATCCAGTATTGACGCCGCTTGATATAGATTTTAACGAATATGGATACACAATGATAATCACAGATACAAAAGGTTCTCATGCCGACTTGACAGAAGAATATGCATCGGTACCTCCAGAGATGAGAGAAGTTGCACACTATTTTGGAAAAGAAAACCTTAGAGAAGTCGAGTTTTCAGACTTTATTGATAACATTGCAAAGATTCGTGAATCTATAAAGAACGATAGAGCAATTTTGCGTGCGTACCACTTCTTCACAGAAAACAGACGTGTATCGATGATGCTAGATGAACTCAAAAGAGGTGATATCGATTCTTTTCTATGCAATGTCGAGGACTCTGGCAACTCCTCTTTCAGATTCTTGCAAAACGTATACCCAAGCTCAAAGCCACAAGAGCAAGGACTTTCGATTGCAATTGCAATGAGCGAGGAAGTCTTGAAGGGCGATGGTGCTGTAAGAGTCCATGGAGGAGGATTTGCTGGTACAATACAAGCTTATGTTCCTGAGCATTTGATTGATAAATACATTTGCCAAATGGAAAGAATATTCGGCAAGGGATGCTCAATCAAAATCGCTATCAGACAAAGACCAGTTAGCAGGATTCTATAGATAAAAATCATTTGGGCAAGAGATAAAACTTGCCCTGATTTTATCTCATTGTTTTCACTTTACAAAATGTTTTTCTAATGCCACAATCTCACTTATGCGCAAATGTTCAAGCAAGTTGAAAAATGGAATTACTGAAGGTGTAATCTGGAAACAAATCCTATTGTTCTTCTTTCCAATTCTTTTTGGAACACTTTTTCAAACATTATATAACACAGTTGATGCAATAATCGTTGGCCAGTTTCTAGGTAAGCAAGCACTAGCTGCTGTAGGTGGCGGAACTGGAACAATGATCAATTTGATCATAGGATTCTTTACAGGACTATCATCTGGCGCAACTGTCGTAATTTCACAATTCTATGGTGCAGAAGACACAGACAAAACAGAAAAAGCTATACATACAGCAATTGCGCTTGCAATTGTTGGTGGTATATTAATCTCTATTTTTGGCTACATATTCACTCGACCGCTCCTGGTATTGATAGATACTCCAAATGATGTTTTGGATATGGCTGAAACATATTTGCATATTTATTTTGCCGGGTCGCTCTCAATAGTAATGTACAACATATGTGCTGGGATTTTTCGTGCAATGGGGGATTCGAATCGACCATTGTACTTCCTTATTATTGGCTCTGTAGTGAACATAATCCTGGACATTGTCTTTATCGCCAAGTTCAATATGGGGGTTGCAGGTGCCGCTTTTGCAACAATATTCTCGCAAATAGTATCATCTGTGCTGTCTCTTATTTGGTTGGGAAAAAGAAAAGATGGTTGCAATTTGCGTATAAGCAAAATACGATTTGACCTGCCTATCTTGATTAGGATGCTGAAGATCGGGCTTCCATCAGGAATACAATCAATAATGTACAATATATCCAACATGACGATACAAGCCAGAGTCAACTCATTTGGTACAAACACTGCAGCTGCATGGGCAGCATATGGGAAACTTGATGCTGTCTTTTGGATGATAATCAATGCATTCGGAATCTCAATCACGACATTTGTTGGCCAAAACTATGGCGCAGGAAAGATCGACAGAGCAAAGAAAGGTGTTAAATCTGTTTTCTTGATGTCTACGATTACAACTGTATTTCTTGAGATAATCTATATTGCATTCGGGCGCTTTGGTTATCTTATCTTCTTGTCTGACAATGAAGTGATTTCAATTGGAATGAGGATAATGAGGACGATTGCTCCATTTTACTTCACATATATCTCAATTGAATTGTTCTCTGGAGCAATACGTGGAGCTGGAAAAGTCCTGGTCCCTACTCTCTTTACAGTCATTGGTATTTGTGGAATGCGAATCTTATGGCTTTCAATCCCTGCCCTATGCAAAACAATTGAACTTGTCATGGTGTGCTACCCTGTCTCTTGGACAATTGTCTCAGTGCTCTTCTTTATTTACTACAGATATGACAACATTTACGGGTATGCAAATCCAAAACTAAGAAGATTCAAAGAGCAATACAGAAGCATAAAGTAGAGAAATCAATCTTTTCTATAGCAAACTTACTCCATGGCATAAGGCTTCTTTTCTAACTTCTTCAGGCCAAACAGAGGCTTGGACTTCTCCTATATGAGCTTTATGCAAAAGAAGCATACAAAGCCTTGATTGTCCTACTCCCCCTCCTATTGTTTGAGGAAATTGACCACTTAGCAATCTCCTATGCCAATAGAGTTCTTTTCTTTGTTCAAGACCTTTTAGTTCAAGTTGTCTTAATAATGACTCCTTGTTGACACGAATTCCCATGCTTGAAAGCTCAAGATTAGACTTTCTGACCTTATCCCAGACGATTATATCGCCATTGAGGCCATGATAGCCATTCTCATTCTCACTCGACCAGTCATCATAGTCTGGAGCACGCCCAGAATGAGGCTTGTCTCCATAGCCTATCCCAATCAAAAACACAGCACCGTATTTCTTTGCAAGCTCATATTCTATTTCATTTGGACTCAAATCAGGGTACAGTTTTGCAGCTTCCTCTGTGTGTACAAAAGCAATCTCGTCTGGAAGATAATCATCAAGCTCTGGATACAGCTCCTCCAAAAGGAATGCTGTTCGTTTGATAGCAAAATAAATCGATCTAACAGTCTTTTTCAGGTAATCAAGATTCCTATCAGAGTCCATAATGACCTTCTCCCAATCCCACTGATCAACATAAATAGAATGAATTGCATCAATATCATCATCAGGCCTCAAAGCATTCATATCAGTGTAAATGCCTCTGCCAGGTGCCACATTGTAATCTGCAAGTGCCATCCTTTTCCACTTGGCAAGCGATTGGACAATCTCCATTTTCTTCTCTCCCAGATTCTTTACAGGAAAGGAGACAGGTCTTTCTACTCCATTTAGATCATCGTTTATGCCACTTCCAGCCTCTACAAAAATAGGGCTTGTAACTCTTGATAGCCTTAATGCTCCACTTAGCTCTTTTTCAAAGATATCCTTTGCAGCCTTGATGGCCTTCTCTGTATCATGCTGGCTTAAAACAGATTTGTAATTATTTGGGAATTGCATAATCACCTCTATAATGATTATTGCTTTTTTGCTATATTTCATCTACATGCATTTTTGATTATTATGGAGAAACGATAAGATGTCAGAAAAAAAGAATGGATTTTTCAATGAATTCAAGCTTTTCATTGCTCGCGGAAATGTTGTTGACATGGCTGTAGGCGTTGTAGTTGGCTCGGCTTTTACTGCTATAGTCAATTCATTGGTTACAAACATAATCAATCCTATAATAGGCCTTGCAACAGGTGGAATAGACTTCGGTTCATTAAAGATAGTCTTAAGAGCCGCAACCGAAGAAAAGCCAGAGCTAGCAATAAGCTATGGCTTGTTTATAAACGCAATAGTAAACTTCCTTATCATAGCATTTGTGATTTTTTCTGTCGTACGTGCCATGAATAGATTCAAAAGCAAATTAGAAGAAAAAAAGAAGAAGGAAGAAGAAAAAATAGCTGAAGAAAAAGCTAAAAATCCTCCACCAGAGCCTCAAGAGATTGTTCTATTGAAAGAGATTAGGGATTTATTGAAGAAATAGAACATATCTCTAAATTCTTTCAAGCCAGATTTCGTTTATCGTATATTCTTTGTCCATCCCTTTTTGCTCGAATTTTGTAATAGGTCTCCAAGCAACTGGGGGTGCAAAGCCGTAGAACGGATTTTTCAACAAGGGTTCATTATTTGCTAAATCAACAATCTCATTGGCATATTCTTGCCAATCTGTGACTATATAAATGTAACCGCCGATTTTGAGCTTCTTTGAAAGGAGATGCAAGAAGTCGGCGTTTACAAGCCTTCTTTTATGATGTTTTTTCTTTGGCCAAGGGTCAGGAAAGAAGATATGGAAGCCAGCAACGGAACCATCCTCTACCATATGCTCAAGTACATCCACAGCATTAAAACGCATAATCTTCACATTCTCGATCATGTTTTCACCGAGTTTTGATAGAAGCTTTATGTATCCTTTCATGTAGACTTCCAACCCAAGATAGTTATTCTCAGGTTTTATCAATGCCATTTGCAATGTCGTATCGCCCATTCCAAATCCAATCTCTATGATAAGTGGATTGTCATTTCCAAAGATCTTGGAGAAATCACAAGTTTCTTTCGAGAAGAAGATGCCATTTGATGGAAAGTATTTTTCTACAATTTCCCTGTCTTTTTCATCCATGACATTATTTCTCAAGACATAGCTTTTTATTTGGCGCTCTTTGCCTTCCCTTAATTCAATCCTTCCAAGGCGTTCTAAAATATTGTCATCCATCAAATCAATCTCCTAAGCTGTTCAAGGATAAAAAGAGCCTTATCCTTGAGTGATATAGCCGATGTCTCCATCTTCATGTAATTCATCCTCTTTGCATCCATAGTAACCTTCCCATTTGAAAGCTTCATCAAGGAAATTACTCGATCCGGATTCAGTAAGCTTACATTCGAGAACTCTATTTGCACAATCCCCCTCGATTCTGAAAGATGGTATATTGCAAGTTTCTTGCAAATAATCTTTATCTCAGCAATGCAAAAAAGATTATCGACTTCCTCTGGAATCGAACCAAATCTGTTTTCAGCCTCTTGGCGTAGCGACTCAAGTTGACCTTCAGTTGCAATTGATGCAATCTTTTTATACATTTCAAATTTAGCGACAGGATCTGATATATACGAATCTGGGATAAAACCTGTATAATCGAGCTCCAAAAGCACATCGCGCTGCTGCTCATTGCCATTTGTAAGCTTATCTATTTCCTCTTCCAAAAGACGCATGTACATATCCAAACCAACAGCCTCAAGATGCCCTGATTGCTCCCTTCCAAGGATATTGCCAGCTCCACGAATCTCCATATCCTTCATTGCTATCTTGAAGCCAGATCCAAGATCTGTATTCTCTGAAAGAACACGCAATCGTTTGATTGCATCATCGTTCAAGGCGCATTCGTTCGGATACAACAGATAACAATAGGCTTTTTTGTCGGATCTTCCTACTCTTCCCCTGAGCTGGTATAGTTGTGATAGTCCAAGTCGATCAGCTCTATCTATGATTATTGTATTGACATTTGGAATATCAATACCATTTTCAATGATTGTCGTAGACACAAGAACCTGGACTCCTTCATAGATAAACCTATGCATTACATCTTCAAGATCCTCTGCATCCATCCTTCCATGAGCTGTTTCAATTATAGCTGAAGGAATCTCAGCTCTAAGGTTTTGTGCAACGTCCTCCAAATCATCAATCCTGTTATGCAAATAGAAAACCTGGCCACCCCTTTCAAGTTCCCTTTTTATTGCATCTGTTACAATAGACAAGTTGTATTGGCTGATTTTTGTCTCTATAGGCAATCTTTCCCTTGGTGCTGTTGTAAGCAAAGACATATCCCTTACCTTAAGAAGAGACATGTAAAGTGTCCTCGGAATTGGTGTAGCTGAAAGCGAAAGACAGTCGATATTGGTCTTCATTTGCTTGATTTTTTCTTTTGCTTTGACTCCAAAGCGTTGCTCTTCATCAACAACTAAAAGACCAAGGTTCTTGAACTTCAACTCCTTGCTTAGGATCTTGTGAGTCCCAAAAAGCACATCGACCTTGCCCTCCTCAAGTCCAGCCATGACAGCTCTTTGCTCCTTAGGCTTCACAAACCTTGTGAGAATGGATGCCTTGACAGGAAAAGACCCAAGCCGTGAGATGAAATTTTCATAGTGTTGCTCGGCAAGAATAACAGTCGGTGCCAGAAATGCAACTTGCTTTCCAGACATGACAGCCTTGAAGGAAGCACGGAAAGCAATCTCTGTTTTCCCATATCCTACATCTCCGCATACAAGTCTATCCATGACTTTATCTGACTCCATGTCTTTCTTGATCTCATCAATGCACTTTATTTGGTCTGGAGTCTCTGTAAAAGGAAATGATGCTTCAAATTGTATTTGCCAATCATTATCTTTGGCAAAAGGATAGCCGAACGAGTTTTGCCTCTGCGCATAGAGCCTTACAAGCTCAGATGCAAGCTCTTGGGCATTCTTCATAGCCTTCTCTTTCTTCTTTGTCCAACTATTTGAGCCTATTGTATCGAGCTTAGGCACCCTTGCATCATTTCCAATGAATTTTTGTACAAGATTGGCTTGTTCTATCGGAACATATAGATACTCTTCATTTGCATACTTTATTTTTATATAATCGCGTTCGGTCCGTGTTGTCTTTACCCTATCTATCTTAACAAACTGTCCAATTCCGTAGTTGACATGCACAACATAATCGCCCTCCTTCAGTTCTACAAAGGAGTCCAATGGTGATGACTCAACCTTCTCTATCGTTGCTCTCGCTCTCTGCTTTCTTCTGCCGAATATTTCTTGATCCAAGACTACGAGTGTCGATATCTCCTCTATTTGGAAACCAGAAGAGAGATTCATAACACTAATATCGACATCATAGCCTTTTAGGAAATTATCGAGCCTTTCCTTTTGGACTTGGGATGGCGCAACAACGAAAATCTGCCATTTGTTCTTCAAAAGCGATGCGACATCATCCTTGAAATATGAAGCATTTCCAAAATATGAGCGAGATGGACTGACATCGAAATGGAAATTTGTGCTTTGAGAAATATCATATATAAGAAGCCCTCTTTTTAAAGATGATGAAAAATCCTTCCAATCAAATAGCATCCTATCTGGAAGAGGTGCATCTATGTTTTGGCTATAAGCAACCTTGTATCTTGATCTTGCCTCGTTTTCGATACCATACCAGCTTGTCGCTATTCTCTCCATTCCAGAGAGCACAAAATAATCATCGTCTTTCAAATAGTCTTTTATTGTCGAAAAACAGTAGTTGGTATCTGAGTCGCTATCAATCAATGGAATCCTGATCTTTTGCAAACTTTCCTTGGTTTTTTGGCTTGTTGTGTCATATGTTGATATCCTATCCACAGTATCCCAATCAGCATATATCCTTATAGGATAATCATGAGAATATGGATATATATCGAATACTTCACCTCGAAGAGAAAAAGTCCCTTCTTCATAGCAATTTGGAACTCTAAAGTACCCAGATTCGGATAGTTTTTGTGCCATTCCCATAGCATCAAATCTATCGCCGACAGCTAATGTAAGCAAAAGTTTCGATGCTTGGTCTTCAGATAAAAGCGGGGAGACAAAAGCCCTTAAGGAGCTAACAACAATACCCCTTTGCATTGACGCGATACTATCCAATGCCTTTCGCCTTTCAATCTCCGACCTAGTCTGGCTATATGAGGAATATAGCATCTTTCCATCGGTTGGAAGATAGACTAGATCCACATCTTTCGTGTCTGACAGATCATCAAAAAGGGATCTTGCGCCCTCTTCTGTAGGCAAAATAGCAAATAAACGACCTCTCCTTTTATCGGCCCAGAGCTTTACAGCTCTCGATAAAGGATAGAAATCAAGACCATCAGATTTCAATAAAGCATCATGATTTTCAATATATGCTTTGTATGCTGGGCTTTTCTTGATATACTCTGTTACAAGTTTTTGAAGTGCCATTAGATGGAACTATAGTTCAATAAGGGGAAAAACTCAATGCAAGGGATGAACAAGAATAATCTTGATATACTTGAAAAAACAATAATCGAATGTGGCGAATATGCAACTCGAATGCAAAGCCATGTACATAGATCTCACAAAAAGGATGGCTCCATCCTCACCGAAGTCGATCTGGAGATAAGCAGGAGGATTTTGACCAAGATCAATGAGCTTTTTCCAGATTGCGCTGTAATAAGCGAAGAAGAGACAACAGAAGAAAAATACAATGCTCCATTCACATTTGTTCTTGACCCTATAGATGGGACAGATGTCTATTCATTAGGCCTTCCATCTTTTGCTATTGCATTGGCTATACTCGACAAGGACAAGAATCCAGTTGGTGCAATGATCGATGCTCCCAGATTCGGAATAGCAAAGCCATCACTATTTGTACGATTGGACCCAAACGGGCAATTGATTGTAGATGGCTCCGAGTTTGTCCCTGAGGAAAAAAGCAATGACAAGGAACAAATAACAATGGGTTCCAAAAGCCATAAGGTTTTTGACTTTTCGCTCTTTCATGGCAAAATTCGCACATTCGGCTCATCTGTTATCCATCTTTTGCTTCCTTCCCTAATCAAGCAGTTCAAAGGTGCTGTCATTGAGCCTTGCTTTGTTTGGGATATAGCAGCATCGCATGCAATTGCAAAAAAATGTGGTCTCGATATCAAATACATAAATGGTGACGATTTTGAGTACACAAATGATTTCATTTGGAAGAAGAAACCATTCAAGATGCCAATCTATGCAGGTTCAGACGAATACATCAAGGAACTATCGGAGGAACTGAAACCACTATAGCATCATCAAGGGAAAAAGCGTTGATAATCGATTGCACAAACTCATCTCTTATAGCTAGAGTAAGATTTATCTCCCTTTCCTTGAGCATTGATAACGCTTTAGAAAAGCCTTTGCCTTCAAGTTCAAGCCTTCCAACTTCATCCAGAAATACATCCCCATGATCCAAATGGTAGAGTTTTTTGTATGCCCAATCGAAGGAAGAGTAATCTATATACCATTTGCCGAATCTATATTCGAAAATAGGATTTATCGAAAGATAGCGTCTTTCTTCCTTGCTTTCGATATCCACAAGCGAATATCCCGATCGATCCTTTGATGAAATGAATCCTCTTGCCATTGGCGCTTTAGCAATAAGCTCAAGCATGTAACTTGTTTTGCCAGAATCAATTGGCCCTGTTACTATCCTACAACTCTTCATTCAAAAACTCTTGCAACGTCGCATACGCTCTCAAACTGTCTTTTTTCTCGATTGCAAAGGTGAGGATATTTGTTGTTGATACAATCTCAAAGACATTTATATTCTCCCACGCAAGCTTTCTAAGTGCAAGATACATTATCCCTGGCGTTTTCAGAAAATCACCGTCATTGAAAACAATTGTCAAAGCAACGAGGTCTTGCATCCTTGCAACTATATTCTCCCCTTCAAGCAATTTGTCCACAACATCCTTGTACTTTTGCGACACCATTAACGAAATCTCATGAGAACCTATAGAGACATTTATGAAATCACCTGAATCAACATGGATTTTTTGGTAAAGAGTCGAGAGTTTAGACATGAATGCCTCATTTCTGGTGAAATTGATATCATATATATTCGTCTTCATTGATATGTCATAGCCAATTGTGCCATGTACCTTCAATTCCTCTTTCTTCTTCAGTTCGCTTGCATAACGCCTAATAGCCATAACTATCGTAGATGTGTTGACACTATCGCCATACATTGCCTCAACTTTTGGCTTTATGAATTTTGCGAGATTGGCAAACGAAATAATTTCTTGGATAAGCATTTCTGAAGTAAATGGACTTTTGTTGATTATATCCTTAACACAACTAGCAACAGAATTACCCATAAACACCTCTCAAGTTATTATAGTAACATAATGTTGTATCTTTAACTAATAGTCAACATATCCTTTATTTTTGGCACTCATTATGATACAATACAAAAATATGCGTTGTCCTCGTTGCTCACATAATAATGACAAAGTACTAGAGTCTCGATCTACTAGGGATGGAACCCAAATAAGACGCCGAAGACAATGCTTGAATTGTGGCTTCAGGTTCACAAGTTACGAAAGAATCGAGGAGCGTCCAATCATAGTAATCAAAAAAGATGGCAGGCACCAGCCTTTTGATATCTCGAAAGTCGAAAGAGGAATCAGGACATGCACAGACAAATTGGATCTGGATCCTAAGGATTTGGATAACATTCTGAGAAACATCGAAGACAGAGTCTATGAGATAGCAGGTGTCAAGAATATGATTACAAGCAAGGAAGTCGGAGAAGAGACGTTGAGGCAATTATATCCTATATCGCCTGTAGCTTATGTAAGATTCGCTGCTGTATACAGAGCCTTCGATGATGTAGATCAATTTATAAAAGAGATTGAAACATTAAGAAAGAGCCGCTGATTTTATTTTACATCAAACCATTTACCAGTGAGAGACTGATCTATCTCTTCATTTAAATGCTCCGGGATTAAAATCTCATTGACGCAATCAAGGCAGAAGTTGTCTGTCATTCCTGCAACATAGTCAATAATCATGCGCTTGTCGCTTCCTTCCCTCTCTATATATTTTGGGTACATATCCCTAATATGGTTGAAGAAACCGGCAGCAAGCATATTATGCTCTGCATGATAGCCTCTTTCATCAAGTCCAAACGAAGCATAAAGCTCCTCAAGATAATCGACTATGATCTTAATCAATCTTGAAAAATATCGAGTGTATCCATTAAGGATATCGGATTTGTATATATTTTGGTAATTGAACTGAGAAAAAGCCATCACAGCCTCGAAAACATCGTCAGAAAAACCTATCCCATCGTTGTCGTTTGCACCATTGATTATATCCATTACAAGCGTATCTATAATCTTAGAGTTACTTGTTCCAAGACGCTCTTTTACTATTTGAGGAAGCTCCTTGTCCTTCAAAATCCCCAATCTTCCAGCATCCTCATAGTCTCTTCCTAGATATGCAATCGTATCTGAAAAACGGACAACAGCTCCTTCATACGTTGTTGGTATCAGCCCTGATCTCTCTTTTATTTCAGAAAGATCCTTTAGCTCATATGTTGGAATAATCCTCTTCTTCAAGCTCTCGCCATTATGGCATACGATCCCATCTCGAACAGCATAAGTAAGATTAAGTCCTCTTCCCCCATCAGAAAGAAAATCGACAACTCGAAGCGAATTGATCTCATGCTCAAATGGACCAAGCCCCCTTTCCTTTGAAAGCTTTGATATTATTCTCTCTCCAACATGGCCAAAAGGTGTATGCCCAAGATCATGGCCTATTCCAATAGCCCAGGCAAGCTCTGTGTTCAATCCAAGCGGTCGCGATATTGTAGTAGCAATCGATGCAACATGCAAAACGTGTTCCATTCTTGTGCATATATGATCATTTGAAGGAGCAAAAAAAACTTGTGTCTTGTGCTTTAAACGTCTGAATGGAGATGAATGGATGATTGCTGTAGTATCACGATAATATGCCCCACGTATGTCCTCCACACGTGGTCTTATTCGGTTTTCCAGAAAAGGACAATTTGCACCTCTTGTCAATTTTGTCATGCTTTGCCTCCAAAACTATATATGCTATACTTTATGATAGTTCGGAGTCGATGTGTTTGTATATATAATCGTTATTGTTGCTTCAATGCTATCATTTATGGCACTACTATCATGCTTGAGGTTCATATTCACCAGACAATGCTTTTTCTGGATAGTTCCTCTTCTCATCTCATTGATTCTGCTTTATCAAAATATAAACATGGTTATCGTTTATGGAGAGGAAGCAAATGCAAAAGCTACACTCTCTGTCCTCTTACCGGCATTCTTATCTCTTTTTTGGTACGCACATATTGTGATCTTCCATTACGCTCTCAAGCTTGCGATTCCAGAGAACAAATACATAAATGACTCAAGGAAGAATCTGAAGGAAGCTATGTACATTGAGAAATGCGAACGACGAAAGAACAGAAACGAGCGAGAAGATTATAAAAATAAAAAGACAAGCAAGAACTCGATTCCCAACATACCAGCGATGCATGATGGAAAACTTGTCGATTGAATTTTGGTTTGTCACAAATCACATTTTTCATTCAAAAGGTCAAGTATAATAGAGTATGCAATCAACTGTCTCGAACAATCCAAATCAAGTTTTGATAAAAGTTTGTCTTTGAGTCGTCTTGTGCTTCTTTCGCTCATATTCAACATTTTGCCAATCTCCTTGATTGTAGATCCTAGTGCATACTCAGAAAGCAGGAACGATTCCTTTTCACTTAATATGCTTTTCTTTTTCTCTATTTGACCATTTGATGACAAATAATCTTGTATTCTCAAACGATGATTATCATCACTATCATCAAGTATTAGAAGAGTTGGGAAAAGAGCTTTATATATTTTCAAATGCTTTGCTTTGACAACAATAACAGCTTTTTTCTTTTCTTTATAGCAAGAAGAATACCAATCAATGACATTACCAATAGACGGATTGAAGAAGACATTTACATTCTTCAGATAATTGTTTTCAATTTTCGCTTCTGATACAGCTTCTAATCTTGTCATATAAGATAAATGGAATTATTTGCAATTTATGATAAAATATAATAAAAACAAGATATATTATTCCGAATTAACAATATTATTTCTTCTGATTAATCAATTTCTGAAGTGATCGATCAAAGCAATTTGCGAATTGATTATAGACTGTCGGTTTAAATCGCTCAGATCTTTCATACTCTTTTCCCATTTGCCTTAGCTCATTGTTGATACCCCTCAACGACAAGACGTATCTTATGTTATCGCGTGTGAATTCCCGACCTCGATCATCGATAACAATTAGACCTTTCTCCAAAAGCCTCGATGCTAGCAAGATATCATGAGTTATTGCAATTGCTGGTTTTGTGCATATATTGACGATTTCATTATCGGCCGAGTCCATATCACTCTCAACAACAATCATAGATATCCCTGATTTTATCTTCTTAAGCTCTTCTTTGGGCAATGTTGCTCTAAATTCATCTCGTCTAGATGTTGTATCTTTAGCAATTGCATCCTTTAGATATGGGAGTTCCCTATCGGCAACAAAAACAGCCTCCAGCTTGTCTTTGAGTATTCTTCTAACAACAATCTCCATGATTTTTTGAGGAAGCGAATCAGCATCAATATATAGGTCAGCCATACAAGGATTCTAATAGAATAGAGATTTTTTTTCTACAAACATCAAATAATCACATTTTTATAGAAAAACTCAAACCAGATATATTATAATATTCAATTGGATTTAAAACAGGAGGAACAATGGAAATATCTCCACTTCAAATAGCGCGCTACGGGTACAAGCCGAAATTGCCATCGATTTTGAGAAATGACATCGGCAAGATTACAGCAGTTGATGGTGTTGCCACAGAATCAGCTGGTGACAATGATAAAATCAAGAAACTCTTTCCCAATACATATGGCATGAAAGAAGTCTCATTCCAAGTTGGCAAGACCAAAGAAACAAGGCAAAAGGAAATTGTAGGTGTGATTCTTTCTGGAGGACAAGCTCCAGGTGGGCACAACGTTATCTCCGGCCTTTATGATGCATTAAAAGCTGAGCACAAGGATAATGAGCTAATTGGATTTCTTGGCGGACCTAGTGGACTGATTGAGAATAAATACATCAAGTTTACAGATGAAATAATCAACATGTATAGAAACACTGGGGGGTTCGATATAATTGGTTCAGGTCGAACAAAACTTGAAAGCAAAGAGCAATTTAAAATTGTTGAAAAAGTTGCAAAGGAACATAAACTTGATGCAATTGTAATAATCGGTGGAGATGACTCTAATACAAATGCAGCTGTGCTTGCAGAGTATTTCCTTGAAAGCAAGTCAGGAATACAAGTAATAGGATGCCCAAAAACAATCGATGGCGATTTGAAAAATGATGACATCGAAACATCTTTTGGCTTTGATACAGCATGCAAAACATACTCTGAGTTAATTGGGAACATTGAAAGAGATGCAAACTCAGCAAAGAAATATTGGCATTTCATTAAAGTAATGGGAAGATCAGCGTCTCATATTGCTCTTGAATGTGCTTTGGAAACACAACCCAATATATGCTTGATTTCAGAAGAAGTAGAGAAAAATGAAAGCTCCCTTTCTGAAATTGCATCACAAATTGCAGACTCAGTTTCAAAGAGATCAAAAAATGGAGATAATTTCGGAGTTGTGATTATTCCTGAAGGCCTTGTCGAATTCGTACCTGAGGTAAAGAAGCTTATAGCAGAGATAAATGATATCCTTGCGATAAATGACGATGAGTTCTCAGAGTGCGATACAGCTGAAAAGAAATTTGTATTCATGGACAAGCATCTATCCTCCGAGTCATTCAAGGTTTTTGCAATATTGCCACAAGACATACAGCAACAGCTTATGATGGATAGAGACCCTCATGGCAATGTACAAGTTTCCAGAATTGAATCAGAAAAGCTAATTGCATCACTAGTTGATGCTGAGCTTAAAGAAAGAAAAGCAAAAGGACAATACGATGGGAAATTCAATGCACTTCATCATTTCTTCGGTTATGAAGGTAGATGTGCATTCCCATCCAACTTCGATGCTGACTATTGCTATTCACTTGGCTACAATGCTGCGATGCTTATAATCAACGGATATACAGGATATCTTTCAAGCATAAAGAATCTTTCAGAAAGCGCAGACAAGTGGTGTGCTGGTGGCATGCCTATCACAAAGATGATGAACATCGAAAGAAGACATGGAGAAGATAAGCCTGTAATCAAAAAAGCTCTTGTAGATCTTGAGGGAAAGCCATTCAAATACTTTGCTGAAAGAAGAGAGACATGGGCAGAAAAAACATGCTACACATATCCTGGTGCAATACAATACTACGGCCCAGAATCCGTTTGCGATATTACAACAAAGACACTATCGCTTGAAAGCAAATAAAAGAACATATCAGGTTTCAATCAGGTTATCTTGGAAAAGGTAGCCTGATTTTTTCAATCTTCTTTCATAGAAAAATCCTCCAAGCACTTTTACAAAGCTCAGAGGACTTTCTAACTCTTAAAAGCTTTTTAGACAATCAAACCTAGATTTTATAGATTCGCTTCGGATCTTTAGCATCCTGCCTAAAAAAGACAGATGTGAAACCTGTAGTCGCAATGAATGTCGAGCTCGTCGACTCTTCAAGTTTTCTAGAAATCTCAGCAATCTCATCCTTGCTACTTTGGAAGCGAACCTTTACAAGCTCGTGTGATAAAAGAGCACTATCAAGAGCTCTCACAACCCCATCAGTAAAACCTTCCTTCCCAACATAAACAATGGGATCCAACTGTTGCGCCTTTGAGCGCAAAAACGCTCTTTGATAACTTTTCAATTCCATGTCTATAAGTTAATCCAAAGATCAAAAACAAGCAAATCAAAGAGCATACTTTTTCGCTACTTCGAATCGTTTTATCTTTTGCGTAGATGTTACCTCCAAAGGCTCATCAACAACTGTAACCATTGTTATCCTTCTGTAGCTTTGAAGTCCTCTGTTGACCTCTTGTACAATTTCATTCATTCTTTCTTCGATCTTCTTCTTATCAGATCCACATGATTTGACAAAGTCTGACGCAGGGTAGATAACAGCTCTAATACCCTCTTCCTTCATTTTTTCATTAAGCATATATCCTATGATACAAATTTGCTGAATCTCTGTATAAAGCTGGAATTTATCTTCAATCTCTTCTGGGAAAACGTTCTTTCCTCCCTCTGTTACAATAACAGACTTTGCTCTGCCAGTAAGATAAAGATAGTTTTGGGAGTCTATATGGCCAACATCTCCAGTATTAAGCCAACCATCATCGGATAGAACCTCTTTTGTAGCTTCAGGGTTTTTATAATAACCCTTCATTACCATTGGTCCTTTTATGAAGATCACTCCATTCCCATCAGAGTCAGGATTTATTATTTTGCATTCAACACCAGCAATAGCCTTTCCAACAGATGACTCTTTATAAGCAAAAGTTGGATTCAAGTGTGTAATAGGAGATGTCTCTGTAAGTCCATACCCTTGGACAAAGTCAACACCAAGCTCATTAAAGCCTTTGAAAGTTGAACTTGGAAGAGCACCTCCTCCACAGATACATATCCTGCACTTGTCAAGAGAAACCTTCTTCAACAAAAACGAAAACATCTTATGTCCAACATTTATGCCCAGGTATTTCTTCAAGAAGCCAGATATGCCCATCATGCCTCGGATTGTTCCATAGACAACAACACCCTTCTCCCTCACTCCCTTCAAGATGCCAGCATAAAGCTTGTTAAAGAGCATTGGAACAGCCAGGAACATTGTAACGCCACCTTCCTTTAGCTCCTTCATCATTTGAGAAACAACAAGCTTCTTTCCGAATACAATCTTACAACCAGAAATCAAAGCCTCCATGAAAACAGCTAGCATAGTGTATGCATGGTGAATAGGAAGAATCGCATAGAAGACATCTGATGGATAAATGTTCATGTTCGATTGAGCAAGCCAAGCATCCCCTATTATATTCTTGTTTGTGAGCATAACACCTTTTGGAACACCAGTTGTTCCTGATGTAAAAAGAATTGCAGCAATATCATTCTCATCAGTCTTGAATCCCTCTTTCTCCGGTCCATTCAAATCCATTATATATTGCCATTTGCTTCCTTCCTCAAGGCAAACAGTTGCTTTGAATCCAAGATCTGGCAAAGCCTTCAACCTATGCTCATCTGCAAATATTATTGTTGAATCAGAAAACTTCGCAAGAGTAACAAAATCCTCATCCAACAGACCGTTGTCAAGAGGAACAACTGTTGCACCAGCGTATTGAACAGCAAGATAAGCACATGCCCATTCAGGGCTATTCTTCCCTGACACTATGATCTTCTCGCCCTTCTCAATCCCATTTGACAAGATCCAATTCGATATCTCTATAACTTTCTTCTCTGTCTCTTTGAAAGTCATTGAAAAATGTTTTGGTTGGAAAACCTCAAGAAAGACATTATCCGGATATCTCAAACTTGTTATATGAAGCTGTTCCTTTATTGTTGGGAATTCACCATTAAACTCTGTTCCTCGCCAAGGTTCAAGCTGACGCCATGGAGTATTATTATGCTTTTGTTTCATTGTTTTCCATCCTATAAATAACAATTTTTAAAAAACTGTAAAAATACATATTTACTATACAGAAGAATTAGCTAACAAATCAACAGTTGAACCAATAAAACAAAGAGAATAAAACATGCAAAATTAGAACTGTGACCCTTAATCAATTTT
>DKCO01000049.1 GCA_002452215.1 Spirochaetales bacterium UBA6872
AAATATTGAAAGTTTTCTATATTTTGACATACCTATGCCTCCTAATTTTAAGCTAAAACCAGGATAACATAAAGATTGATATATTTAAAGTTTTAGATGTTACAAACTACTAGGACTAAATTGTCGTATATGTTTGTTATCGAATCATAGGCCATTTTAAAGGCATTTTGATCGATTATTGCCTTCATTAAGTAGACGATGATATGTGCTTGGGGTAGACTGGCAATATGTTTTCCAGAACTAATTTGAAATGTGTTTGTTTTCTTGCAATATTGATGCTCTTGTCTCCTTTGTGTGCGTCTGAGTATGATTTTTCTCTTTTCGAGTCTGCAATATATGACAATGATTTGAATGCTATAAAACAGCTGGTCTCCACAGGCACAGACGTGAACGCAAGTGATCCAGATGGTTGGACACCTTTGATGATAGCTTCATCTGACAATAGCAATCCCAATATTGCAAAAGCATTGATAGACGCGGGAGCAGATGTCAATGCAGTAGATGTTTATGGTGCTACGCCTCTTATGTATGCAGCTGCAAACAATAGCAATCCTAATGTTGTAAAGGCATTGATTGATGCAGGGGCAGATGTAAATGCTACAGATTCATATGGCTCCACAGCATTGACGTATTCGGCCTCTGATAATAGCAATCCAAGTGTTACAAAAGCCTTGATTGATGCTGGCGCAGATATATATGTGTTTGATGCCGATGGCTGGACAGCTCTAATGTGGGCTGCTTCAAATAATAATATTGGGGTTATCAAGATTTTGATTGAAGCTGGTTTGAGCGTTGATGATGTTGATTTCTACGGTTCTACAACTTTGATGTATGCAGCTGCAAATAACAACAATCCAGATATGATAAAGACTCTAGTTAATGCTGAAGCAAATGTAAATGCAAAGGATTTTGATGGTTGTACTCCTCTGATGTACGCAGCTGCAAATAACAAAAATCCTGATGTTATAAAGGCATTGGTTGAAGTTGGAGCAGACATAAATGCACGAGACAACGATGGTTGGACGCCTCTGATGTATGCTGCAGATAACAATAGCAATCCTGATGTTATCAAAACCTTGCTTGAAGCTGGAGCAAATCCAAAAGTAAAAAGTGCTGAAGGCAAGTGTGCCTTTGATTATGTTGACAAAGAAAGTTCTCTCTACAAAACAGAGGTTTATTGGGATCTTTTTGATGTAAGTTTTTGAAAGTATCAATAACGACACTTGGCCTTCTTCCTCTGAATAGGAAAGGAGGCTTTTACTTCATGGAACATTTGATTCTTTCTTTTTTGTTCTTTTTTCTTACTTTTACTACAGTTAGTTCCTTCTCTTCAAAGAAATCTTTCTTCTATTTTTTCCATTTTTAAGTTAGTTTTCCCGGTCTTTATCTTTGCTGAGTTGATCGATAAAGTGTTGAACATATCTTGTCCTTCTTGCTTATGAAAGAAACAGCCTGCATATTGAAGAATTCCATGCAACATGTCACAATTAACTCAATCGAATGATATAATTATCTCAACGCACTAAGATAAATATAAGGAGTCATATGGAGAGAACTAAATACACAGAGATTCTTAGAAAGCGGCTCAAGGAAAAAAGACAATTTATACAGGTCCTTGCTGGACCGAGGCAAGTTGGAAAAAGCACGATTATCGCAGACGTCCTTTCGACTCTGGAGATTCCATATGTATGCGAAAGTGCTGATGAAGTTTATATTGCTGAAGAATCGTGGCTGAAAGGCATATGGGATAGAGCAAGAGTACTTGCAAAGCAACATGGTGAGGCACTCGTTGTTGTTGATGAGATACAGAAGATTTCCAATTGGAGCGAAAGAGTGAAAAGCCTATGGGATGAGGACAAGAAGACAGGAATGAATGTGAAGGCTGTCCTCTCTGGTTCATCTCGACTTATGCTCATGAAAGGTCTTTCGGAATCTCTTCTTGGACGTTTTGAGCTTATTCCTGTCTCCCATTGGTCTTATAGCGAGATGAAAGATGTATTCGGTTTCTCTCTCGATGAATTCATATATTTCGGATCATATCCGGGCCCTGCTAGTTTGATAGAGGATGAGGTGCGATGGAAAGCATATATACATGACTCGATCATGGAACCGAGCATTACAAGGGATATTCTTATGCTTACTCCAATTCAAAAACCAGCACTGTTGAGGCAGTTGATGGAACTTGGAACATATTATTCAGGACAAATCATGCCATTTGAACATATGCTCGGGCAACTTTCCGATGCAGGGAATACGACGACGCTTGCGCATTATCTTGATTTGCTAAAGCAGAGCGGCCTTCTTGCTGGTTTACAAAAATATTCAGGGAGCGAGGTTCGTAAACGTGCATCAAGCCCAAAGTTTCAAGTCTTCAATAATGCATTGATGTCATCAAGACATTCAATTGATTTTGCTAAGGCAAAGAAGGATGACACATTTTGGGGCAGACTTGTGGAATCAGCTGTTGGTACTCATCTTATAAACTCGATTATAGGAGAGGATGCAAAGGTTGGATACTGGAGAGAAAAGCAGGATGAAGTGGATTTTGTTTTGCACAATGAATGTTCCTCTGTTGCTTTTGAGGTAAAAAGCGGAGGAAGAACTTATGGCAGAGGTATGGATGCATTCCTAAAACGATATCCGAACAGCAAAGTGTTCTCAATATCAGCAAAGGCTGATTCTGGCTCGATGGCTATCCCTTTGGAAGAGTTCTTGCTTGAAAATCCGATTACGTATCTATAACGATATCATGCCTTCTTTCTCTGGATTGGAAAGGAGGATTTTTGCTTCATGGAATACTTGCTTAAGTCTTATCTCTTCGTCTTTTGTGAATGACGATGTTACAAATAGCTTCACGTCTCCATGGATTGGTCTTCCTATTCCAATTCTGAGCCTATAGAATTGATCTGAGCCAAGGCGTTCTTTGATAGATCTTAGACCATTGTGACCTTGTAGCCCTCCGCCTTTTTGCAATTTGGTTTCTCCTAGTTTTAACTCAAGGTCGTCATGGATGATAAGAATCTCCTCTGGCTTTAGCTTATAGAATGAAGAGCACTCTGATACAGCTGTTCCTGAAAGATTCATATAAGTCACAGGCTTCATTATCTTTATTGAGTTTTCTTGGGCGAAAAGCGAATGAAATTTCATCTGCCATGATATATTTTTATAAAGATAGTCACATAGCATGAAACCAGCATTGTGTCTTGTGTTTGCATATTCCTTGCCAGGGTTACCCAAAAAGACAAAAAGTTTTACCATATATCGAAAGTATAATATTTAAGGCGGAGGTCGATAAATGGCAAAAGCTGGAAAAGGTGCGAATTTTATCCTTGGGATTTTGATTGGGTTGCTTTTTATCTGTATTGGAGTAGAGGGCATTGGCAATATGGGAGATAACGCACTCTATAGAGCAATCGATAATGAGATTTGGAATATTATAATGGGAATAGTTATTCTTGTTGCTGGCCTGTTGCTTCTTGCTCAGACATTGGGTCTTGGCAGGCTTCCAAAGACATTTTCACTAGTTGCTGAACTTGTAGTAGTTGTAATCTGGGTCTTGGTTATTATCTTTGCTGATTTCGTTTATGGCGTTAAGCATACAAATGGATCTGAATGGGTTGTTTGGCTTGAGAACTTCATATACCACGTCCTAATCCTTTCATGTGTTGCGATAGTATGCTTCCCATCGCTTAAGAAAGCAGCAGGAAAGATCCAAAAATAATCAATTGCTATATGTTGCACTTTCTTTTTTTATCTTGATCGTGCAACTCCAATCTTTGGGCAAACATTGCACTCGGGACACTTTGAGCACCAAGGCGATATCGAAGTGCAAATATGCTGCCCATAGCGTACTAAAAGTTCATTGAGAGAAATCCAAAAGCGCTTAGGAAGTATCTTCCTAAGTTCTTTTTCACTCTCCTCGGGAGTCTTGGTTTTGATCCAGCCTAGACGATTGCATATCTGATGGACATGGCAATCGACACATATTGCATCGCGATCAAATCCTAGGTTAAGTACGAGCGATGCTGTCTTTAGTCCGACACCGGGGAGAGCCATTAGCTTGTCCATATCGCATGGTATTTTTCCATTATATTCTTCGATTATTATTCTTGCTATTTGCTTTAATTGTTGGGCTTTCCTTTTGTAGAATCCTGATGCTTTGATTGCATTTTCCAGTGTCTCTAAGTCCAGGCTGTCCAATTGGTAGATATCGCTTGCTATTTTGAATAGTTTTTCTGAGGCTATAGCTGTTGCACTATCACGAGTGCGTAGCGAAAGAACTGTCGATACAAGTACTTTATATGGTGCATTATCGCCAAGTGCTATTTGCGAAACGATAGGAAGAGGAGCTCCTTCTTTCTCCAATGCCAGTGAAAACTCCTTGAATACTCTGTCGATATAATTCTCATCCAGCATAAGTTTTACTCCCTCTTTCTGTTGAATATAAGAACGGAAAAATATAGCATCTATCGTATGATTGTAATCCTCAAAAATGGTATAACAACAGAAGAAAAAGATAAAGTAATCACCTTTTTGAAAGACAAAGGGTTTTTAGTAAAGGAAATCGTTGGACAACATGATACTGTACTCGGTGCTGTAGGAACAGTCCATATCGATCCAAGAACAGTTGAGCTTCTTCCCGGTGTTAGCTCTGTCGTTCCTATCTCCAAGCCATATAAGCTAGCTTCAAGAGAGATGAAGAAAGAAGATACGATTGTATCTGTAAAAAAGGTAAAGATCGGAGGAAACAGAGTTTGTGTTATCGCAGGTCCTTGCGCTGTTGAATCCTATGATCAGATTATGACTATCGCAGAAGCTGTTCGCGACGCTGGTGCTGTGATATTGAGAGGAGGAGCTTTCAAGCCAAGAACAAGCCCATACTCGTTCCAAGGCCTAGGGGAGGAGGGCTTGAAGCTTTTAAGAGCGGCTGGTGACAAGTTTGATATGCCAGTTACTACAGAAGTTGTCTCCCCTTTGGATGTCGAAATGATGGCTGGCTATATAGATATGTTCCAAATCGGTGCACGAAATATGCAAAACTTCGAGCTTTTGAAGGCTGTAGGCAAAACAGGCATGCCGGTTCTTCTCAAAAGAGGTATTGCAGCAACAATCGAGGAGTGGTTGATGGCTGCAGAGTATCTCATGTCGTCTGGAACTGATCAAGTTGTGCTTTGCGAAAGGGGAATAAGGACATATGAAAAAGCTACGAGAAATACATTGGATTGTTCTGCAATTCCTGTAGTTCAAAAGCTATCTCATCTTCCAATTATAGGAGACCCATCACATGCAACAGGCATAAGAGACATGGTAGCTCCAATGGCTCTTTCTTTGATTGCTGGTGGTGCATCCGGAGTCATAGTCGAAGTGCACAACAAGCCTGAATGCGCACTATCGGATGGTCCTCAATCGCTTTATCCTTCGCAATTCGAGAAATTGATGAGAGATATAGAGGCGCTTTGTCCTGTGGTAGGCAAAAGCTTGGAGAAGAGTCCAAGGATTGTCCCTTCGTCGATGAAAGACAAAACACATCAAGGGCAAGAGAATCCAGAAAAGCTAGTTGTTGCGTTCCAAGGTGAAAGAGGTGCATTTTCCGAACTTGCTGTAAGGAGATCCTTTGATGAGGATGTCGCGGTTCTTCCTTGTCACACATTTGCATCTGTTTTCGACAAAGTATCATCAGGGGAAGCCCAATATGGAGTTGTTCCTGTCGAGAATACACTAGGTGGAACTATAAATGATACTTTGGATCAGCTTGCAATGCATCCAGAGATTACAGTTGTAGGGGAACAGCAAATAAGAGTTATCCATAATCTTATCGGTGTTCCAGGAGCTCGTATTGAGGATATAAAGCAAGTATATTCGCATCCACAGGCACTTGCACAATGCAAGAGATTCTTGGAGACAGAGCTGAAGAATGCAGAGCTTGTGCCTTACTATGATACAGCTGGATCTGTTCAGCTTGTTAAAAACAGAAATGATAAAACAATTGCTGGTATTGCCGGCTCTCCTGCTGCGGTCCATTATGGCATGGAGATCCTGAAGCAAGGCATAGAGACGAATCCTTCTAACTACACTCGCTTTTACATCATATCGAGAGAAGAGAATGCAGCCTTGTTCAGGTCCCAGTCGAAGCCAGATAAAATCGCAATCACATTCTCGGTCTCGGATGAGCCGGGTTCACTGTTGAAAATACTCGGTATATTGCAAAAATATGGTCTTAATATGCAAAAGCTTGAATCTCGCCCAATTGCTGGAAAGCCTTGGGAATATACATTCTTTTGCGAAGTGCAATTGAATGATGATGAGTCTGTGAAGAGAGCAGAGGATGAGATCAAGAAGGAAGCTGCATCATTCAGAGAGCTTGGGCGTTATAAATCGGTGCTTTAAGATGGAGAAAAAACCATATCAACCCAATATGCTTTTTATAGGTGTTATGTCCACAATAGGATTGCCAGATTCAATAAAAAGCACTCTTGAGTCTGAATATGGCCCAATTTTGATTATTACGAAACCATTTCGATTCTCTTTTACTGATTACTACAACAGTGAGATGGGTGAAAATATCGAAAGGTTCTTTTTGTGTTTTTCACATCTTGTGTATCCTGACCAACTTGCAAAAATAAAGACAATGACGAATGAGTTGGAGATGGTCTTTGCTGATCAAGGAAAGAGGAAAATCAATCTTGATCCAGGATTGATTAGCGAGAACAACTTGGTTCTCGCTACAACCAAGAACAGATCGCATCGAATTGCTATCGGTATGGGATTGTATGCCGAAGTAACACTTGTATATCAAAACCATAAGTGGCAAAGTTTTCCTTGGACATATGCTGATTATTGTTCGCAAACAGTACAAGAAGAGATGCTCTCTTTTCGTTCAAAATATCTCGAGATAAGAAGAAAAAGCATATTTTAGAGTTATTACCATATAAATAGTATGGTTATATTGATTTTGATTGCTTTGCTCTTTTCCTCTTGTTCATTTTCGAGCAATTGTACTTTGTCTTGCACTATACCTGCTGATCATCCATATGAGTTGACAAGTGGAAAAGCTATGTGGCATAAGATTATCTTCTTCGACGGAAAAGAAGTAAAGTCAAGAACGCTGGATGCCAATGTCCGGACATTTAAGATAAATGTCAAAAGCGGAGGTCTTAGATTTGTTGTAGCAATCCCTTTAGGAAAGCTTTCTCCACTTGGTGCATTCTATGAAGAGGGGGATGAAAAGGACATAAGGTTATATTCGGAATATGGGAACTTTGCAAAAATGCTTATTGAGGCAGCCAAGGAGCGTCCTATGGCTGTATCAAATTTGTCGATTCGCGCTCTCAAGTCATCAGGAAAAGATATAGGAACTATTGATCAGAGCTCATTCTTGGAGGATCTTTTTGATGGTGTTCTGAAAGAAGAGAGAATAAAGAATGCACCATATTTTCATCCTCAACTTGATTCTATTCCAAACGGTTATTGGTTAAGCGATAGTGTAAGGGCTGAATCTTTTATCTCTATAGATGACGAGAGTGTCAAATTGAAGCTCTTTGCTGGGATATACAATTATTGGAACAAAGAGAAGGATTTGCTTCTTACTTTAGTGATCTCAGAGGATGGACGATTTTATACATCTATGGATAGGCTTCCTGAACTGTATTGAGAGTTAATGTGCTTTCTATTATCCTAGAGGCATGGAATCCTTGAAAGAATTATATAGAATAGGCTATGGGCCTTCGTCTTCTCATACTATGGGACCGAGATATGCATCGGAGAGATTTCTTCTGGAGCATCCTGAAGTAACAAAGGTTAGAGCTGAGCTATATGGTTCATTGGCAGCTACAGGTAAAGGCCATTTGACAGATCGTGCAATAAGGGAAGTTTTTTCAAAGAACAAGAAGGATATCGAGATCTTATGGTTTCCTGACCAGGTCAAACCTTTTCATCCAAATGCTGTAACGTTTGTCTCCTTGGAGCCTGATCAATTTTCGGACACTTACTACTCAGTCGGTGGCGGAAAGATAATAAAAGAAGGCGAGGCATCTTCTTTAGATGACAATGTATATCCTAACCAAGAGGTTGGCACGATGAAAAAGCTCTTGGAATATGCTGATTCGAATGGTTACCAAATATGGGAGATTGCTATTGAAAAAGAGGGGCCATCCATACTTGATTTCGCATCAGAGGTCTGGGATGTGATGAAAGCTTCAATATCGAGAGGACTTCAGAGCGAAGGAGTGCTTCCAGGCGGATTGAAATTGCAAAGAAAAGCTTGCCAATGCTATGCAAAGGCTGTCGATTTTGCAGGTCCATTAGGCAACACAGCTTCCGCATTATCATACGCTTTGGCTGTATCTGAGGAGAATGCATCGGGAGGCCAGATTGTAACAGCTCCTACATGTGGAAGTTGCGGTGTTCTTCCAGGAGTGCTTTACTACTTGCAAAAAGAGTACAAAATCGCAGATGTCAGGATATACAGAGCAATTTTGACAGCAGGCATGATTGGGAATCTTGTTAAGCATAATGGCTCTATATCTGGAGCTGAAGTAGGATGTCAAGGAGAAGTTGGAGTTGCATGCGCCATGGCTGGAGCTGCAGCTGCCCAGCTTTTAGGTGGCACAATATACCAAATAGAGTATGCAGCTGAGATGGGGCTTGAGCATCATTTGGGTCTTACATGCGATCCGTTGATGGGTCTTGTGCAAATTCCGTGCATTGAGAGAAATGCTATGGCTTGCATGAGAGCTGTCGACCATGCATCCTTTGCGCTTATGTCTGATGGAAGGCATAAGATTTCATTTGATGATGTTGTAGAAGTTATGATGGAGACAGGACACGCACTTCCCTCTCTCTATAGGGAAACTAGCATGGGCGGTCTTGCTCGAATACATGAGCTTTGAGTAATAAAGCTTCTCATTTTTTGATAAAAAGCCATCAACGGCAAACAGTCGTCAATGGCTTTCGATATTACTGCTTTGGCTAGATTAGGAGATCTGAATAAGCTTTTAGTATCTCATCGCCATCGCATCCTGCTAGTACTTTCTTAGCAAGCTTCTTGCCAAGTTGTACTCCCTCTTGGTCGAATGAGTTTAGATTCCACAAGAAGCCTTGGAACATCACTTTGTTTTCAAAATGGGAAAGAAGTGCACCTAATGCCTCAGGTGTGAGCTCCTCTCCATATATCAAAGAAGAAGGTCTGTTGCCATCAAACTCTTTGTTTGGATTCTCATCATCTTTTCCAAGTGCAAATGCGACAATTTGTGCCGACAAGTTTGCATTGAGCTTTGTCTGGCTATATGAGCCAGCTGTTATGATATCTTTCTTGTATTGCGATGATCTAAAGCCAATGAACTGTAGTGGAATAATATCTGTTCCTTGATGCAATAGCTGGTAGAAGCTGTGCTGTCCATTTGTTCCGGGCTCACCGAAGATGACAGCTCCTGTTGGATATTGGCATCTTTTGCCAAATCTGTTGACATGCTTTCCATTTGACTCCATATCAAGTTGTTGCAAATGGGCAGGGAAACGAGATAGAGCTTGCGAATATGGCAAGATTGCTGTTGATGGATAGTTCATGACATTTCTCAAGTAAACTCCAATCAATGCATCCATCAGGGCACCATTTTTTCTGATGTTGCTCTCATTTGAAAGTACATCCTCTTCATGCGCACCATCAAGGAGCTTCTTGAATGTGTCAAAACCGAATGCAAGAGATAAAATTACAGCTCCAACAGCGGATGTTGATGAATAGCGTCCTCCGATGTAGTCATCGATAAAGAACGAATCAAGCATCGATTCATCTTTCGCAAGAGGGGAAGTTTTTGATGTGACAGCAACCATGTGCTTATTTGCGTCAAACCCATCGATTGGAGAGTTCTTCAAAGCGTTTAGAACAAGGTCCCTGTTTGTCAAAGTTTCTTGTGTTGTACCTGATTTCGAGACTAGTACAAAAAGTGTTGTTTCAAGATCTATAGTAGAAATTACATCTGATGCGTCATCTGGATCGACATTTGAGATGAACTTTCCCTCAAGCTCTTTTACTCCATTGCCTCTTGCCCATCCTTTTAGCGCAAGATAGAGAGCACGAGGTCCTAAATCAGAGCCCCCAATCCCGATTTGGCAAACTGTTGTAAATGGTTTTCCTGTGGAACCTACGATTTTTCCATCTCTTACATCATTGGAGAATTTTTCAATCCTGTTGAGCTCTCCTTTGTAGAAATCATCCTTGTTCTCACCATCGGCAATGATTTTCGCTCCAAGGACATTTCCTCTCGTAAGATGGTGCAATACAAGCCTTTCCTCTCCAACATTCATCATCTCCCCTGAGAGTATGGCTCTGTATTTCTCTACAAGTGACATTTCGTCAGAAAGAGCTTGCAATAGATCAACTATCTCATCGTTGACAGGTTCTGATGCATAGTTGTAGCAAAGACCTCCTCCAAGTGGGATGTTTTTCTCTTTTATCCTTTCTTTTGAGAGAAGTGATTTTACATCTGTCTTCTTTGCCTTCTTTAGTTTTTCAAAATTCTTTGTCTTGTCTAAATCAATGTATTCCATTTCAATCCTCTATTTCTGGAATCCTTGCATTGAAGGACTCTAGCAAGTCTTCTTTTGTCATTCCTTCTCGTAGAATCACGAATATCGTATCATCTCCGGCAAGTGAGCCAAGTATCTCCGGTAAAGCTAGCACGTCAAGAGCAAAGCCTACGCTGTTCGCATGCCCGGGACGCGTCTTGATTACACCAAAATTGCCTGAGAACTCAATTGACAATATGCCCCTCCTGACATCTTGAATATAGCTCTTTTCAAGCTCTGATACCAAATCCTTGTCTGGAAGAACATAGTAGTAGCCTGACCAGCCATCTGAGATTTTTCCGACTTTGAGCATCTTCAAATCCCTTGATAGTGTTGCTTGTGTAACGTTGTAGCCTTCTTTGGCGAGCATTTCCAAAAGAGTATCTTGGTTGTCAATTCTATTGTTCTTTATCAATTCCTTCACAGTCGAGAGTCTATTGTGTCTTTCTTTCATAAATAATCCTTAATAAAATGCATAAATATGCACTGTATATACTCTAAAACATCTTTATTTCTCTTGCAAACATCAAAGAGGCATTTTGTAGCCGAATTATCCTGATGTGAAATGTATTTGCAAAAACAGAAACATAGCAAATAAGCTATAACTATGATTTTCTTTGTATCTATTGCAATTTTCATGATATTGGTTTTTCTACTAGTACCCTGTAACGACT
>DKCO01000025.1 GCA_002452215.1 Spirochaetales bacterium UBA6872
TTTTTCATTATTTCCTCACCGGGTAAATGGCTTGTAGTGCAAGGAAATAATTGAATTTTTCATGTGAAGTGCAGAAAAAGGATATGCATAGTAGCTTTGAAGCCAGTGAGTTCCTCGCATAATTCATTCTCTGTTTTGATTCTTGTTGAATGATTGGATATGGTTTATACTTTTGAAAAAGTTGTGTATAGACACAAATATTTCGGAGAATATATGTATATCAAAAGAGATGTGTATCTAAACAGCTTAATAGGCAAGATGAACAACGGCCTTGTGAAGGTTATAACTGGCGTAAGGCGTTCTGGAAAATCATTTATCCTGTTCAATATCTTTTATGATTATCTGAAAGAGCAAGGTATAGACGATGAGCATATAATAAAACTTGCATTGGATACTGAGCAAAATGCGATTTACAGAAATCCAATAAAGCTGGGTGAGTATCTTAGCTCAAAAATCATCGATGGCGATAGATACTACATCCTATTGGATGAGGTTCAATTCGTTATCCCTGTACTCAATCCAGCATTCAAAAACTCAGGTTTATCAAGAAGCGATATTCCTAAAGTGACTTTATTCGATGTTCTTAATGGCATGATGAACAAAAACGCTGACATATACATTACTGGAAGCAATTCCAAAATGCTATCAAAGGATCTTGTTACTGAATTCAGGGGAAGAGATGATCAAGTACTTGTGATGCCTCTGTCATTCAAAGAGTATTATGGCTATGTGGGTGGCGACAAGGATGATGCACTTGATGAGTACATTGTATTCGGAGGAATGCCAAGAACACTCGGACTTGCAAGCCGAAAAGACAAGATGGATTATCTTGAGCGTCTCTTTTCCGAGACTTATATCAAGGACATTGCGAGTCGATACAAAATAGATCGAGAGGATGTGCTTTCAGATATCATAAACATTTTATGCTCATCTGTGGGTTCCCTTACAAGTATAAACAAGCTAAGGAATACGCTCAATTCAATAAAAAAATGCAATATCACTCATGAAAGGGTCCAAAAATATATCGATTATATTGTTGATTCAATGCTCTTCGGTAGAGCTGTTCAATACAGCATAAAAGGAAAGCGATATATAGATTCGACAATCAAGTATTATGCAGTAGACACAGGGCTCAGAAATGCACGCTTGAATTTCAGGCTAATCGAGGAGACGCACTTGATGGAGAACATCATATACAACGAGTTGATCCATCGCGGATACTCTGTAGATGTTGGCATTGTGGAGCTTTATGGCAAGGAAAACACCAAGACTGTAAGGAATACCTATGAGATTGACTTTATTGCATATGATGGGAATGAGAAAGTCTATATACAATCAACATTTGCTTTGACCACAGATGAAAAGAGAAAACAGGAGTCACGCCCTCTATTGAACACTGGAGATGGATTTAGAAAGATTATAATAGAGCGCAATTGCATAGCATCTGGTCTGTATGATGAAGATGGCATAAAACACATCAGCCTTGCTGATTTCCTTCTTAATGAAGAGTTTTAACAGCTCTCAAACAAAATCCAGCAAGCATGCAATCCACAATAGAAGATGCATCGACTTTCGATTGTGGGTATCATTAGAAAGAATCTTTATTTATCTTGTTGGAATTATCAAAAACGGCATGAGATAACCCATGCCGCATGTATGACAATCCTCTATTATTAGAATACGATGATCATCTTTGGAGTAAGGGAGAACTTGCCAGTCTTTCCTTCTCCTGCCTTTGTGTAGTCTGCATTGAGAGCAAACTCTACGCCAGCAAGGTCATATGATGCATCAGCACCAACAGAGAAGTACTTTCCAGCATTCTCAAGGTCTGCGATGTTGTAATAGACATCAAGAGCAAGTTTCTCGATAGGGTTCAAGTTTACTTGCATGTTGAGGCCGTACTTGCTTTCTGCATCGCCTTCCTCTGGAATTTTGTTGCCCATTGTGAACTCTGCATAAGCATCAACAAGGTCAACACCACCAGATACAGCAATAGCAAATGAATTGTATGTATACTTAGCACCAGATATTTTTTCTTTTGCTTCCACGGCAATGTTGTCATATGCTGACACGCCAAGCTTGAAGTCAATGTCAGCAAGCTTCGCGATGTCTGCGTTTGCAGAGAAGCCGAAGACATGGTCAGCTGTTACATCATATACATCGTTAAATTTTCCAGTTACCGTATTGCCTTTTTCGTCTTTGACTTCTTCTTTGTCGTTTACAAAACCATCAGCGAAGTATCCCTTATATGAATATGCTGCTGCCAAAGCAATTCCGTCAACTGGCTCTGTCTTTGCACTGATAACGATTGAACCGCCATCTGATGTTGGGTCGAATGCGACATTGAACTTTGCGAGCTTTCCATAGCCCATAGCAAGCTGCATTGACTCTTTCCCATTGTTCTTGAGTTTGTAGTACTCGTTTCCTGTTGGATCTGAGTAAGCTGAGAGCGCTGTCATCTTCGAGTTGTTTCCAAGGCTGATAGCCAAGCTGAAATCGCCAAGGTCCATTCCGCCAAGAGCAAGCGCCTTTGTGACGTCAAATGATGCATTTGCAGCCCACTTGTCGTTCGAGTCAAGAGCGCCTATGTTCTTCAAGCCAACAGTCCAAAGACCATTGTCGTCTGAGAACTTGATAACAAGCTTTGCTTCCTCTGTCTTCCATGCTGCGCTTGTAGCATCGCCTTCTTCTGGGAATGTGAATGTGTAGCCCTGTCTGAATCTTCCTGAGAAGCTCACACCTGCGAATAAAGTTGCTGTTGCCAACATTGCAACAACAGCGATTGTGAGTACTTTTTTCATTATTTCCTCACCGGGTAAATGGCTTGTAGTGCAAGGAAATATCCAGTTTTTTGAAGGAAAGTGCAGAAATGGGATATGGAAAACCAATGCTTTCAAAGTAAAAAACATGTTTGCATCAAATAGCAATTGTCTATCCTAATATCCTTTTGTCTAATCGTAATTTACTAAAGCAGATTATTCTTATTTATCTATTTTGGATTAGACTGAGTTTATGTCCATATGAAACTTGATAACTGGACATTTCCATGCTTTAAGGATTTGCAGCTTTCTAAGAAGTAGCTCTACGCTATGGATTCTGACTTATATATACTCAGTGAAGTATACTGGTAGATATACAACACCATCGTCTTTCTTGAAATCCTTTGTGTATATAAGATAACTTTCAGCAATTCTTGATGAGTATTTCCTTCTGAAAGCATCCAATGATGCATGCCTGGCATAGCCTGAGCTTTTTACTTCAATCGGGCATATTTTATTCTTTCTTGGTATGATGAAATCGATTTCGCTAAAATTCGAAGAGTCGTGCTTTTCCTTGAAAATATAGTAGTAAAGCTTCTTTCCCGATGAACGTAGCATTTGGGCAACAAGATTTTCATAAATGTAGCCGAGATTAACAGGAAGCTTATCAAACAAAAGCTTCTCATAGATAATGTTTCCTGTGAAATCATGGTCCCAAAAGGCAAGTGTAACAAATAGACCAGTATCAAGAAGATACATTCGGAATTTGTCAGGATCTATTGTCAATGCCATACCAATGTTGGGATCATTTACATGATAGCAAAGATTCACAATCATTGAAGCTTCCATATCGGATAGAGCCTCATCCATTTTTGCGTTGCTGGATTTTTTGTAAACAAACCTTGTTCTGAATCTAGATGAACCAAGCGACAGCTGAGCAGGAATTGATTTCAGCAAAGGAGGAATGCGCTTGTCGATTTTATTCAAATCATTGAAATAAAGCTCAAGGATTTGTCTTTTCACATTATCTACAATACGAAGATCATTGGTTTCTATATAGCTTTTAACAGCTTGAGGCATTCCCCCTACAAGCATATAAAGCCGGAGCTCCTTCATTAGTTTTCGATTTATTGTATCTCCTAATGGTTTTTCACTTTGGTAAGCCATTTCCAATGAATTACTGTTTTCTCCTGAAGTAGCAAGGCGGAATTCATCAAAGCTCATGGGTTGCATTTCTATAGCAAATTCCTCGCTTGGAATAAGAATGTCCTTCACATTTCTAGAAATTGACAGCAATGAGCCAGTTTCGATATAGTCAAACCTACCATCTGCGACAAGATGCTTTATCGCTTGCCTTGCTTTCGGGAAGAGTTGGACCTCATCAAATATTATAACTGAATCCCTTTCGTGCAAACTAACACCGAAAAGAACACTAAGCCTAAGAAAGAAATAGTTCAGGTCTGACATGTCCTCAAATAGTTCTTTAATGTTTTTATCTTCCTTGGAAAAATCTATCAAAACAAAGCTTTTATACTCTTTTTTTGCAAACTCTTTCACTATTGTTGTCTTTCCAATCCTCCTTGCTCCTTTTACTAGCAAAGCCGAAGCACCGTTCTGTCTTTTCCAATCAAGTATATTTTGGTAAATAGTGCGTTTGAAGATGATTTCTGGCATAGATAATTCCCTTTATATGCCATGATGATAAAATGGAACTTGAAAAATGTAAAATCTATAAATGCAAAATAGTACATGAATGTAAAATCTTTTAGTCAATTAAGGTGCAAAAATGCAAAATCCTTATGAAAGCCCCAGCAAGAAAGTCGATTATTGGGGAAACGCCTTGTTGTCTTGCCGGGGATATAAAATCGGCATGAGACATACCCACACCGAAAAATATGTTTTTATTCTTTTCCTATTAGAAAGCAACATTGCATGATGCAACAATCTTTCCAAAGTCCTGAGTTGTCTTCTGGTCTTTGAGAAGGTTCATGTCATTGTCACCCTCTGAGTATGCAAGCTTGAGAGTTGCACCTGGGATGATAGCATCTGATGAAATTGCAGCGTTTATAGCAAGAACCATATCCTTTTCATCAACAACAGTTGACCAATCAAGACCACCTTCAACCTTGAATGCATCAAATGCATAAGATGCAGATGCACCAGCTGAAATCTTGTCGTTTTTATTTGTATCAGCAATCAAATCGTTGTTGAGCTTGTATCCGCCATATACAGAAAGCTCGAGAGCATCAAGAGCAAATGCTGCTGTAAGCTTCATATCCTGTGACTTGAGAATGTCTTTTGCCTGGAATGTAAGCTTTACAGGAACCTCGAATGAATTCAAATCAGCAACAAGCTTTGCAGAAAGAAGATCCTTCTTTGTATCATTTGCTGCTGCGACCTTATCTTCTGCAAGGCCATCTTTCTTTGCTGTTGCAGATGTTGCATAGTATACATCAAGTGTAATTGGATCTACAGAAAGCTTTGCTGCAACGTCCATTCCGAATGCGTCCTTTGCATCGTCTTTCTTGAAGTTGTATCCAAGGTCTGATGCTACAGAGAACTTACCCCAATCAAAATCGCCTGTCAAAGCAAGTGAAGCACCGAGTGTGTTGTTATTATTTGCCCCGTAAGTTTTATCCTCTCCGACTTTATTCTCTGAATATGTATAGACAGCACCAGCCTTAATAGCAAGCTGATCTTCTGCAAACTTATACTCAGGTGTTGCAACATATGCTGTTGCGAATGTCTTCTTTGTCTCTTCATTTAGACCTAGTAGACCAAATCCAAGTTTGTAGCCAGCAATGCCAACCTCAACACCAGGAGCTTTCTCGTATCCTGGCTTATATGTGTATGCTGCAGAATACTTTGCTTTGTAGACACCATAATCATTGACATCCTTCTTTACTGTGTTTGTATCGATTGCAGACTTTGCAAAGTCAGGCTGTGAAGGAACGCCAAGAAGGCTTACATACCAGTTCTCACCAGCAACTTTAGCTTCTGTGATATCAACAATTGTATAAATGCTAGCATCTGGAGTTTTAACTTCAAATGGATCTCCAGGAGCTGTTCCATTCTGGTTTGACATGAAACCAAGCTTGAAGTTTGCCTTGATCGATGCATATACATCACCCTCAGCAATCTTTTCTGCATCAGCAGTAGCAATGTCAAAGTCAAAAGTTACGCTTGTGTCGTTTCCAATAAAGCCATATTGCTTGGTCTCGAAATTGTAACCAAATCCAGCTGTTGCAGAACCTGAGAAGCCAGCAAAAGCCATGCTTGCTGCGAGCAGTGCAACCAATGCAATAGAAAGAATCTTTTTCATTATTTCCTCACCAGATAAATGGCTTGTAGTGCAAAGAAATAATTGGATTTTTCATGTGAAGTGCAGAAAAAGGATATGATTGTTAGCTTTACAGAGGGAGGTGTTTTCTATTTCTGAAACATTTCAAATCCGAAAAAAGTGTGTATTTACACAAAATATTCAAGGTTGAGTTTCTTTTTGCTATTCTTTCTGCAATTTTGCAAACTTGAGATGTTATCATGAAAATGCTTTTTTCAGTGAAAAGCAAAATATCGATAACGCCAGCAGATAATAATCAATATTAAGCTTTTTGTTTTTGCGTGGGATTAAATTTCCACAAACGCTAAAGAGTGATTTTGTTGGGCGTTTTGGAAAGGAGTTTTTCTATGCCACATAGAAGCGAATTTTATATTTACAAGCGGAAGAAGAAAAGGGCAAGTTATTGGTATGTATGCTATCTTGACCCAGAGACTGGCAAGCAGGGTAATGCAAGATCTGTTGATGTTCTCAAAGAGCGTCTTGGCAATATGGATTTTCGGTCTGTAACGCGTCGAGATGAGGCTGTTATTATTGCAAAGCAAGCTCTGGACAAGGGGTTGATTTTCTCTTCAAATCAGTCTATTGATTTTGCTCAATATTGTGTCGATTTCTGGTCTTATGATACTTCATCATATATCTCGCTTAGAAATCATTTGAAGCCTGGAGCAATAGGCAGAGAGTATGCGAACAACATGGTATATTCATTGAAAAAACATATTCTTCCAATTCTTCCAAGTGGTTTGAAAATCCAACATGTTACAACAAGGCATTTGGAGTATCTTATTCGTTGCTTATATGAAAAGGGCCTTTCATCAGGCAGTATCCAAGTCATATCATATTCTTTTTTGCTTCCATTGAAAGAGGCTGAAAGGACATCTCTTATTTTGTCGAATCCAGCAAAGAGAATGATGAGAATCTCGAGAGTTGAGAAAAAGAGGGGTTGCCTCTCATCTGGCGAGATTGAGAGGCTTTGCAAAGAGCTTTCTAAAAGAAAGCGCGATATGTTTTCCTCTTATTATCTTGCAATTTTGCTTGGAATAATTACAGGAATGCGTTCTGGTGAGATTAGAGCTCTTAATATTGACGATTTAGCAAAATCATCTGTTCCTGTGACCCTTAATCAATTTT
>DKCO01000057.1 GCA_002452215.1 Spirochaetales bacterium UBA6872
GTGCGACTGAATAGTTACCAACAAGAAAAAAATAAGCCCTTACAGTGTAAGGACTTAAACAAGAACGGAGAGAGAGGGATTCGAACCCCCGGAGAGTTTCCCCTCAGACGCTTTCAAGGCGCCCGCCTTCGACCACTCGGCCATCTCTCCAGATGCCAAATGACTTGGTTATTGTAGAAAGTATTTCTATATTTAGTCAAGTAGAAAGACACAAAGAATGAAATGTTATATTATCTGATGATATGGGCTCTAGATTCAATAAATTCAAGCAAGTTATTGCCAAGTTCACAAAGAGGGATGGAATAGCAAAAGTTGAGACTCCAAATGATGATGAGATCATGCTATCTCATCTGTCTGATGATGCTAGGATATTATTGGAAGAATTGTATTCAGAGCTTGGAGCAAGGCCCGCTGCAACAAAAGAATCTAGAAGAGCTGCACGTCGTATTGCTACTATATTAGAGCAATACACAGACGATGTAACAATAACAAGTGCGAGAATATACACATCGGTTTTCAAAGCTTTGATTATATCTTTGCTATGTGTTTCGCCAATTATATCCATAGCCACTATTTTCAATATACCAATCTTGGCTCTATCTATTTCGACAATTTGGCTAGTTTCTTTGATTATGCAATTAAAAAAGAAAAAAAACATTTTCAAAGCAATAATGCCATCAGATGAGGCTGCCAATGTCCATGGCATACTGGAGCCAGATGATATTGTAGAGGAGACTATTGTATTTACGGCACATCATGATACAGCACCAGAGAATAAAGCACAAAAGACATTTTCATTAAGGTATTTTACTCTTTATTATCTTCCGGCGCTTGGATTTTTGATTCTAATCTTAACAATAATATCAGAGTTTTTTTGTGATATATTCCGCTCTTCTTTTGTCCCTTCTATGGCTTTGGTTCCTTTTATTTGTTTTTCTGTTGTTGGACTTTTATTGACATATGCTCCAGTTGCTTGCATCAAAACTATAGGAAAGGACTACGTATCTGGCGCGGGTGATAATCTTTCTGGGGTATCGGTTGTTGTGGAGATCCTCAGATATTTCAGTGCTCTCAAGAAAAGAGGCAAAGGCTTAAAACATACAAGGCTTGTTTTTGCATCATTCGATGGAGAAGAATGTGGAGCGCAAGGGTCTTATGCATGGTTCAAGGATAACAGTAAAATCCTATATAATGCACGAGTTGTTAATTTTGATGGCCTTTATAAATGCGATGACCTTGTCTTTCTTACACAAGATGGCAATGGACTCGTGCCACTATCTGCTGCTTTGGCATCGAAATGTGCGGAGATAGCTCACTTGATGGGTTACAAGATAGACACAGGCAAGCTTGGAATCATGGCAGGCGAGACTGATGCAATGTCGGCTGCAAAGAACGGATATAAAGCAACCACTCTTACATCAATGCGTCCTGAAGTCAAAACACCGGCACATACTTCTGATGATACACCAGATAAAGTCGAGAAAGACGCTTTGGCGGCATCTATATTGATTGGGATAAAACTAGCGGAATTGGAAGATTCCAAATGGCTCAAAGACAAAAATGATGAGAGTGTGCAATTTCTTGATCAAAACAAGCGATATAAGCTTACGAAATAATTTCTATCTTGCCTTGGCCTATATCCAATGCATGTTTGATTAATTTGTCTTTTTGGTCGTTTGAAACCATTCCCTTTATTGTTATTCTAGTTCCGAAGTCCTCGATGACATTCGCAACATTGAGGGAAGAAAGAGCTCGTTTGATTAGAGCATAGTCATCATAATCCAAAAGCAAAGAGAAAGATGTTCTCTCCACAAGTTCTTCGGTTCTCGCAACTTTCAATACCTCTTTTGTACTGTCACCATAGGCTTTGACCAGTCCTCCTGTTCCCAAAAGCGTGCCGCCAAAATAACGGACAATACATACTGTGATATTTGTTATTCCTGATCCTTTCAGAACCTCGAAAGCGGGGCGTCCTGCTGTGTTTTTAGGTTCTTTGTCATCTGAGAAAGAGAACATAGTTCCCTTATCTCCAACTACAGAAGCGTGTACAACATGCGTTGCATCCTTATATTGGTCTTTTGTATACAGAACTTTCTCTTTTGCCTCTTCGAGAGTTTTTGTTGGATATGCTATTGCAATGAATCTTGATTTCTTTATCTCGAGTTCAGCCCTAGCTTCATCTAGTAGTTGTAGCATATCAAGATTATAGATAACTGAATATTACGGGCGCAAGTAATCATGGCAAAAGATGTTGTCTGATGAGGTTTTTCTGCTTAGGTTTGAAGCAAGAGATGAAAGATGGCAAATCTCTTCCTTCTCCAGGTTTATTTCATTGAGTTTCAAGTGCTCTTTTTTTGATGCACCAAATACAACAGCATAAACGCCAATGCTTTCAACCCACGATAGAGCAATATTTGCAAAAGAGCACTCGTACTTTTCGGATAGTTTTCTTATCTCGCTCATAAGATCTTTGTACTCTATAAATCCATCCTTGAAGATATATAAATCCTTTCTTGAGTCTTCAAATTCTTCCTGGCCCACATCTTTCGACAAGGTTCCCATCCCGAGAGGTGCATAGCCATATATGTCAATTGCGAGCTCTTTCTCATCTTCATAGTCCTTATCCCAGATTAACGAAAGAGGCCTTTCATGGATTTCTATGCTGAAATCTGAGATTGCCTTTTTTAGTAGCTGTAGAGGAAAATTCGAAACGCCAATTTTTTTCGCAATTCCTTTCGCTTTCAAATTCTCCAATCGCTTGAGTGATTTGAAGATTGATGCATCATCGGCAGGCCAATGCAATAAAAGCGCATCAATATAGTTTGTATGCAATCGGTTCAAGCAAGTTTCAACCTTCTTCTCAAGTGTTGGAATAGGCATTACTTTTGTTGTTATTTCGATATTTTGTCTTTCAATTGAAAGCTCTTTAATCGCACTGTATAGGTAATTGTCAGCAGACTTGTAGCTATAAGCACTATCGAAGGCTGTTATTCCGCTCCTGATAGCTTCTTTTATAAGATTTTTGGAGTCCGATGGGGAGAGCATTCTGTGAAATGTACTATCACCCATATTCCATAGTCCAAGAACTTTTTTGCTCATAGTTTATCCTTCATCTTTCAACTAAGAATAAATTTGATTATTCATCCTTATCGATTTCGACAATTTTGCTATCGAGCATTTTTTTGTCATCAAAGACAAAGTACCCTTCAAAGTGCTTACCTGATATGGCCATAGGAAGCCATAGCTTATCGTCTTCCCACATCCTAGAGTAGTCTAGCTCATTTACTTTGCACCAGAATGGTCTTGTTTCTTCACACTCGTCGATTAATTCTCCGCTATACGAATGTGCGAAAAACACATATCCAAGCATCCTGATTCCATCTTTGAACTGAAAGTAAAGAGTTCCAACTTCCTCTAATTGTGATACATCGACTCCTGTCTCTTCCTTTGTCTCTCTGATTGCTGCTTCCTTCTTGGTTTCCTCTATCTCGATGTGTCCGCCAGGAGCATTCAGATAACCTGTGCCCATACCTTTCTTCTTTTCTATCAAAAGAACTTCGTCGCCAGAAAAGAGATAAGTCAATACGCATCTCTCTGTCGGTTCCCATTTGTCCCAAGGAACCTCGTCGACAGTATTTGCATCTACGCATTGCTTTTCTACAATTTCGGTCTTGCTAAGCGTTTTTTGCTCACGTTTTTTTGCCTCATCGGGAAAAGCTTTGTTGAAGCATTCTGTGCAAAAGTTCTCATCTCCGCCAATGATTTGCTCGAATTTGAGTCTTTTTCCGCATGATGCGCAATGGAGACGAAATGGGAAGAATTGCCTTCTGAATATAAAAAAGAGTGAAATCCCAAGTGCGATTATGATCCAATCTAGCCAATCAGGCCAACCTTTGTAGGTCCTTACGAACAACAACAGGTAGATTGCTAGAAAATCTACAGCCCAAAAAAGCAAAGCTCTTCTTTTTTTCGTCGTATGCATAAGCTTTCTTTGGTAAATGTTCAAGATGATTATAGCGAAAAGCAAAAACTCGTAAATTCTGGAAAAGCAGTTTAAAATCATGATAAATAGATTAGTGACTCTTATGTTTATTTTCAATGATGTAAGGTGGGTAATGTAATCATGGCAAGGTTTGTATTGTGTGGCACAGGCTGGAGAGCGCAGTTCTATTTGCGCATCGCAAATGCTCTTCCAAGTTTGTTTTCAATAAGTTCGATATATACAAGAAGCGAGCAAAGAGCCAAAGAGCTGGTAGCTAATGGGTATATAGCTTCAACTGACTTGGATAGTGCTCTTTCCGAAGAACATGACTTCGTGGTGGTCGCAAGCGGCAAGAACGGTTTTCTTCATCTTTTGGAACAATTGGATGAAAGAGGGGAGGTCATTGCAAGCGAGACGACGTTCTCATCTCTTTCGGACTCGGATCTGTCAATAGTAGAAAAGATCGATGGATATTGTTTGGAGCAATATTGGTTTACTCCCTTATATGGATCGATAAGAAACTCTCTTCCGAAGATTGGTGATATCGAATCTGTATACCTATCTGCTCTTCATAATCATCATTCTGCATCAATCTTGAGAGGGATATTCCCAAATGAAATTGTGGTACAAAGCCAGCTTTTGATGGAAAATGATTCAAAGTGCATGAAAAGTGGATCTCGATATGGGCTTTTGAAGAAGAATGAAACCGAGGCTTATAAAAGGCGTATTAATTTGGCAAGGCTTTCTGGAGGACAAGTATTCATAAACGATTTTTCATCCAATCAATACCATAGCTACATAATTCCATCCAGGATTGAAATTCGTGGTGAAAAGGGTGTCATTACGGAAAAAGGAGTCACATATATAAATGATAATGGCTATCCAATCAAAATGGATTTTTGCTTTCATAGGGATTTGGACCAAATCAATCAGAATCCAACTCTTTCGCATGTTACTCTAGGTGATACTGTCATATTTGAAAATGAGTTTTATCCTGCAATGCTGAATGATGATGAAATAGCTATTGCAACCATGATGAAAAGGCTTGCAGAGGGAAGGCTTAACTATTCGATAGAAAATGGAGTTGAGGACGCGCGTATCGGGAAGTTGTTATGAATTCTCTTATATGCTTTCCCATTTTATTGCCAACTTGCAACTATTGGGTTAATCTTTTTCTGCTGGAGGAGTCTTATGAAGATTTCGAAATATATAGATCATACAGTATTGGCAGCTGATGCCGATAAGAGGAAAATCGAGAAACTTTGCCAAGAAGCGAAAGAATATGATTTTGCATCTGTTTGTGTAAATACTTGCTGGGTGCCACTGTGTGCAGAGCTATTGAAAGATACAGATGTCAATGTTTGTACTGTGGTTGGCTTTCCACTTGGTGCCATGAGCACTGAAGCAAAGGCTTATGAGGCTGAGTGGGCTGTAAAGCATGGAGCTGATGAAGTAGATATGGTCCTGAATGTTGGATTTATGAAATCCGGGATGGTTAGAGAAGCAAAGGACGATATCAAAGAAGTCAAGAAAGCGACAGGCGGAAAACTATTGAAGGTTATTTTGGAAACTTGCCTTTTGACTGATGAAGAGAAGAAAGTTGCTTGTGAGATTGCTATGGATGCTGGTGCTGATTATGTGAAGACGTCCACTGGATTTTCAAAAGGTGGTGCTACTGTGCATGATGTTGAGTTGATGAGAGCCACTGTCGGCAACAAGCTTGGCGTGAAAGCCTCTGGAGGGATCAGAGACTATGAAACAGCTGTCGCAATGATCAAGGCTGGAGCATCACGTCTAGGGTGCAGTGCGGGGGTCGCAATTGTCAACGGAGCATCATCAGATGCCACATATTGAGTTTGATAATCCAGGCGAGGATTTTTTGAAATCATTGGGTTTCCCAACCCTGGATGTGCACCAAACATTTACTCATTTTGATTTTACTGTACCAGGGCGAAGAGTCCTTCTTATAGGGCCTATGGGATCTGGAAAGACAGAGTATGCTGCAAGAGTCTGGAGGGATGCTGAGATTACAGCAAAAAAGAGCTCTGTTGTGCGAGACTGCTGTACAACTGGCATGAGAGACAGAAGAAGAGTTTTCTTCATTCGTTCTGAAATCGATGGCTCAAGATTCAAGGATTATCCATCGGATGCGCTTGCATATCGATCTGGTTATATCAGGTGCGGAGAGAATATTGCGAGGATACATGATAGCTTTGGCTTTGAGCAAGTCCTGATTGATAATCCAACTGTCGGGACTTTCATAATAGATGAGGCTTCTTTTTTCGATGAGCGTCTTGCTTACGTTGCTAGAAACTATGCACTTGATGAAGGATGTATGTTTGTATTCCCAACATTGGTGCTCAATTTCAGAAGAGAATTCTTCAACTCTACAGCACGTCTGATGCTTGATATTGCCACAGATGTGATTCCTCTTACAGCTTATTGTGAGCATCCGGATTGCACATCCGATGCGTTCTACACTTATAGGTATTACAAAATAGGGGAAAAAGAGTGTCCGGCGCTTTTCTTTGATCCATTGATTGTTGTAGGTGGTGATAAAATCAAAAACAGTGCATTGGAGCCAAACTATGCATCAAGATGTGACAAACACCACTATCTTCCGGGAAAGGAATATACATTCTTTACTCTGAAGCCACTTGGACAGGAGGCATCAAAGGGCAACACAGCTCCATTGATATCAGAGTTGGAATCTCTGAAAGGGAATATAAGCTCTTCGCTTTTATACAAGAATCTATTGCAAAGATACTCAGATGGGCCAGATGCTGAGAAGTACATGAACTCTGTTTCCACAGGGTTGATTGCAGAGAAAGCTCTCGCATACCTCTTTTGCGAGCAAAATATACTCAATGAAGTACTTTTGCATAAAATAGTTACTGATTTAGAGCTTGATACAAAGTATCTTGAGAAAGTATTGGCAGATAACAGGCATCCAGTATCGTTTGACCAGCAATACTTGTTCTAGCTGCTTGTTTTTCATGAAAGCTACGAGAGCCAAGCAATGCACTTGGCCCTCTTTTTTTGTTATTTTCTTTTTCCTGTCTGTATATGCGAGAGAAAGTCCTTGTAGCTTGAGGCTTTCTCTTCTGGCTCATATTCGACAAGTGGGTAGTTTTGCATAACAAAGTCTATATCCTTGTCGCCTCGTCCAGAGAGGTTGATCAGAATATTCTTTCCTTTCCCAAGCTTTTCGGCCAGCTTTACGCCATAAGCAACAGCATGGCTTGATTCCAATGCTGGTATTATGCCTTCCATTCTTGATAGCGCATAGAATGCCTCCACGGCCTCTCTGTCGGTTATTGTTTCATAGTTCACTCTTCCAATTTGGTGCAAATAGCTATGTTGTGGACCAACTCCTGGGTAGTCAAGTCCTGATGCAATCGAATAGACAGGTAAAGGCTGGCCTTTTTCATCTTGGATTACAAGAGATTTAAAGCCGTGTAGTATTCCAACTTTTCCTTTTGATATCGTAGCTGCATGGTTTGGTGTATCTAAACCTTCTCCTGCTGGCTCTACACCATATAAATCAACATCCTTGTCATCAATGAATGCAGAGAAAATGCCCATCGCATTTGAGCCACCTCCTACGCATGCGACAACCGAATCGGGAAGGCGTCCTGTCATTTGTACAATTTGCTTTCTAGCCTCAACTCCTACTATGGATTGGAAGTCTCTGACCATCATTGGAAATGGGTGCGGTCCTACGACTGAACCTATGCAATATATCTGGTTCACAGGGTCTTTTAGATATGCTTTGAATGCCTCATCGACGGCATCTTTCAATGTCCTTGTTCCAGATTTCACAGCAATTACTTTTGCTCCTAATACCTTCATCCTAAGAACATTGGGTGACTCTTTCATGACATCGACTTCTCCCATGTAGATATCACATTCAAGCCCCATTAATGCTGCCGCAGTGGCAAGGGCAACGCCATGCTGTCCTGCTCCTGTTTCTGCTATGACTTTCTTCTTTCCAAGCCTCTTTGCCAGCAATACTTCACCAAGACAATGGTTGATCTTGTGTGCGCCTGTATGATTCAAATCCTCTCTTTTTAGGTAGATATTGCTACCTCCAACAGCATCGGTAAGACGTTTTGCGAAGAAGACAGGGGATGGGCGACCTGTGTAGTGTTCTTCTAAATTTGCAAGCTCGTCTATAAATGATGGATCCTTGGAAATCTCTTCGTACTTGAGTGTGATCTCGTCCATGACTTTTTGCAAATCTTCTGGAATATAGGATCCTCCGTATTCCCCAAAGTAGCCCTTTTTGTCGGGCATGTTTTCTGTATTGATTTCTTTGTTTACTAAGTTCTTCATGTTATTATGTTACTATTTATAGAAACATATGTCAATCCCTTTTTCTTATTAACTCGCCATGTTGATAAATTGACATATGATAAGTCTTTGAGATAAATTGTATCAGTTGGGCTGTGGCCCGATGCAAATAAAATTCTACTGGAGGGTAAAATCTATGGGCAGAAACAATATGGGACCTAGATTTAAGCAGTGCAGAAGACTTGGGGTAAATGTGTGTGGACACCCTAAGGCAATGAACAGAGCAAATGCACCAGCATTTGCAAAAAGAAAGAAGCCAACTGATTATAGCAGACAGTTGACAGAGAAGCAGAAGCTCAAGGCTTACTATGGCATCATGGAGAAGCAGCTTCACCACTACTATGAGAAGGCTCTCAAGTCATCTCTCATGACAGGTGATGCACTTGTTATTTCTCTTGAGAGGAGACTCGATAATGCTGTGTATAGAATTGGACTTGCTAACTCTATTAGACTTGCAAGGCAGCTTGTGTCCCATGGACATATCCTTGTCAATGGAAAGAAGGTTGATATTCCTTCCTACCAGCTACAGGTTGGCGATGTCGTTTCAATGAAAGAGAAGTCAAGAAACAACGAGCAATTCAAGGCATCATTCTTGGGTGCACCAAATTTCAAGCTTGATTACTTCGATGTAAACAAGGACGAATGGTCTGGAAAGCTTGCGAGACTTCCTGAAAGAAACGAGATCCCAGTTCAAGTCAACGACCAGCTCGTTGTCGAGTTCTACTCAAAGTAAACTAAGTCTTCAATAGATTGTTGCCTGAAATCTGATCCACAAACAGATAAGAGAAGGAAACAAGGACACATTCCAATAAGCCTATTTCTGGAAGCATTGGCTGGCGGCTACCCTCAAATACGGTCAATGCAAGGCAAGAGTCTTAGGAAAACCCCGCATGACGGGGTTTTCTTACATCCTTTTCTTTCTATTTCCAATTGACAGTAAAATGCAAAGGTTCGTTTAGAAGCAAGAAATCTATGATTGGGAATGTAAAGCGCGCAGTATCTGTCGATATTTTTGCAGCATTATCTACTTTTGTGATAGTGCCAGGTACTTTGACATCTATAGAGACAGTTCCATTTTCGATAGCTTCTGGCCCTTCTTCTCCTAATAGATAATAGATCATGTCAAGGTAATCTTCTTCGCTAGTGCCTTGGTTATACAGTGGCCCATAGACTTCAAAGTTGGGGTCAGCCAAGAATGGGACAATCTTCGTGAGTTCTTCGAAGTTGTTGATATCTACGTAAAAACTAAAACTCTTGTCTTTTGATGAAATTATGCTTTGATTCTTTGCTCCAAGCTCGGAAATGAGATTGTCTATGTTCGTGTATTCGAATTCCAATATATAAGAGTTCTCTCCCGTTTTCTCGAAATCGACTATTTTTGTTGAGTTGGCTTTTGTCAGTTGGTTTGCAAAACTTGTCATAGCTTCATCCATTATGGATTTGTCGCTGGATGGCAAGAACTCTGAAAAATCCTCAAGAACATCAACAAAGAATTGCTCTACATGGATATCGGACTCTGATGATCCGCTGTTCTTGTCAGAAAGAGCGATCTTCTGGGTAACAGTGCAACTGGTTAATAAAAAAGCAATGAGTAGAATAGGTGCAAGTAATTTCTTCATAAAGTCAAGATATAACATAAAGGCTATGCTAGCAACTCTTAGCTTGAATATTCGAGAAATAAAACAAATGAAATACAAAAACACTATAATTGGCATCTTTGCTATTCACAACTTTTTTCAATACTGTTATGTTTTTCTGTGATATTGAACAATAAGAGGAGATTTTGTTAGATAAAATGCTTAAAAAGGCTCTTTATATAAGTTTTCTATTTTTCTTTGAATCTTTGCTATTTGCATCTAGTATGGTTTTGACAGTGGATGCTTATCCAACATCTGTTTCTCTTTCATGGAATAATGTGGAAGGCACTACATACTATGATATATATAATAACAATGACTTCGTTGTGCGTTTGGATTCGAATACTCTCAATTACAATGTAGAGAAATTGGCCTCCGATACCGAATATACTTTCTCGATAGCAGCAAGAGATAGCAAGAACAATACTTTAGCAGCCGCAAGAGCGAAGATAACTACCGATAGCTGGGATGGAGTCTACAAATGGGTCAACAAATCTGATGATGCTAATAAAAGAAGGCTTTCTGAACTTATTTTGCATGTAGAGACAAAAATGGATGATGAATATGGACAGTTCTACACAATCAAATACATTGATTCTAGCCAGAATGAAATCCAGATCTTCCCTTTGTTTGATTTTGATGATAAAGCTGCTTTTGAGTGGCATAAATATAAAGAAGATTCCATTGCAGGAAACTCCTATAGGATTAACGCTGAGCTTTTCAACACATCTCCGTTCAAGCCTGGAAAGTGGAAAGTCTATAGCATAGTCATTGACAGCAATTGTGTGACAGCATACATTCAAACAAGCGCTATTGGCATGGAGTTCTTGACAACAACAGTCTTTAAGTTTTATGAAGATGAGAGTGGTTTAAAACACCTTTCTCTTGATACGAAGGGAGAGCAGAAAATTGTCGATAACTACCTCTTCAAAAATCCGAACCCCGGAGAAGGAGATGCGTTTATCCTCGACAAGATAAGTTAGGAGGAGCTTCAGTGATTGCTGATCCCAACAAAAAAAGCTTGATTATAGTCGAATCGCCAACCAAGGCAAAGACTATTTCAAAATACCTTCCAAAGACTTGCACTGTAGTTGCAAGCAAGGGACATATTGTAGATTTGAATCCAAACCCAGATGCCAATGACGGTATCTATGGCGTATATGTGAATAATGGATTCAAGCTGGACTATGTAGTTGTAGAGGGTAAGAACGAGCTGATTTCGGAGATGAGAAAACTCCTTAAAGACAAAGAGCAGCTTATTCTTGCGAGTGATGAGGATAGAGAAGGGGAAAGCATTGCATGGCATTTGAAGGAGGAATTGAAACCAACGATTCCTTGCTACAGAATGGTTTTCCATGAAATAACAAAAAGCGCTATTCTGAACGCATTCTCCAACTGTCGTGATATCGACATGAATCTTGTCCATGCACAAGAGGCTCGTCGTGCAATCGATAGACTCCAAGGCTATGGTATTTCTCCTATTCTCTCAAAAAAGCTTGGTCCCAAATTCTCTGCGGGGCGTGTTCAAAGCCCAGCTTTGAAGATGATTGTAGAGAGGGAAAAGCTTAGGAGGGATTTCTTCCAAAGCGAATACTTCTCTATTGAATCTGTTGGGTCTTTCGATAGCAGCAATTTCAAAATGACTCTATCGTCTGTTGATGGCAAGAAGGTTGCTGATAGTAATAGCTACAATAAAGAGACTGGAGAATTGAAAAGCAATATCATAGTTCTGGATTCAAAGCAGGCAGATTCAATTCTTTCCGATCTTAGTGGCGCTGTTGCTACTGTTGATAGTGTTGTCTTGAAGAATAAAGTCGAACAACCTATGATTCCATTTACAACGTCAACATTGCAACAAGACGCTACAAGAAAACTCTCAAAAAGTGCGCGAGAGGTAATGTCTATTGCTCAAAGGCTCTATGAAAATGGCTTTATAACATATATGAGAACGGACTCTCCTAATTTGTCATCTGAATGCATAAATGCATCTCGCAAGCAAATTGAGGCAATCTTTGGTAGTTCATATCTTTCATCATCTCCTCGCAACTATAAGGCAAAGACAGCAGGAGCCCAAGAGGCGCATGAAGCGATAAGACCTGCTGGTGATAGTTTTAGGCGACCGGAGGAGACTGGACTATCGGGAGATGAATTAAGGTTATATGCCCTGATTTGGAGGAGGACGCTTGCAACCCAGATGAAGGAGTGTCTAAAATCTACTACTACAGTAGAGCTTTCATCTGGAAAATATGCATTTACATCAAGTGGGACAACCATTTTGGAAAAAGGTTTCAGAAAGGTCTATGAAGTTTCGAAGGATGATGATGACGATACAAATGAGGAGGGTGTACTTCCTTCTTTGACAGCGGGCTCAAAAGTTGACATTGTCTCAAGCGAGGCAAAGAGCCATATGACACAGCCACCTGCAAGATTCAATGAAGCGACTTTGGTAAAAACACTAGAGAGTGAGGAAATTGGGCGTCCTTCTACTTATGCTACGATAATATCGACTCTTATAGATAGACACTACATAGTCAGACAGGGGCAGAGCCTTGTTCCGACTTTCTCAGGCTTCTTTGTAGATGCTTTTTTGGAGAAGGCTTTTGAGAAGTACATTGATTATGATTTCACAAAGAAAATGGAAGGTGGATTGGACGAAATCGCATCAGGAAGCCTCGATAAAGTGAAATATCTTGATGAGTTTTGGTTCGGAGACGAAAAAATAGGAGGTTTGGCGAAAGACCTTTCAGAAATAAGAGCTACATCTCTTGCAGCCGAAGTTAAAAATCTTATTCTTTCAAAACTTGAATATCATTTCGTAGAGGATGGCCATGAGATTGCTTATGAGATAAAAATAGGCAAATATGGGCCATATATCTCATCCGATTGTATCGATGAGGAGACGGGCAAGAAGAAAATGGCATCTATTGATGAGAAAAAGTACTTTCCTGGGACTTTCATGGATCTAGATGCAAAAGAGATTCTTTTCCCTTCGACAAATGGTATGATTCTATTTGGGAAGTATGAGCTTAAGGAAGGAAAATTTGGAACATACCTTGTGCGTCTCGAAGATGGCAAGTCAATTTCTTGGCCAGATAAGAAAACACAGCCAGAGAAAGCAGATGAAAAGTACCTTGACTTGCTTTTTTCTCTTCCAAAGACAATAGGGCAAGATGATGATGGAAATGAAGTATCTCTTCGTTTGGGACCTTATGGTTTCTATGCATCATACAAAGACAAGAATATAAGAGTATTGAATCCTACAGCAATAGACGCAAAGGCTATCATCGCATCTGCAAATGGAGATTCATTGAAGCACTTTGATGATTATGAAGGTAAGAGTATTGAAATAGTGAGTGGAAAGTATGGCCCTTATATAAAATGGGGCGATACGAATGTTATGATTCCACCTCAAGACAAGAAGAATATCGAAAACCTTTCAGAGGAAAGGGTTATTGAGCTTATTAAAGCAAAATGCGACAACAAGGCAATTGATGCCAAGGTGATCAATTCAGCTAAAGGCGAAAAAGTCCAGCTTGTGAATGGTCGCTATGGCCTCTATCTGAAATGGAATGACAAGAATATTGCGCTCTCTTCCGAAGAAAAGAAGGATCCAGATAAGATAACTCCAGAGCACATAGATGAGCTAATTGAACAAGCGAAGGAAAAAGGCGATAAGCCAAAGCGAAGAAGTTACAGAAGAGCCTCAAAGTAGGGCTCTTTTGTTTTGAATGCTTCTATTGTAAAATTTGTTCCAATAAGCCATACAAGCTTCAAATATACAGAGCTGTTAAAATGTATTTGTCTCAGAGTTTATTGCAGCCTTGGCATATTTTTGATGGTATATCTCCTTTATGATAAAAAGGAGTTTGGCTATACTAAAACCGCTTAAGGTTTTTAGTCCAACTTTATAAGTTCACTGCAGATTCGGAGGTAGCAATATGGCTGACAAAATACAAGACGCTTATGAAACATCAAAAAATATATATGATGATGTTCTTACTCAAGGGAATCTTTTCAGTAGGCTGTACATTAAGTTGTTTTGGAGCGGAACGAATGATAATGATATAGCACGAAAGGTTTTATCATATATTCCTGATGATTTTTCGGGAAATCTTCTGGATGTTCCAGTTGGAACAGCTGTGTTTACAAAGCACAAATGGGGATCTCTAAAAAATGCTCATATTACCTGTCTTGATTATAGTGTAGATATGCTTGAAAAAGCCAAGAAAAGACTTGATGGAAATGCACATATAAAGTGTGTTCAGGGTGATGTGGGAAATTTGCCAATGGATAACGAATCCTTTGATATCGTTCTCAGCATGAATGGTTTCCATGCTTTTCCCGATAAGCAAAAAGCATTCCATGAAACATGGCGTGTCTTGAAAACAGGTGGTAAGTTTATTGGTTGCTTTTATATAAAGGGAAAATCGAGGCGGACGGATTGGCTAGTGAAAAACATTCTTGCAAAGAAAGGATGGTTTTCCCCACCGTTCCAGACAGAGGAAGAATTGAAAGATATCCTTCGAAAATTGTATAAGGAAATCGATGTTCATGTTGATGGTTCAATGGTATATTTTTGTTGTGTGAAGTAACACAAACTTCCAGTTTGTAGCGATGGAATAACAAGAAAAGGAAGTTTGTCTATATGCGTGCAAGCAATGCTTAAAAGGAGCATCATGTATTGCAATGTTGCAACTTATAACCTCTGTCATATAAATACGATCTTGCACGACATTGATTTTTACAAATTCAAAAGACAAAAACATTGTGAACGCGTGTTCACAATCTGAAGTTTTACAGTTTTGTAGAAGTGATGAAAGGATATCCCAGCAGCATTAACACTAATGCTACTATAGATACAACATTGTTACGGAAAACTGTTAAAATATGCAATTTCCCGAAGTATTGTTAAAAACTATCTTTTCTTCCATCTAGGAATTCAATCATATCTTCTGTCAAAGATAGATCTACATTTGAAAGAGATGATTTGATTTGCTCAGGTTTTGACGAGCCGATTATTGCAATTGAATTCGATTTTTGGCTTGTTATGTAGCTAAGCACTATATCTTCAGGTTTTGCATCAAGTTCTTTACAAAGTACAGCGACTCTTTTGATTCTTTCGGTATTCGTTGGTGTGAGAAATCGTTTTTTTGCTCTCTCTGATAGTTCGTTTTCTTTTCCTGACAACACCTTTGAGAACAACCCTTTTCCTTGAGAAGAAAAGCACAAGTACGGCATCATTGTTTTTTCATAGTAAGAGATCTCAGATGTGGAATTCATGATTTCTATAGTGTTATCTCCCCATGTTTCTCTATCTGTGTATGCTAATGAGAATTGCAATTCGGAGAACGAAAAACCAGCAAGGTTATGTTTCTTTGCATATGAATTAGCTTCATCGATTCTTTCAGGAGACCAATTTGAGGCACCAATGGCCTTTGTGTAACCATTCTTGATGAAATCATTTAGTGTTTCTATTATTTCACCTGCATCCATTGATTTGAAATCACGATGCAAAAAATAGATGTCGACAGTTGTTCCAAGTTGCTCGAGAGATGATGTGATGTCACTTAGCAAGGATTTTCTATCGAGTCTTGGCCTGTCCATGTGTCCAATGCATGGATGTCCTCCCTTTGTGGCTACTATTACTTTGCTTCTGTCGATGGTTTTAAGATACTTGCCCAAAACGATTTCTGATGACGATGGGCCATTGTCGAATTCTTGTCCATATACATGGGCTGTATCGAGAAGATTACCGCCATTCTCAAGGTAAATATCCAACTGCTCTAAAGCAATTTTCTCGTCGATTGCCTCTCCATAGTGATCGCATCCTAGGCTGATTCTAGCGCTTTTGCCGACTATTGGCAGATCCAAATATTTCATAACGATTCCTTTCCTTACCAGCTTCTTCCACCGCCACCGGAGAATCCTCCTCCAGAAAAGCCGGAAAAACCTGAGAATGAATGACTTCCACCTCCGCCTGAACGGGGAGAATTGGTTTTTATTATTTCTCTTTGCATTTGTCTGTAGCAATGCCTTGAGCGTCTTATCAAAGAAGAATAGAACATTGCATCCATAAGACTATCTGTTGGCGAGTAGTACCAAGAGCACTTTTGAATATAGAGATTCTTGAATTTGTTTGCCCAAGTATCCTCTAGGCCAAAGACAATTGCATATGAGAGTGTCCTATAGAAGATGTCGGGATCATCTTGGATGAGCAATTTCAATTTGTCTATTTCAACTCGTTCGATAAAATCTTTGTAGCCGATGCACTCTTCCAATGTTCTCTCCCCATATTCGCTTCTCTTTTCTGTTGATGCAACAGCTATGGAGGATATTAGGAACGACAATGCTGCTACTATTGGTTGGATCAATGCAACAACATTGTAAGTCAAGCTTAGATTCACAACAAAATTGGCCAATACAAACATAAATAGAACTATCAAACAGAGAAGAGAGAGCATTGCACTCTTGAATTTGCTTCTAAGATAGAATTTGGAGATAATGTTAGCTACTGATAGGTATATTATCGAAACTCCAATCAAATTTATGATTGCTAAAACCAAAGTAAGCAATCCTGGAGATGCAAGAGAGCATACCGCGCCGGATATTATTGCAAAGAGAAGCAAAAGTGCGATATTTATCTTCTTCTTTTTTTCGGATTTTGGGTCCTTTAATGACTCAGAGGCTGTAAATTGCGCCTTTACAAGGGGGAAGACCTTAGTTGCTTTCAGACCAAACTCCTCTGATTCCAAGTCTTTGAATGTAACTGTATCGCCTTGTTTGAACAAAAGAGCAAATAGATTCCGCTCTGCTTTGCTTTCATCTGCTGGCACGTCTTTTTGCTTTATGAATGTGAATGAGTTTTTATCTCTTTCTTCTATTTTCAGGTATCCTTTATCGGCCCAATAGAAGAACATAGCTGTAACTTCATCATCTCCTAACGAATTTCCGTTGTAGACATATGATACATCCATCGGATTGAAATCCTTTGGAGGATGGAATGTTACAGGGGGCGTAAGTGGTTTATCGATACCGTAGCGCCTATAGCTTAGTATTGCATAAAGTGCAAATAGAATTGGTACTAAAATCGAAATAGGCAATACTATGTTTGCAATCTTGCCAACATCTTTTGCTTGCCTTGAGAAGTATCCATTATCCATTTCTACTCTAAGCGTTAATGCTTGGTAGCTTTCTAGGACATTTAATTTGCCATTTATTGTGAGCATGTCAGGCGAAAGCGAGAACTGTGCATTGCGATCTGAACCATAGTCGCCAAATGTAACCCATATTCTGTTTTTGTCCAAAGGCTTTGGGAATGAGACGCTATAGCTTATGTCTCTTATGGGGCAATCCCATGCGGCTGATATCAAGTTGTAGTAGAACTCATCATAGTCATCTGGATAGATATCGCCTCCAAGATCGTAATCGTAAGAGATCAAGATTCGTTGCTTGCCATCTAGATATTTGGAGCTATCACCAAGGCGCAAAGAGACAAAGCCGTTTTCTTTGCTTATTGATAGAGGCATATTGCTCTTGATGTTATCGACTTTTGCAAATATTGTGCTCCATATGTTATTTGGGTTGCTGAATATATACTCTATATCTCGATAGATTCCATGAGATGGGGCAGTGAAGACTACATTCATATCCTCTGTTATATGAGCTTTTCCCGCTTCATCTACTTTTATGTTTATATCATACCCGTCTATATAGAAATTCTCTGCAAAGAGGGATATAGACAAAGCTAGTACAAATATAAATATGGCAAATCTTTTCATTAGAAACTTACTTTAGGAGCTGTTCTAGCTGCATCATCTGCCTTCACATAATCCAGTTTCTTGAAGTGAAATGCCGATGCAATAATGTTGGATGGGAATGTTTGTATCCTGTCATTGAAGTTGCGAGCTGTTGCATTGTAGTACTTTCTTGAATCCAACAGATCGCGCTCTACATTATTAAGACTTTCCTGAAGAGCGATGAAGTTTTGATTAGCTTTCAACTCTGGATATGACTCAGAAAGGGCAAATAGCGATCTCAATGATTGTGTGACAACATTGTCGGCTTTGTCTTTCTCTGCAACACCTTTTGCTGCAACAGCTTGATTCCTTGCCTCTATTACTTTTTCCAAAGTGGAGCTCTCATGCTTTGCATATCCTTTTACTGTCTCTACAAGGTTAGGGATCAAATCATATCTTTGAGTAAGATGTGCATCTATTGCAGCCTCTGCTTCTTCTGCTTTGTTTCGTGATCGAATAAGAGAGTTGTAAATTGATACAGAAACGATTAATACAATTGCAACAATTGCTATGACTATAATCAAAGCTGTCATAAACGGCCTCCTAGTAAATTGATATTACATTGTAACTTTCAATTTCAACATGGGCAATGATTAAAAAAGCTCTTTATGCTATGATTGACGTATGGCTAAGAAAGTATTAGTAGGAATGTCTGGAGGAATCGACTCGTCTGTTACAGCTTTGCTTTTGAAAAAGCAAGGGTATGATGTTGAAGGTATTACAATGCTTGTCTGGAAAAAGGATAGCCCATATCCTGCTCCTGTAAGCTCCAACAGTTGTTATAATCCAGGAGAAGAAAAAGATCTCGTAGAAATAAAAGAGATATGCGAAAAGATAGGGATCAAGCACCATGTTGTTGATTGCTCGGATTTGTATGAATCAACAGTGCTTGATAATTTCAGGTCGGAATATATGAATGGTAGAACACCAAATCCATGTATTTGGTGCAATAGCAGGATAAAATTCGGAGCGATGGTAGATAAAGCAAGAGAGCTTTTCGATTTCGATTATTTCGCAACAGGGCACTATGCAAGGATTGAAAAGGGCGATAATGGCCGCTATCAACTATTGAAGGCTGTAGATTTGAAAAAGGATCAAAGCTATTTTCTTTCGCGCCTTAACCAGAAACAGCTTTCGACAACTCTTTTTCCGCTTGGTTCTATGTACAAGAGCGATATTAGGAAAATAGACGAGGAGTATGGTTTTCATCTGCCAGGGCAAAGCGAGAGCCAGGATTTCTATGGTGGTGATTATACAGATCTTTTGTCTGTTGAGGACAAAGATGGCGATATCGTTTTATTCGACTCTGGAAAGGTTCTTGGACACCACAAAGGGTTCTGGCACTATACAATCGGCCAGAGAAAAGGGCTAGGGGTTGCATATACAGAGCCGCTTTTTGTAATAGCGCTTGACCCTAAGGAGAACAAAGTCATTGTCGGTACTGAAAAGCTGACGCACCAGAGCAAGGTGTATGCCAAGAATGTATCGTGGCTTGGCGATACAGACTTCGATAAAGACAAGATATATTTTGCGAAAATCCGCTCGACATCCCAAGGCGATGCTGCTAGAGCCCATAAGACAGAAGATGGCTTTGCTTTGGAGTTCTTGACCGATGTGAAGGCTGCAACACCAGGACAGAGTGCTGTTGTGTACGATGGTGATCGAGTAATAGCATCAGGAGTAATTTACGATTCAAAATTATAGATCTCAAACTTTGATAAGGAGGTAAATCAGGTGAGAGTCATTATTGAACCAGACTATGAAAATTTGTCCTTATGGGCTGCAAGATATATTGCAAAGAGGATCAAGGAACATCAAAGAGTGAGCGTTCGCCCATTTGTCCTTGGACTTCCGACAGGCTCGTCGCCAATTGGAACATACAAAGAGCTTATTCGACTTAATAAAGAAGGGTATGTTTCTTTCAGGAATGTTGTGACATTCAATATGGATGAGTATGTTGGGCTTGCTGAGGATCATCCGCAATCATACCATACGTTTATGCACACCAACTTCTTTGACCATGTAGATATTCCGAAGGAGAATATCAACATACTGGATGGAAATGCAAAAGACCTTGAGAAAGAGTGCAATGATTATGAAGCAAAGATAAAGAGTTATGGAGGAATAGACCTTTTCTTGGGTGGCATTGGGGCCGATGGGCACATTGCATTCAATGAGCCTTTCTCATCACTCTCGTCTAGAACGCGAGTAAAGTCGCTCACTTATGACACAAAGGTAATGAACTCAAGGTTCTTCGATGGTGATATATCAAAAGTACCATCAAATGCTTTGACTGTTGGAGTTAAGACAGTTACAGATAGCAAAGAGGTTATTGTTCTTGTAAATGGTCACATGAAAGCTAGGGCCCTTGCTGCCACAATAGAGGGTGGAGTGTCGCAAGTCTGGACTTGCTCAGCGCTGCAGATGCATCCAAAAGCCATAATTGTTTGCGATGAGCCGTCTTGTGGAGAGTTGAAGGTTAGCACATACAAGTACTTTAAGGATATTGAGTCAAAGAGCTTGGATGTGAATATGATTTTGTAAGTGATATAGCAAAAGGCTGCCACAAGATGCAAGTTCGCGTAAGTGGCAGCTTGGCCGTCATGTCGTGATAGAAAGAATGTCGTCTATTTTGATTTTTGTCTTGTCATCCATTATGAGGACGTGATCAATTGCCTTCTTTATGCATCCTTCGGATTTTATGTACTCATCACTGTTGAAGTAAGTTATCTTTGCTCTTCTATTGCTATTGATCAAAGTACATAGCTTTTCGTTTATCTCTTTCTTCTCATCATCGCTTAGCTCTATTTTATCGAATTTTACTCTTTCTTTTTCACTCAATGCGTCTTCATAGCCTTTGAGGGCCGCAAAAGGTGAGAATTGTGCTGCCCTTTGAGCTCTTGTCATTCTTGGCATTTTGGGCTCTGGGCGGGGCATATTTATTATATCCAAGTAGTCATCTTTCATGCTTTATGCCCTCCTATTTGCGTATTTCTTTCTATTGCTGTGGCTCCTTCTTTGAAATCCAAGCCCTTTAGAATTGAATTGTTGCCATAGCGTTTTTTTATATCTATAAGGGTTCTTTGCATCGATCTTTCTCTCTTTAGATCTATCTCTTTCTGATCCTTTTCAGCTTTCTCTTTCTCGTAGTCTATAAAGAGGTCGAGCTCTATTGTGTCTTTAGGCACACTATCTTCGTTTAGGACATTGCAAGCTGTGATGCACAACCTCCTTATGAGGAGATCCTTGTTTGCAATTTTTTCAAAAAGTGATGATGTTTTTTCTGAGAGTATCATCAGAGATGATGTGTAGTTTTCAAGATTTATATTGCCTTGAGAGTGCTTTGGTACAGCTCTTCCATAGTAGTCTTTCTTTATTTCTCCTAGAAAATCATTTTTTATATTCTCTTTGTCATATCCTATAGATATGCTTATTTGGTTTGTTGCAAGGCGCTTCGAAAACAGATCCAATGCCAACTCGTTTGCCATTTCCATCATGACAGTCTGTGCTTTCTCGTAAGTATAGGCAGAGGAGAGCACTTGGCCCGAACTTACGCTGTTTGATTCTGGTTTGTATGACTTTATATCCTTCATTGTACATGGCTCATAACCCCAAGCATGGTCAATCAAAAGCTCTGCATTTATCCCAAAAAGCTTATACAACAGATCCTGGTTGTGGTATCTGTCGCCAGCACCTAGAGAGCAACGAGCGATATCACCCATTGTATATAGCCGAGCGTTCTCCAGTCTGTTCATGTAGCCACGCCCGATCCTCCAGAAATCTGATAGTGGACGATGAGTCCAAAGTTTTTGCCTGTAGCTCATTTGGTCAAGTTGGGCAATGCGTGCACCATTTTCATCCTCAGGCATGTGTTTTGCTATGATATCCATTGCAACTTTTGCAAGATATAGGTTGGTTCCTATCCCGGCTGTCGCTGTTATGCCAGTTGTCTTGAATACATCTGCGATGATAGTTGTTGCAAACTCTTTTGGCGTTTTCTTGTAAAGCTTTAAGTAGTCGGTTGCATCTATGAACACTTCATCGATTGAATAGACGTGCATATCGTCTGGAGAGACATACTTAAGGTATATGCTGTATATTTCTGCGCTTTTCTTGATGTAATAAGCCATTCTTGGCATGGCTACCAAATAATCTACAGCAAGCTCTGGGTGGCTATCTAGGACTCTTGCATTTGCAGATTTTCCATAGAATCGTCTCTTTGGTGCAAGCTTGAGCCTTTCTTCGTTTATCTTTGCTAGCTTTTGATTTACTTCAAACAACCTGAGCCTTCCTGGAATTCCATAGGCTTTTAGAGCTGGAGTCACAGCGAGGCAAATCGTCTTGTCGCTGCGGCTTTCGTCAGCAACTACAAGATTTGTCTCAAGCGGATCAAGCCCTAATGCGACACACTCTGCTGATGCATAGAATGATTTCAAGTCAATAGCTATGTATATTCTATCCATTTGAATAATTATTCTTCTGTTCTAAGTCCCATTTTTTTGGCGACTTTTATCAAAAGCCGTGGATTGTCTGTCATTATAGTATCGACTCCAAGAGAGAAGAGTCTCTCCATCTCATCCTCATCATTGATTGTCCATACCATTATGACAGCGTCTTTTTTATGCATTTTTTCAACGAAGTCCTTGGTTATGACTTTTATTGGTCCTTGTTCGACAGGCACTTGGAATATAGTCTTTCTTTTGAAAGGTTTATTGGAGTATAGTGCTCTGAATAAGACCTTTGGGATAACTTCAACTGTCGTGATCGACGTAAGGATATCTGGAGCTTTTTTTCTGAGTTTTTTCAAGTTGCTAAGATGGAATGAAGCTCCGCAAACTCTGTTCTCTGCATGGTTTTGCCTTATGATGGAGATAAACTCATCGACGATCTCTGGCTCCTTGCTCTTCAAGTCGATGTTGAATCTCTCGTCTGGGCAAGCTTTCAATGCCTCGTCTAGCGTACACATCCTTACGCCTTTTGCTCTGAAAGGGAATGTCTTGCCATCGTCTTTTGTGAATGTGTAACCTGCATCGAGCTTTTTCAGTTCATCTAATGTATGGCTTTCAATGGTCCCTTTGCCATTTGTGTTTCTTTCCAAGGTTGGATCATGCCATATGACCAGCTTTTTATCCTTGGTAAGGTGCACGTCTGTCTCGATTACATCGATTTTTAGCTTTGCAGCAGATAAAAATGCGTCCAACGTGTTTTCTGGGAAATTTGCACTATCGCCACGATGTGCAACTACTCTTGGCATTGGATTTAGAAAAGATGTGCTATTCATTAGAGTCCTTCTTGTATTTGACGATGTTCTCCATCTTCCTGAATATTTTCTCAAAGCGTTGCATCTCGCTCTCTGCGAGCCCAGCTCTTTCTATGATGTCAGACAATAATTGCTTTGTCCATTTTGTCTCTTCATCCCATTTGTAGTAGCCTATTGCATCAAGGTGAGATGATATCTCATCAACACCCTTTTGGATTCGCATCTTGTCGATTGCAACCATTCCTTGCTTATAGGGAAGAGAATGTTGGAAAAGCGCGTAGCATATTATCTGGACAGCTTGTGCAAGATTCAATGAAGGAAACAACTCTGATGTGGCAATTGTCACGATAGATGAGCATTTGTTTACCTCATCATCTCTTAGTCCATCTGATTCTCGTCCGAACACAATCGATACTTTTCCCTCATTAAGCGTTGAGATCTTCTTTGCAAGTTGCTCGGGAGAGTATGAGCTGAGTTTTCTGAATTTTCCTCTGCGTCTTGTCGCTCCGATTGAAAAAATCGAGCCTTCTAGTGCTTCGTCAAGAGTTTTGTATCTTTTTGCTTTTTCCCACAAATCTGATGCATGTAGAGCAAGCGTTCTTACTCTGTTGTCATCATATTCCGCATCACCGACGATCCCAAGATTCATCAGTCCCATTGTTTTCATTGCTCTACATACTGAGCCAATATTTGCTCCGTCTTGGGTTTCCACAAGCACAATCTCTATGCGTTCAAGCCACTTTTCATCTTGCATAAAACGATTCTAATCGATATTGAGTGCTTTTGCCATAAGAGTATATACTTTGATTTATGAGTACATTGAAAGAAGATTTGCATTCAAAGGCAGCCAATATTGCTATCGTCTTCATTGCTGTTGTAGTTGCTCTTTTTGTTATGAAGAGCCTTTCATCGGTGATAATTCCGATTCTTATTGCGATTTTTCTTTTCGTATTTGTAAATCCATTTTTGAACAAGCTCGACAAATCGAGAGTGCCTAAGATGATTTCAATGGTGTTGGTCCTGATCTTGGTACTTTTTATTTTCATTTTGTTCTTCTATGCATTCTTCTCGATTTTGAATGTGCTCATGGAAAAAGATAAGCTCGTATTTTATGCAGATAGAATAGCGTATTTAGACGCTATCATGACAGCTAAACTCAGGCAGATTTTTGATATGTCTGTCGAGGATATGCCTTCGATTCTTGCTTGGGTCAACTTTGATTGGAATTCAATCTTGACATCCATTGCTGCAACAGCTAGCACGAAGTTCATCAACATACTAGGTGATGCAATGCTCATATTCCTATACTTGATGTTCTTGATACTTGAGCGTTCTACAATCTTGCCAAAGCTCGCTGTGGCTCTCCCAGAGAACAAGGGCAAGCAACTTATAGACATAGTTGGGAGAATGAATAGGCAGACATCAAAGTATTTGTTATTGAAGGTTTTGATAAGTGCTGCAACAGGCGTGATGTTCTATATAACTTCTGTTCTTGCTGGTGTCGATTTCCCTCTTGTATGGGGACTTCTTGCTTTCCTCTTGAATTTCATACCAACAATAGGTTCAATTGTTGTGACAGCATTAGCTATTTTTATGGCAACTGTGCAATTCATGCCTAATTGGGGAAGAATTGTTTTTATTGCGCTTCTGTATATATCGATTGAGATGATTCTTGGAAATATCATTGACCCTAAGCTTCAGGGAGTACAATTGAACATATCGCCACTAGTGATATTGATTTCACTTGCTGTCTGGGGCTATGTTTGGGGAATTGTAGGGATGTTCTTGGCTGTTCCTTTGACATCTATGACACAAGTTGTTTGCTCGAATGTAAATGCATTGAAACCAATTGCTGTGCTTCTTTCTGCAGGAACTGGCTACGCACGGGAAGAGGAGCGCAGAAGGCGAAGAAATAGGCATAGGAATCCAGCAATATAAAACAACTTCGGCCGTTGACCATAACCAACTGTATAACTAGAATTTCTCATATGTTAGAAGTTTGTAAATTAGGTGATGATGTACTTCGAGAAGAGTGCAAGGAAATAAGCAAATTCGATTCAGCTTTGAAGATGCTCTCTGATGCGATGGTTGAGACTTTAATCGATCAAGCTGGAGTTGGCCTTGCTGCTCCTCAGGTTGGAGTGAGCCAAAAGCTTTTTGTTGTTAAGCTTCCCAATGAGGAGCCGATTGTATTCGTTAATCCAGAGATAATCGAGACATCTGTAGAGACTGGCCCATATCAGGAAGGATGTCTTTCCATACCAGGGATTTATCATGAAGTAATTCGTCCGATGGGCGTAAAGATACAAGCTCAAGATGTTAAAGGTAAGCCATTTGTTATAGATGCAAAAGGTCTCCTTGCTCGTGTAATCCAGCATGAAAATGACCATCTTCACGGAAAGCTTTATATAGATTATCTCGATCCTGATGAGAAAGAGAGAATGATCAAGCTTTATGAGAAGAAGAACAAGAGCAAGAAAAGACATCTAAGGAAGGTTTGATGCAAATTCTATATGCAGCAACAGATTATATAGCAATTCCTCTTATGGAGGCTCTTTTCAAACAAGGCCTTATAAGGGCTGTGTTTACTGCTCCAGACAAAAGAGGAAAAAGAGGTAGCGAACTTATTGCATCTCCTGTGAAGAAAAGAGCGCTCCAATTAGGTCTTGATGTTTTTACGCCAGAGACTCTAAAAAAGGATGCACGTGCAATTGTGAGACGCTTAGGCGTGGATACATTGCTGTCTTTTTGCTATGGAAAGATATTTGGCCCAATGTTTTTATCGCTATTTGATTATACATTCAATGTCCATCCATCGATGCTTCCTAAATACAGAGGATGTGCACCTATTTATGCGACAATCCTTAATCAAGATAGCGAGAGTGGTATAACACTTCAAAGAATTGCACTTGGCGTTGATGAGGGCGATATCTACAAGACTCTTCCATTCACACTTGATGGAACAGAAACAGATGAAAGCTTGTCACAAAGAGTCTCCATGCTTGTTCCAGAGCTTGTTCTTCCAGTATTGAAGAATGTCAAGGATATTGATCCAAGAGCTCAAGAAGGAGAGCCGTCGTACCAGATGTTCATCGAAAAGTCAGACGGAAAGCTTGATTTTTCGCATAGTGCGAAATCCCTTCATGCGCAAATAAGAGCTTGTTACCCTTGGCCAAAGGCTTTTGCATATCTGAATGGAGAAAAGTTGATTATTACTGCTGTCTATGGTTCTGTGTTCGATTCATTTGAGCCAACAGACGGTGAGGCTCCAGGGACTGTAGTCTCTTTTGTCAAATCAAAGGGTTTGAAGATTGCAACAGGCGATGGATATTTATATGTTACAAAAGTGCTTCCTCCGATGAAGAAGGAGATGGATGCCTTGAGCTATGTGAATGGGAACAAAGCCATAATCAAAAGCATATTGGAGTAGAGTAGATGAGACGATGTCGTAGACTCATAGCATTTATTTGTGTTTTGTTTTTATCTATAACAACACTTTTTGCTCGTGATAAATTTGCACTTGTGCTATCGGGTGGCGGGGCAAGGGGAATTGCTCACATCCCAGTACTTGAGGAGCTGGAAAGAAGAGGGATTGTGCCGGATTACATAATCGGCACTAGCATGGGCGCCTTGGTTGGAGGGTTCTACTCTGCTGGATGGACAGCTGAGGAGATTGAGGACCTTGTCCTTAATTCCGATATTCTTGGAAAAATCCTGGTTATCAACAACAAAACTGGGGAGCTTTCGTTTGTAAGCCCTGATTCGATTTCTCAAGACAATATAATGGTGATGCAATTCGGCTCTAGTGGAATCGGTTCTGCAAACGGCGTAATTGATGACCAGAGCATAAATGGATTTCTAAGAGAGAACCTTATAAAAGTCCTGGATATAGATGATTTTGATGATCTTCCAATCCCTTTTCGAGCAATCGGAACAGATATAACAAATGGTGAGGCGATCATATTCGACTCTGGCTCCTTGTATACAGCGCTAAGAGCCTCAATGTCGCTACCTGTGATATTTCCACCAGTCAAGATTGATGATGATACATGGGTAATGGATGGAGGCCTTGTTGACAACCTCCCTGTAGATGTTGCGAAGAAGCTTGGTGCAGACATAGTCCTTGCCGTAGATGTAAATGATGCTTTGAACTCAAATAGAAAGATCAACCCAGCATCGATAGAGACTCTTACAGGAGTAATAAGTGCTTTCTCTCTTTCATTGAACATGACAAATAGCACTTCTCAATATAAGAATGCCGATTGGGTGTTGGTCCCTGATGTAAGTGATTTCTCAACACTTGATTTCGACAAAGCATCTGATATTCTCGAGGCCGGCAAGCGCTCGGTATATGAGAATGTCGATATCTTCGACATTCTTGAGAAGCGTCTCAAGGGCAATAAAGGCAAATCATATGAGCTCTATAAGGATATGGATCCTGTCCTGATAGAAGGCATAGAATATGAAGGCATAAAAGGTTTCGACAAACAGCTTAATGATTTCATAGGCAAGCCTTTTGACGAAAAGATAGGCTCGGAGTTTGAGTCTCTTTTGCTTAAGATCAAGAGATACAATCGCTTGAAGAGCCTCTCTTATGAGTTTAAAGATGGAATTATCGTGCTAAAAGCAACTTATTTTAATTCCATGGAAGGGGCCTTTTCCCTAGGTTCTACCGGAGAGTTTGGAGTTGAGTACAATGGAGTCGATAGTCCATATTTTATAATCGATCCCAATTTGTCTGTTGCATTTCAATACCATCTTTCTCCTAAGGCTGTGATCTCTGCTGCACTTATATACCATGACACATTTACATTGCAAACAAGATTCAGCGTACCTGTTTTTAAGAATGCATATTTCTATGCAGGAGCAGATTTCGATTACTTGGATCTATCTCTTCTATCGATGCCTAGAAGAAATGGCCACATAATCAGAAATGACTATGGGGCGAGTGCTAACACGGGTCTTTTCTGGGATATAGCATCTGGGCTTGTAACCGAAGTTTCGTTCGGTTTTGATTATATTCATCTTTCAGAGATATCAAATCCTATAGACAATAGTATGTTGCATCCATGCTCGGACCATGGCTATGCATATTTTTCAACAAGCTTGAATTACAATACTTTAAACAGCAAGAATGCATTAGACAATGGAATCAATACAAAGGTTGTATTTGACATTGGATCTGAGTTTGTTTTCAATGAAGGTGGTTTTTCTCCTGTGCTTGGCTACAGCTTCAAAGCTAGCTCAGAGATGGTATTCGGGCTAGATGCTGGAGTCTTCAGAGGCATTGTTGAGCTCGAGGCAGATACAATACGACGAAATCCATATCTAAACTCTGCATATGCAATTACAAAGACAGGAATCCCGACTTCCGATTTTCTTTATGGGATAATAGGATTGAGAGGGAAGTTTCCAAAAACTCCTATATTTTTCGATGTTGCTCCATTTGTTGAGTTTTTTCATAAAAGGGAAGCGACGGCGGATGATTATTGGAAGATTGATAGAAGCTTAGCTCCATTTTCAACTATCAACGATTGGACTTTGGGCGCAAAGATCGGCCTTGGATTGTCGACAGAGATTGGAACTATATATGCTAATTTCTATTTTGGTGCCTCCGATAAATTCAGATGCTCCTTTATGCTTGGCGTTAGATGATGTACACGCGGTGGAATAGCTATATTGGGTATTTGAAAAAGCGATACGGGCAACCTGTATATAGAATTGGCGTGGATGGAGGCTTCAATTGCCCAAATAGAACTAAATCACGTCATGGGGGATGCGCATTTTGCGATGGCACTGGCTCTGTTGCTGTGTACCAGAGGAATACAGAGAGCGGATACTTCAGAAATTCATCTTTTAAAGAGGATGTCTCTAAGAATATCCTTGATAGGTTTGCATCTATAGAAAGCCAGATATTAAAGGGCAAGGAATTCGTAAAGAAACGATATAATGCACAGTTTTGCTCTCTTTATTTCCAGTCTTGGACAAATACATATGACACACCAGATAATTTGAAAGCAATCTATGATAGGGCTTTGAAGTATGGGCCATTCAAGGAATTGATAATTTCAACAAGGCCAGATTGTGTCGATGATGATATTTGTGCTCTTCTTTCTTCATACAAAAGCGATAATATGGAAGTTTGGGTGGAGCTTGGGCTTCAGAGCGCTAATGACTCAACATTATTGAAAATAAGAAGAGGCCACGACTCAAAGTGCTATGTTGATGCTGCAAAAAGACTTCATGACTATGGCTTGAAGATATCAACACATGTGATTCTTGGCCTTCCTGGAGAGGGTCGTGATGACTATGTAAATACAATAGATATGGTCAATAAAGCAGGAAGTGACGGAATCAAAATCCATAATCTTCATGTTGCTGGTGGAACAGCAATGGCAGATGAATATATGAATGGAGATTTCACAGTGGCAAGCGAGGCTCGGCATATCGAAAACACAGAGCTAGCTCTTCGCTACTTGAAGCCATCAATTGTTGTACAAAGGCTTATTTGCGAAACTCCTATGCATAGACTCGTTGCACCTAGATCATTTGTTGATAAATCATTGTTCTTAGCACACTTGGAGAAGAAAATGTGTGAAGATAATACATGCCAAGGAGATTTGTATAAAGAATATGAGTGCTAAGGACAAATTGAAGGATGCTCTCTTAAAGGCACATACAATATTGCCAAATGATGTAGAACAAGCTTTAGCAAAAGCAAGAGAGGATGAGACATCCAGCAATGGAAAGATTGTAATGGATGCAATATTCGAGAATATTGAAATTGCAAAGAAGAAAAATATTCCTCTATGCCAAGATACAGGGATGTTTTGGTGCCTTTGCAAGATAGGCAGAGAAGCTAAATGCAATCTAGCAAAACTTGAAACTGCTATAAATGATGCCGCAAAAGAAGCAAGCATGCTTGGTTTTTATCGCAAATCGGTCGTCCAAGATCCAATTTATGATAGAAAGAATACCAATACAAATCTTCCTGTCTTGATTAATTATACTCTTGTAGATGGCGATAAGATTACAATTTCATTTCTTCTAAAGGGCTTTGGTTCAGAAAATTGCTCCTCAGTACGGATGCTCAATCCAACAGCCGGAGAAGAAGGTGTTGTTGACGCTGTGTTGGATATAATGAAGAAAGCGGGCGCAAAGCCATGCCCTCCAACTTTTATTGGAGTAGGAATTGGTGGGACAATGGATAGATCGGCATTGCTTTCCAAGATGGCATTTTTTAAAGATGAGGAAGAAAATAGCCTTGAGAGGAGGATCAAGCAAGAGATCAACTCCCTTATGATAGGTCCTGGAGGGCTTGGAGGGATCAACTCATGCCTTTCTGTTCAAATCCTTACATGCCCGACTCATATTGCAGGATTGCCAGTTGCTGTTACTGTCAATTGCTGGGCTGACAGGAAAGCTGTTGTAGTTTTGGACGAGGAGGATTTTGAATGAGAAGGACATTGAGTATTCCATTTTCTGAAAACGAGCTGGAGAAAATATGTGCTGGCGATGAGGTCATGATATCAGGTGCATTGTATGTTGGGAGAGACCAAGTGCACAAAAGACTGTATGAAGCGATTGAGAAAAACGAGGATCTTCCTTTTGATATTGATAAGTCCGCGATATATTATATGGGTCCATCTCCAGCTCCTGATGGATTCAAGATCGGTGCATGCGGTCCGACGACAAGCGCAAGAATGGACAAATACTCGCCAATCCTGATAGCAAAAGGATTGAGAGTGATGATTGGAAAAGGACCGAGATCACAAAGCGTTCATGATGCGATAGGAAAATACAAAGGACTGTACCTCCAAGCTTATGGAGGGTGCGGTGCGCTGTATTCGTCCAAGGTAGTAGATGTTGAGCTTGTTGCATATCCTGAGCTTGGCCCAGAGGCTTTGATTAGACTTGAAGTGAAGGATTTTCCAACATTTTGTATGATTGATAGCCTCGGCAATAGCTATTGAGGCTAGATTTTATCCAAAAGCTGCAATAACTCACCAAAGGAAGAGACATTGTACGTAGCTTTTTCAGATTTCTTGTTGTCAAAAGATATAAACACAGAGTCCATGTTTGCATTTGCAGCGCCTTGGATATCGCTTTTCTCGCTGTCTCCTATTACGAGGCATTCGTTTGCACTCCTTTTGATCTTATTGAGTACAAAATCAAAGAAGGCTTTGTCTGGTTTTTGATATCCAATCTCCTCTGAGATGAATATATGGTCAAAGTACTTGTTTGTGTTCGTCCTATCAAATCGACCATGCTGTGTTTTGGCGATTCCATTAGTTATTATCGATTTAGGTCTATCCTTGATAGCCTCCAAAAAATCCAATGCGCCAGGAATCATAATGCCTTCTTGCGCTAGAAAAGAAACATAATCATCTCCAGCAACAAATGGATCTTGGTGGAGATTGAGCTTGTCGAAGAATATTCTGAAGCGTTCTGTCTTAAGCTCTTCTTGAGACATCTTTCCCTTTTCATACATTTCCCAGCACCATTTGTTTCCCTCTTCATAAAGTTGGTGGTTTCCGTCTGTATATGCAATACCATTTTTCCTCATGACTTTATCGAGTGCAATCCTGGAGGATGATGCAAAGTCATATAGTGTTCCGTCCGCATCAAAAAGCAAATATTTTCCCATAAGGAGATTATATCTATTTTTGGCCTAAAATGAATGGACAAAAAACAAAATTATAGAGATATTCAAAGAGGAGGATATCATGAAGAAGTTCTTATTTTATCTTTTGGCATCTTTGTTGTTGATTGGAGTCGGCATATTCATGATTGCTTTGCCTGATAGGTTCTTGGGCATTGTTGTGATCATATTCTCGTTATTTATCATATTCGATGGTTTGAAATCATTTTATTTGCTCTTTAGAGTCAAGGTCGCTAGTTCACGATTTAGATGGACAATGGGGCTCAAGGCTTTGATCAACAGCGCAATAGGCGTCATTTCGATTATGATTGCCATATTCAATCCTACTACAATATCAAAGATTCTTGTTTATTTGATTGCAGCTGATTTCTTTGCAACAGCAATTGTTGATTTGTTTGACTATATGATTCTTCGAACAGATGCCTTAGTTACAGGTACGCTTGGATTTGAGATTATCATATCAATTCTCTTCGGAGTTCTTTTCTGTATCTTCCCTCAATTCGTATCGCATACAGCCGTGACAATTCTTGCTGTTATCGTGATTTGCACTGGTGTGATGGCTTTCATCATAGGCTCCTATGGATTGTATGTTGAGAGGACTTTCAAGAAGTTCGGTATTGATCCAAGCAAAAAGAGTGCTGAAGTAGAGTTTAGCGAAATAGATGATGATAAATAATTAAGCTTTGCTTGCTTGCCCGGGATTCACATGTATCATTACGTGCTTAATCTCGGGAAATTCTTTCTCCATCTTTTCATGAATTTCTTCGGCAATCGCGTGGCTATCTCTTAGACTCATGTTTCCATCAAGCTCGAGTTCTAGATCGACATAGACTCTGTTTGCAAACATCCTTGTATGCAAGAGATCAACTTTGATCACTGAGCGCTGTTTTTCGACAAAGCTTTTCAAAGCATTTTCGAAATTCGCATCGGATGAAGTGTCAAGCATCTTGGAGCATGCGTCCTTGAATATGTCTAAAGCCGCTTTTAAAATGAAGAGGCAAATTACGATACTCGCAATGGAGTCTAGGATTGGATAGCCAAGCATTCCGCCGGCAATAGCAATCAAGGACCCGATTGATGAAAGGCTATCGGATCTATGGTGCCATGCATCGGCCATGAATACAGCGCTGTTGATGATCTTCGCATAGTATCTTGTGTACCAGAACATGGCTTCTTTTGAGACTATCGATACAATAGCTGCGATAAGCGCAATCAAACTTGGCTTTGCAAGTTCCTTGTAGCTTTTTGAAATAATATTAACAACACCGGTTTTCCCTATTGCAAAACCTGTTATAGCAAGTAGTGTTGCAAGGATAATGGATGCAATGCATTCTATCCTCTCATGCCCGTACGGATGCTCTTGGTCGGCATTCTTTTTTGCAAGATGGACACCAATCAAGGCTATGAATGTAGAGAAGACATCGGACATGGAATGGATAGAGTCAGATACCATAGCCTGTGAGTGGCCTATGATTCCAGAAAAAAGCTTGAAAGCTGACAATGCAACGTTGCCTACTATGCTGACTAAAGAGAGCTTCTTTATTATTTTGTCAGATTTTGTTTTATTCTCTACCATATCAGAGCCTCCATCATTTTTGTTCAAAACGAAAACTTGTCCCACAAAAGCATTAAGCTAATTGTTGCAATTGCCCGGCTGCAGAATGAAGAGCCTGTTCACTTTGCAGATTCTAACATTTTATTCTTTGGCAGAAAAGCATTTTACTATGTTTGCTTTTGCATGTTTTTTCTTTATGAAAGCGGTTGACGCATAAATATTCAAAGTAGTACCCTTTTTCCATGTTTATCAAAGCCATTCATCATTTCCATCATTGTACTCACGCCTAGCTTGCCATGGTGGATTTTGTCATAATCGAAGGTCTCCCGTGGTGGGAGGCTTTTTTGTTTTATAGGAGGAGAAAATGGATGATATTCTTAGGATAGCTGTGCAAAAGTCTGGGCGTCTTTCTGAGAAGAGCCTTGAAATAATCAAGGGATGTGGAATTGATTTTTCTACTGATGGAAGAGTCTTAAGAGAAAAGGCCTCAAATTTTCCTTTGGAGTTTATTTTTGTTCGTGACGATGATATTCCAATGTATGTAGATGGCGCAGTTGCTGATATCGGCATTGTAGGAAGAAATGAATATGACGAATCCGGATTCGATTTGGATGTTGTAAGGGACTTGGGCTTTGCAGGATGCAGGCTTTCAATTGCTGTTCCAAGTGGCTTTGAATATGATTCGCTCTATAGTCTAGAGGGTAAGAAAATTGCCACAAGCTACCCAAACATACTTATGGGTGTCCTGAAACAAAAAGGAATCAGAGCAGAGAGTGTGTATGTCTCTGGCTCTGTGGAGATAGCTCCACAACTTGGTATAGCTGATTGCATATGCGATATCGTATCAACTGGTACGACATTGAAGATGAATGGGCTAAGAGAAGTTGAAACCATATACAAATCTACGGCGATTATGATTGCAAAGAAAGGCTTTTGCTCAACAGAGAAAAGCAAAGCATCTATCTTGAAGCGGCTATTGGAGAGAATGGATGCATTGATGCTTGCTAAGAATAAGAAGTATGTTCTTTTCAATCTTCCTGTTTCAAAGCTTGATGAAGCTGCAAGGATAGTTGGAGGAATGAAGTCTCCTACAGTTACTCCATTGATGGATAAAGAATGGGTGTCTGTGCAATCTGTTGTCGCAGAAGATAGGTTCTGGAGTGTTTTTGAGGAGCTGAGAGCTCTCGGCGCAGAGGGAATTCTTGTGATGGATATAGAGAAAATGACGGAGTAGATATGGCTTATTTGAGATATGAAAAAGAGTATGATCCCAATCTCCTTAAGCGCCCAGACTTTGATATGAGCGAGATTTCGAGAATCGTTGACCAGATACTTGAGAGCGTGAAAAGAGATGGGGATGAATCGCTTGTAAAGTATGCAAAGGAATTTGATGGCACAGATCTTTCATCGGGGCTTTTTGTATCAGAAGAGGAGTTTGATATAGCCGAGAAGTCTATTGCGGAGCCATTGAGGAAAGCAATAGATGTAGCACACAGCAATATAGAGAAATTCCATATGGCCGAGAAAGCCAAAGGAGAGAAAGTCGAGACTCAAAATGGTGTTGTTTGCTCAAGAAAGATAGTTCCTATTGAGAAAGTCGGCCTTTATATTCCAGGAGGCACCGCACCGCTTTTTTCGACAGTTTTGATGCTTGCAATTCCTGCAAAAGTGGCTGGATGCAAAGATATAATTCTTTCTACTCCTGCAAAGAACGGAGTTATAAATCCTGCTGTTTTGTATGCTGCACGTATATCCGGGGTTGATAAAGTTGCAAAGGTGGGAGGTGCGCAAGCAATTGCAGCCTTTGCATATGGTACAGAAAGCATTGAAAAGAGAGACAAGATATTCGGCCCAGGGAACCGTTTCGTGTCAAATGCAAAAATGAAAATCCAACCAGTTTGCTCGATTGATATGATAGCTGGTCCCTCGGAGGTTATGGTTGTTGTGGATGAAAGCTCGAATCCTGTGTATGCAGCTGCAGACCTCTTGTCGCAAGCAGAGCATGGCAAGGACAGCCAAGTTGTGTTGATTATATATGCAAAGGATGAAAGTTCAGCCAATAGAATATACCAAGAAATAGAAAGCGCACTGGAAAAAGAGCTGGATAAGCTTGGACGGAAAGAGTACATGTTGCCATCGCTATCGCACTCTGTTGCATTTTCGTTTACAAAGCTTGACGACGTCTTGAAAGCTATAAATGAATATGCTCCAGAGCATTTGATTATCAACACAGAAAACGATGAAGAGATCTTGGATGGCGTTGTTAATGCTGGCTCAATATTCCTAGGTCCATATTCTCCGGAGAGTGCGGGGGATTATGCTTCTGGCACGAATCATACATTGCCTACATCAGGATGGGCCAGATCCACATCTGGTGTATCGACAGATTCATTTATAAAAAAGATTACAGTGCAACGGCTGTCTAAAGAGGGAATAAGAGCTTTGGCACCAACTGTGATTGAGCTTGCGAATGCAGAGGGGCTTAGAGCACATGCGGAAGCTGCTTATGTAAGGGTAGCAAAATGAGCGAAATAGAATTGTTGATGAATGAGCACATAAGAAACTTGACTCCATATTCATCTGCTAGAGATGATTTCAAAGGCAAGGCTGATATATATCTTGATGCAAACGAGTCTTGGTATGATGCAGTTGAGAGGGCAAATAGATACCCGGATCCAGAAGCTGTATTGCTTCGAAGAAAACTGCAGGAGGTTCTTTGTTTGCCATTTGAAAAAACTGTAATTGGCAATGGATCGGATGAAATAATCGACTTGTTGATTCGTATCTTTTGTGCCTCGGGCAAGGATTCGATTATGATCGAGCGCCCAACATATGGTGCATACAAGGTTTTTGCTGATATAAACAATGTCCAGACAATCAATGTATGCTTGAAAGAGGATTTTTCACTCGATATAGACAAGATGATTTCGACTATAAAAGAGAGAAAGCCTAAAATTGTCTTTATATGCTCTCCTAATAATCCTACAGGAAATGTTTTTCCGCTTTCTGAAATAGAGACTATAGCAAAAGAAAATGATGGCATAACTGTAATTGATGAGGCCTATTCTGACTTCGAACCTGAGTTTCAGAGTGCTATTTCCCTTATAGATGAATATCCACGTGTTTGTGTCTTGAAAACACTTTCCAAAGCTTGGGCAATAGCTGGCGCGAGAGTTGGCATCCTTGTTGCGAACAAAGAGATTCGAGATACAATATCAAAAGTCAAACCGCCTTACAATGTATCTGCCACATCTCAAAGAGTTGCTATAGAGGCTCTTGATGACAACTTAGAGATAAAAAAGGTAAGAGATGAGATAATAGAGCAAAGAGAGCTTCTAGAGAAGAAAATCGTTTCTCTGCCATATGTGAAAGAAGTTATTCCCACAAATACAAATTTCATTCTTATACGCGTTGATGATGCTGATAGGCTTTATTATTACTTGATGAAAAAAGGGATAATCGTGAGAAACAGAACTCATGAGCCACTACTTGCTGGTGTATTGAGAATTACAGTTGGCTCAGAGCGAGAGAACAAGAGCTTAATGGAGGCCCTGAATGGATACAAACCCTGAATACAAGAAAAAAGCGCTTTTCATTGACAGAGATGGTGTGATTGTCCAAGAGGATCAAGTTGACAGCTTTGAGAAGATCAAATACATACCACATGTCTTTGAAGCTTTGAGAGGTATCTCCAGAAACACAGACTATGAACTTGTCCTGGTTTCGAATCAAGATGGTGTTGGCACTCCATCTTTCCCATTTGAGGATTTCGCTCCTGTCCATAAAAGGATAATCGATACACTAAATGGAGAAGGTATAGTCTTTGATGATGAAAACATAGACTACTCTCTTCCTGCAGACAACTGTCCTGGACGCAAGCCTGGAATTGCGATGCTTTCGAAATATTTGGATGGCTCTTATGATATGGAGCATTCATTTATGATAGGCGACAGACTTACAGACATGATGCTTGCAAAGAATCTTGGTTGCAAAGGTTTTCTTCTAAGAGAACCCAATTCAAAGCCTCTTTCGTATAATGGATATGAAGATATAGTTGTCTTATCCACTGACAGCTGGCTCGATATCCTAGCTTATTTTACTGATGATAAATCCTTACTAGACAGAAGAGCTGATATCGAGAGGGACACAAACGAGACAAAGATACATTGCACTGTGAATCTTGATGGAAGTGGAAAAGGAGAGATATCGACAGGCATTGGTTTTCTTGACCATATGCTTTCACAAGTCCAAAGGCATTCTAGGTTTGATTTGACTATTGATGCAAAGGGCGATTTGGATGTCGATGAACATCATACTATTGAGGATGTTGCAATTACGCTCGGCGAGGCAATAAAGAAAGCTCTTGGCGATAAACGAGCAATAGAACGATATGGTTTTGAGATTGTTGTGATGGATGAAGTTGTAGCTACAATAGCATTGGATTTTTCGTCTCGTCCTGAACTCACTTGGAAAGTAGATTTTTCTCGCGAATATATTGGCGATATGCCAACAGAGATGTTCAAGCATTTCTTTAGATCGTTTGCATCATCATCACTTTCAAGTCTACACATATCAATCGATAATCCTGGAGACAACCATCACATGGCAGAAGCTATTTTCAAAGCATTTGGCAGGGCTTTGAGAAGAAGTGTCAAGAGAATACCTGGAGCAACAGAGCTTCCATCGACGAAGGGGTGCCTATGATAGCTGTTGTAAAGTACAACGCAGGCAATGTTTACTCTGTGATGAATGCGCTCAAGAGAATCGGTGCGGATGCTGTTTTGACAGATGATGAGAGTGTCATACTTAGCTCTGACAAAGTAATATTTCCAGGAGTTGGAGAGGCATCAACAGCTATGGCTTACCTCAAGGAAAGAGGCCTTGATCATGTTCTTTCGAATCTTAGACAGCCTTTTTTAGGTATTTGCCTTGGAATGCAATTAATGACAAGACATTCAGATGAGGGCGATGTCGATTTGCTGTCGATTTTCCCAGATGATGAGGTCTTGCGTTTTCCCAAGAACACTAACTTCAAGGTGCCTCATGTCGGATGGAACACTATCAAATGTATCGATTGTGATCTTTTCTATAAAGTTGAAAAAGACAGTTATGTATATTTTGTCCACTCTTATTATGTTCCGCAAAGCAAGTCGTCTATTGCTATAACAAACTACGATTGTGTAGATTTCTCAGCTGCAATTTCAAGAGACAACTATTATGGCTTGCAGTTTCACCCAGAAAAAAGCGGGGCTGTCGGAGAACAAATACTTAGAAATTTCGTGGAGAGAGTCAAATGATTGTTATCCCAGCAATAGATATAATCGATGGCAATGTTGTGCGTCTTTCCAAAGGGGATTATGATTTGAAGACGCAATACTCATCCAATCCAGTCGATATGGCAAAGAGGTTTGAGGATGCGGGGCTTTCTTATTTGCATTTAGTGGATTTAGACGGTGCAAAAGGTGGAAAACCAGAGAACCTAAATGTATTAGAGGCTATAGTTAGTAAAACTAACTTATCTGTAGATTTCGGAGGAGGCATAAAAACGCATGAGAGTCTAAAGGCTGTTTTGTCCTCAGGTGCAAAGGCTGTTGATCTTGGTTCTATTGCTGTAAAGGATGCCGATTCTGTCTATTCATGGATTGAGGAATTCAAAGACAGTTTGATTCTTTCGGCGGATTCTCTACATGGTTTTATATCAATATCAGGCTGGCAAGAGAGTACAAAACTGGATGTAATTGATTTTATTCACTCATATGCATTGAAGGGCTTGGATAAAGTAGTTGCAACAGACATCTCTCGAGATGGAATGCTTTCGGGGCCTTCATTTGGACTATACGAAAAGATTTTAAAGCGGCTTCCGAATGAGAAGTTGATTGCATCGGGCGGAGTTGCTTCCTATGGCGATATCATCAAGTGCAAAACTCTAGGGCTTTTTGGTGTTATCGTTGGGAAGGCTTACTATGAAGGTAGAGTCTCTCTCAAGGAGATGAAGGAGGCAGAGAGTGCTTGCTAAAAGAATCATACCATGCTTGGATGTCAAGGATGGAAGAACAGTAAAGGGTGTTAACTTTGTCAACCTTCGCGATGCGGGATCAGCTCTTGACCTTGCATCATACTATTCAGAGCATGGTGCTGATGAGCTTGTCTTTCTCGATATCACAGCAACTGTAGAGGGGAGAAAGACACTATGCTCATTTGTCGAGCAAGTTGCAAAAAGAATAGCGATTCCTTTTACTGTTGGTGGTGGAATAAAGACAGAGGAAGATGTGAATATGATTCTTTCATCTGGAGCCGATAAGATATCTATAAACTCATCAGCTGTCAGAAATCCATCTTTGATCGATAAGCTGTCATCTCGTTTTGGATCGCAATGCATTGTGCTTGCTTTGGATGCAAGATCAAACCATGAGATGAAGTCTGGCTACGAAGTCGTTGTAGATGGTGGAAGGACACCAACATCTATCGATGCATTGAGCTGGGCAGAAGAGGCCCAATTGCGAGGCGCTGGAGAGATTTTGCTTACTTCAATGGACTCTGATGGCACCAAATCAGGTTTTAGAGTTGACTTAAATTCAATAATAAGTGGTAATATTAGCATTCCTGTAATCGCATCTGGCGGTGCTGGTACTAAAGAACATTTCAAAAGCGTCTTTTTGGAGGGGAAGGCCGATGCAGCGCTTGCGGCTTCAGTTTTTCATTTCCATGAGATAGATATCATGGAGTTGAAAAGATATCTTAGAGAAAATGGTGTTCCAGTAAGGATATAAAGGGAAGTTATGACAATTGATTTTGCTAAAGGCGATGGGCTTGTTCCTGCTATAGTTCAGGATGCTGTTACAAGAAAGGTCCTAATGCTTGGTTATATGAATGAAGAGGCCTATCAACTAACGCTAGACAGAGGCCTTGTTACTTTTTTCTCACGTTCTAGGCAAAGGATCTGGACAAAAGGTGAGACGAGCGGGAATTTTTTGCAATTGAGGGAAATCCTTGTCGATTGCGATGGTGACACACTGTTGGTCAAGGCCATCCCATCAGGACCTGTGTGCCATACAGGCGCTGATACTTGCTTCGGAGAGGACAATGAGCCTTCAGAGATATCATCTCCCGAGTTCTTGTTCTATCTCGAAAATGTTATCAAAGACAGACGTGCAAATCCTATAGAAGGCTCTTATACAAACCATCTTTTCTCAAGAGGCCTTAATAAAATTGCGCAAAAGGTGGGCGAGGAAGCTGTAGAGATGATTATAGAAGCAAAAGACAATGACAAAGAGCTTTTCTTGGGTGAATGCGCTGATTTGATGTATCACTATCTTGTCCTCCTAGCTCAAAAGAACTGCTCGCTTGCGGAAGTGATAGAGGTTCTAAAGGATCGACATTCAAGATGAGTCTTGCTGATGTTGTACTGGACTCTGATGAGATTATGTATCTTGAGAGTTCAGACAGCAATTTGTCTGGCCTTCAAGCTCAAGCTAAGACTTTCGAAAAATGCATATTCACGAATATTGATTTTAGTTGTTCTGATTTTTCAGAGTGCGTGCTTGTCTCTGTTTCATTCATTGATTGCGATTTATCTCAGTCGAATTTTTCCAACTGCCATATATCTGATTGCACTTTTAAGAACTCGAAATTCTATGGGACATCATTTTTAGATGCAAAAATAAAAGAATCTTGTTTCTTGTCATGTTTCTTCCGTTATGCAACTATTGCTGGTTGCAATTTTATCTCTACTTTGTTTGATTGTTGTCAAATGCATCAAAGCGCATTCGAGAACAACAGCCATAAACGGCTAAAAATCGCATCATCTTCCCTGTCTGGATCATCTTTCAAAAAAACATCTTTCAGCGGCTTGGACTTGAAAGGGTCGGACTTGAATGGCATTTTGCTATCAGAAAGAAGAGAAGAATTAACTGGAGCTAGGTTGGATGTATCACAAGCTCTGGATATAATTAGAACCTTTGGCATTGAGATTTTGCCATAATATATTAAATATTATTCCGATATTGGTATAAAATATTATTAATTATTTATACGAAGAATATTGATAACCTGCATTTATCATGCTATGCGGAGATTTGGATTACTCTAATACATTAACAAAGTACTCATTCAATGTGCCATTTTCATATATTAGCTTATACAGATTTTGCACAAGAGGAAAATCTTTTTCAGTTCCGTTTTCTCTTGTCATTTCGCCTATTAGCTTTATTGTTCGTAAACCCTCTATTGTTGTCGCATTGTTTTTTTGATCGAGAGCAAATCCCTTTCCAAGAAGAATTCCTAATGTCCTGTTTCTCGATAGGTCATTTAGAGCTGTTAAGCCTAGATCTCCTATTCCGCAATAGCGAAATATCGTCTCTTGCTCGCATTTGAACAAGTCCAGAAGTTTTCGCATTTCGTTGACAGCTTTAGTGTATAGTTGGAAATCGACATTTGGTGAGTCGTACTTTCCAGACACAAGACCGATTGCAATTGCATACATATTCTTCAGAATAGATAAAAGCTCTACTCCTCTTACATCCGGAGAGTAATCTAGCGTAAAACCTGTATGCGGTAGCACGATGTTCTTGAAGTAATCATAGTCTTCATATCTTCCACCGAAAGTGAAAGATGTAGGAAATCCATTTATAGTCTCTATTGCAAATGAAGGGCCCTTCATCGAAGCTGTTCGCTCAAAAGGTATATCTTCTGTTATGAATGCTCCTTGGTCGCTCATTCCCTTTGCAAGGTTCACAATCAAAGGATTACTATTATTGTGTTTTCGTATCCGTTCGGAAAATGGGACTATCACTTTCGATGGAAGAACAAGCATAATCACATCAGCTGACTTGAATACATGATCATCCATTGTTGCTTTGATTTTGTAGTTTATGAACTTCGTAGGAAAGTATTTTGAGTTCTGATGGTTGTTTGTGATGTCGTTTTTGACATCTTCTTCTATTGTATGGATTGTTACAATATTGTCCCAATTCCATGCTAGTCGTTCAGCAATAGCTGTTCCAAAGACACCTGCGCCTGCAACTACTATATTTGTCATTGCCTATTCAATCCTTCTAAGTATATAAAGCCTGGATTTGAAATCACCAAGGACTCTCATCCCATCTTCATATCCATTCCCTGAAAATTGCTCCGAAAGAGAGATTCCAGCCCATTTAAGAGCTGAACCTGATACAATATAACTCTCTGGCTCCTCATTGTATACAATACTTCCCGTACTTTCAGCAAGTTGTCTTTCCCTTGGATAAAAACGATAGTCAAAGTCTTCATTTGCGCAATCGATATACAACTTTTCAGCTGATGTATTGATCCTGACTTCCTTTTGGAAATAGAAAACAAGTATCAAAGACGAGTCCGGGGTGCTGATTGTCCAAACTCTTCTGTTCCCGCTTTCTTGTACTCTGAATATGCCAAATTGCAAGAGCGAGCGGTAACATTTATAAAATTCGCACTCTTTCTTATATGCGTCCATGGTTTTTCTGTCGATGTTTGTCCCATTGACAGAGTAGCTAAGTACTCCAAACAATGCACTTTCGAATCTTGTATCAAGATCTATCTCTCTGCGAGTATGAGCATTTGGAGAGCAGGATACAGATACTCCCATTACAGAAGTAGGATAAGCTATGGATGTTCCTTCCGTAATTGCCAATCTCTCAACAGGATCTGAGCAATCGCTTGTCCAGATAGAAGGGCAATAGGAAAGAATTCCTAAATCAAATCGAGCACCTCCAGAGGCGCAACCTTCGATATATAGATTTGGGAAATGCAAAGTTAGAGTTCTCAAAATAGTATAGAGTCCTGTAATGTACTTATGAAAATACGAGCCGTAATCTCTCATATTTCCCTTATGGGAGAAGATATCAGAGTATCTTCTATTCATGTCCCATTTTATATAATCTGCATGCGTTAGATCCACAATACGCTCTATTGTGCCTATTATCCATTCTTGGACATCTGGATTTGCAAGATCCAGAAGTTGCTGATGTCTTCCTTCGGCATTTTCTTTTACGTTTTTCCCAATAATCCAATCTGGATGTTTTTTAGCAAGCTCGCTTTTTTCGCTTACAGCTTCCGGTTCCAGCCAGATGCCAAAAAGCATTCCATTCCTGTGTATCTCCGATGCCGACTCTGAAAGCCCAGAAGGAAATTTCATAGTATCACAATACCAGTCTCCAAGACTCGATGTATCATCGTTTCTTGCCCCGAACCATCCATCGTCAATCACAATACCTTCCATGCCCATTTCCTTGGCATTTTTGACTATGGCTGAAAGCTTGTTCTCATCGATATCGAAGTAAAAGCCTTCCCATGTGTTGAACATCAAAGGCTTCATCCTGTCACGCCAGTTTCCGCGTCGTATGTTGCTGTTTACAAACCTATGCGAAATATCTCTGACGCCATCGATTCCCTTATCGGAATATATCAGGACAGCCTCAGGACTTTCAAATATCTCATCACTTTCAAGTTTCCATGAGAACATATCAGGATTTATGCCCCATACAATATGCGCAATTGAGTGGCTAGTTATCGAGACCGATGCTCTGTGTGCACCAGAGTAGACTAAGTTGAAAAGGTAAGTATCCTTATCTCTTCTTACTATGAAGGCAGGATTTGCTTCTGATGACGATTCAAGAGACCTTGATTCTACCATGTATGTTCCATCTGAAATCTCATGCGTCTTTATAAATCGCTCTCTTGCCCAATCGCCTTGGAATGTAGTCAGTTCTACTTTATCTGCCCTGATATCGATTTGTGATGATGCAATAGATCGTATTGTTACAGCCTCTTTTGATTGGTTGACTATGATAGATCGTCTTGTAATCACATCAGAATCATTGAAGCTTGTATAAAGCAGCATCAACATCAGACCGGAGTCTTTGTCTTTGAATTGGACTTCCAGAGTGTCTGCTTCGCTATCTGTTGCAACAGCTTGAGGTTGTGTCAATGTTGTAAATCTTTTAATCCCTTTGTAGACATCATATCCGCTATATATGAAATTCCCTGTTCTGATTCCATCTTCGCCGTAGCTTATCGATAAAAACGGTATTCTGAAATCGCCTTTCCCCTCTGTTGAAAACTCTAAGAGTGTGTCATTGAGGCTATAGTTAGGACTCTTTCTATCCGCGTATACTGAAAATACTGGTGCGACTAAATGCTTCTCTCTTATTGCTAGGATAGATGCTTGTATGTTCTTTAGTCTTTTTCCGTAATATATATGCTCAGCATGACCCGTTGGAAGTATAGAGAAGATATAGCTCGTATTTCTAGTTGCGATATGAAAAGTTCTGTCCTTTATGATTTCTATCATGGTATGCTTCTCCAAAATACTGTAGACTCTATCTATGATGATATAACAAGCATTGGGGGTTTGTCACATGGATATTAGAAGGCTAGCGCTCTGGGAAGGAAGATATGCTACATATATGTCGAATGGTTCTTTTTCTGTTGTTATAGAGGACCAAGGCGAGGTTGCTGTAGAACTTTCTGCAAAGTTGCCAAATGGAGCAAGGATATCACCTTTGTCACTTCCTTACTTCAGAGGTACTGGATCTGGCGTCTTTTCGGATGAGAACCGCTCTTGGTGGGCAAGCAGGCAAGCTCTCTATCAAGCCGGAGGTGCCTATTTAAGCTTTCCTGAAAGCAATGAGGATATAGTTACATCATCAAATACATACTGGATGCTAAGACGCTATGGCACAGAAGATGATTATAATGGTGTTTGGAAATATTCAGAGATGAAATCCAGGGAAGATGGAAACAAATATCACCTGGGTAAAATCGATCTTATTTTGCCTAACCACAATATGCTTTACAGCGCAATCAGAATCACGAATACAGGAGAGTCTGAGCTAAGAGCAAATCCTGCATGGTATTCCATGCTTTCATCGCCCTTAGTTGAAAGCGGAACAATGATTAACACTGATGCACGTTTCTTTTCTGCATATTCGTTGAACAGAAGAGAATCAGGCAAGAATAGATTTGATTCTGGAAGAGTTTTTGATGAACTGAAGAAAGCACCTCTTGCAACGGGAGGAACAGCAGATGCCTCCGTTGTACCAAATACTCCAACAGGAACATATGATTTCATTATAGGAAAACTTTCAAATGAAGGGGCTGGCAATTGGATAACTGTAATAAACCCTCGTTCCCAACTGGTTTATATAACATATTCGCCAAAAGCCATAAATGATGATGAATACGATTTCCCGAATGCTGCTATATGCGAAAACTACTATGGGAGGATGGACGCTCCTTGGGCTCTTTTTGATGGTGCTACACCTATTGTGCAATCTTTGACAGTTGGATTTAACTCAGGACCAAAAGGAACCAGAAACCTTTCCATCGCTCCAGGAAAATCAAAGACAATACTCATTGCAAACGGTTTTTACAGCTATGACAACCCCAGAATTGGAATGGGTTTTTATTCAAACGAGATATCTGCGGACGGATTTTGCCTTAAGCGTACAAAGAGCTATGCATTTCTTTCTGCCGATACAGCATTCAAAACCTTAAGGAAGATATCGAAAAGGATATTCTTCCTTGGTTCGGATTATCACGATTAGTAGATATTGTAGAATACTTCAGCTATTTCAGCAAAATCACCACCTCTGTAAGTAAAGCCAACATAGCCAAGAATGTCAGCACAGAAATCTTGGCCACTTTTTTTGCTTGTAAGCTCTGTAAACATCAAATAAGTGGTTGTTCCAAATGTTATTCCGAAGCTCTTTGACGAGCCAAGGAAGATTGAATGGTTCAAATCAAGTCCAAGTCCAAAGCCACAATACTCATAAGCATTTATCTCTGTGTAAATGGCTGGCGCAATTGTGAAGACAAGGAAGTTTGATGGGTTGAATGCGAATCCCAATGATGGTCCAATCATTGTTCCTGCTGATAGATTTGTGCTGTCAGATTCAAATTGAAGACTGCCATCTATGTGTGAGTTGAGTCCAAAGTAAGTCTTGCTACCTAGTGATGCCATGTATTGGTAAGATGTATTGAAGCCAAAGGATGGCGAGTCGCTTACAGAGGAAAAACCTCCTGTGAAACTTAAAGTCAAGTAATCGATATCAGCAAAAACAAGCGATGAAGAACAAACAATTACAAGTAATAGAAGCAAAATAATCCTTTTCATGCTGTAAGATTAAACTTGCATAAAGGCGTTGTCAAATAGGATTTGGAAATATAAAAAAGACATTAAGCTTTGTTTTTTGCAATGAGATTATCAATGCAAGGTGATTTGCTCTTGAAATTATCTTGCTACTTTGCTAATTTATTGCAGTAATGGTGCTGTGCCCGAGTGGCCTAAGGGGACGGTCTGCAAAACCGTTTTTCATCGGTTCGAATCCGATCGGCACCTTTTGACTCCTTGCTAAATGCTTGGAGTTTTTTTATTCAGCAGAAGTTTATTTATTCATGTTATCATTTATTGTATGGTAGCAGATGTTGTAATAATCGGGGCAGGTATTGCTGGCGTACAAGCTGCAACTACTTTGTCTTCTCTTGGCAAGAAAACAATCTTGATTACGAATGAAATGTATGAACCGTATTATCGGATGCGACTTTGCGAGATTGTCTCAGGAGGAGAGCCATTATCGATAGCCATTCATCCATACTCATGGTATGAAGATAAAGGTATATCGCTTGTATATGGCAATGTCGTCGCAATAGATAAGAACAAGCATATTTTAAAGCTTGAAGATGGCAATGATATTTCTTATTCGACACTCATAGTTGCAAGCGGTGCAAATGCCTTCTCTTTCCCTGTAAAAGGAGCCGAAGGAAAGATCCACGTTTTAAGAAGCATGGATGATGCTCTTTCTTTGCGCTCGAAGCTTCCAAAGATAAAAAGTCTTGCAATCATTGGAGGTGGTACTCTAGGCATCGAAGCTGCTTGGGTTATAAAAGATAGTTTTGATATATCTGTGAATGTCATAGAGGGCAATTATATCTTATCGAAGATGATCGATAAGGATTCTGCAAAGATATTGAAAGAGCATTTATGTAGCAAAGGAATAAAGATCTTCGAGAACGAAAAGGCGGAAGAATACAAAGATGGTGCGCTTGTTTTGCAATCTGGTGCACGTGTTGATGCTGATTTGATTCTTGAAGCAATTGGAGTGCGTCCATGTGTATCTTTCTTACAAGAGAAAACAGCAAACAGTAGCGCAATCATTGTAGACGATAGCCTCAGGACCAGCGATAAAGATATTTTCGCAATCGGAGATGCCATTGAATTTGATGGCATGAGGTTCTCTCTTGCGATGTACGCTCGGGAGCAAGGAATTTTTGTTGCTAATGAGATAGCATCTGGCATTGGAAAGTATATCCCGTCAGAGATATTCTCCTCTCTGAAAATCGGTGGAATTGATATATCGTTTTTGGGAAAGATGGAAGGCGAGAGCAAGGTTATAGAAAATGGCAATAGCAGGATTGTTGCTTTTGTCTCTGATGGAGTCGTGAATGGTATTTCTTTGATCAATGCAAAGGCCTTCATCTCTAGAGCTAGAGAGGCAATTGGAAAGACATTCAATGTGAAGGATTTCGAGTAGAAAAGACTTGCCGACTGCTCAAAACGAGAGAGAAGCGGTGAGAGTTGCAAAATGGTAGCTCAGAAGTTGGCTACCATCATAAATCAGAAGCTTTGCAAGATCCTTGTTGTCTCTTTTACTGTGTCAGGGTTCAGGTTTTCAAGAGTGATAGGTACATCTATTTCTCTTCTTTTCAACTCTTCTATGAAGCCTTGCCAATCGAAGACGCCAGTCAAAGCTGGTATGTTACCGATCTTATGGCCATCGATTTCAGATAGCTTGTAGTCTTTGCAATGTATTGCAACAAGCCTGTCGCCATATAAATCCAAGATAGGTGAGTAGAACTTTCTTATAGCTTCTTTCGATGGTTTTGATAGCGCAACTCCATCCTCTTCTTTTATCCCATCATATGGAACAAGGTTTATAGGATCGAAAAGCATCTTCAAGTGCTTTGATGGAAACTTTTCAAGCATTTTTGCAACACGTTCTGCAGATGAGATCGTGTGCTCATGGCTCACAGCCTCTATCGTGCACCATGCATCGTACTTTGCAGCAGCATCAACCATTTCAGACAGTCCGCGATAGAACATCTCTATGTATGTTGGCTCTGATGTTTCAAGGCTATAGCCACCTTTCGGGTTCCTTGTGCCTGTTTCTGTTGCGATGATTTTTGAGCCAAACGCTTTATTTAGCGCTAGCGTTTTCTTGAATCTCTCTATATCGGATTTCCTCTTCTCTTCATCTGGATGAGTCGGCTGTATATAGCATCCTACTATTGCAATTTTCACTCCATGCGAAGAAAGAGCTTCTCTTATGTTGTTTATGTATTCTTCATCCCATTCTTGCCACGGTTTGGAATTTGGTATTGCTTTTTTCAATGCAAGTTGAATGAAAGAGGAAGTAAAATCCTTCTCTATTCGTATCGCTAAATCCTCGACAGTGTCGAACGCTCCGAAATCATGTGCCCTAAATCCAATTCTTGCCATGTGATGAAGTCTATAGCATTGGCGAGATAAATGGAACAATGATATCGCTAAATTGCAAAAGTATGTTTGTTTTGGATTCGATAGAACATTTAAAATCTAAAATATGGATTATTGGAGGCATTATGAGCAATATAAAGACATATGATTTGATTGAGCTTGAACCAAAAGATGGTGATATGCAATGTATTTTGCAAGATAGTCTTAATATCGCAAGCCATGTTGTTCTTTTGAGTGGAGTATATAAAACAGGGCCTTTGGAGATCCCTTCAGATACAACTTTTGAAATAAGGGAAAGTGCAACTTTGAAGTTCATTCCAGACTTTGATATCTACCCGCCAGTCTTCTCTAGATGGGAAGGTGAGAAATGCTGGTGCATGCATCCTTGTCTTTGGGTTGACAATGCAAAAAATGTATCGATAAAAGGACCTGGCACAATCGATGGCTCTGGAGAGCCGTGGTGGCAAGAGCGCAACAAAAAGCGCGCAAGAGGAGAAGCGGAACCAAAGCTGGATATAGAGAAGAGGCTTGCAATGATGAACCCTGACTATAGAAATCAACCAAGCGGTGGAGGAGGGCGCCAGAATCAATTTTTGAGGCCGCCGTTATTGCAAATAAAAAATAGCAATAATGTCCTGGTCGATGGCATTACTATAACCGATTCTCCGTTCTGGACCTTGCACACTATATTCTCAAAGAACATTTCGATTAGGAATGTGTATATCAAGAATCCTCAATATGCACCAAATACAGATGGAATAGATATCGAATCATCTAGTGATGTCATTGTGGAAAACACTACTGTAGATGTAGGAGACGATGGAATTGCGTTGAAATCAGGCTCAGGACCTGATGGGATCAAGGATGATATTCCAACAGAGAATGTTATCATAAGGGGATGTGTTGTAAAATCGGCTCATGGAGGTGCTGTAATTGGATCAGAGACAGCTGGTGGTATAAACAATATCCATGTTGATGATTGCCTCTTTGATGGGACTGACAGAGGAATAAGGATAAAGACAAGAAGAGGAAGGGGCGGTGTTATTCACGACTTGTTCTTCAAGAATCTGACGATGAAGGATAATCTATGCCCATTTGTCATAAATACGTACTACAGATGCGGAACAGATAAGAAGGAGCTTTTTTCATTGGAGAAAATGCAAGTCACAGAAGAGACTCCACGGCTATTCAATGTTTTTCTGGAAAATTGCAACGCAACAGGAAGTAAAAGCTCTGCTGGCATGATTGTTGGGCTACCGGAAAGCCCAGTTGAAAATGTAGAGATCAAGAATTGCTCGTTCAAGGTATCAAAAAGTGCAAATCGTAGTATAGATGAGTCAGATATGTACTTAGGGCTTCCAACTCCAACATCACGAGGTTTTAGGATAAGATATGCCACCGATGTTTCCTTGGACAATCTTTATGTTGAAACAAATGGTGAAAAAATATTGATCGAAGATGGCGTTTCATTCAAATAATTTCAATATGATATCCTATTATGGTCATTAATAAGATGATTTTTATACTTATGTCGACTAATAGGATATTTTTGTGAAATCTAAAAAAATTCAACTTAAAAAGATGAAGGCAATGCTCATGCAATGCCTCCTGATATAAAAGTCTACTTTCCAATTGCCATGATCTGTTCTTTAGTCAGGCCAGAGATTTTAGAAACCAGATCATAAGACATGCCATTTTCAAGCATTGCACTCACAAGCGTGTCTCTGCTTTTTTCAAAGCCTATTTTCTCGCCTTCCTTGTACTCGGAAAGC
>DKCO01000002.1 GCA_002452215.1 Spirochaetales bacterium UBA6872
GAGCTGAGATCGAAGGAGAGAAGCGAGGCTTGGAAAGAGGCGAGAAAATAGGCTTTGAAAAAAGCAGAGACACGCTTGTAAGTGCAATGCTTGGAAAAGGCATGTCCTATGACTTGATTTCTGAAATTTCTGGCCTGACTAAAGAACAGATTATGGCAATTGGAAAGTAGGCTTTTATATCAGGAGGCATTGCATGAGCATTGCCTTCATTCTTGTCTTTTTGACGCTATGGAACGAGGATTTCTCTCAATGCTTGTTGTAGCTATTGAAACTCCAAATTGAAAATTCCACTCATTATCCAATTTGGTTTTTGTTCAACCCTTTTTCTTGTAGCCACAATCGCAATAGGGTCCACCTGAGGCAATAGTGTATTGTCGCACGAAATTGGATACACCACCAGCTTCACTCATAGCATAATCAAGATGGCATAGCGCTGGTGTCAAATCATATAGCCCAAGCTCCTTCATCAAAGTGCAAATGCCACATTTGGTAAAGCGTCCCTCATAGCCACTACCATCTGGATATTCGTAAAGCTCCATATTCCAAGAATATGGGTTTCGGTCAGCCGCCTTCATCATAGCTGTTGATCTCATATCGGCCATGTCCTTTTCGCTGAATTTCTTTTTTCCGCTTTTTTTGCAAAACCATTTCATCGGTCTCGTCATCATAGCCTTTTCATAATAATCTGCCAGTCTATTCTCATCTGGGCGCTCTGACATTGAAAGGATAAATGCTCCAACCATTGCACAGTTTACAAGATTCATCTTGAAACGGTCTTTCTTCTCGAACTCAGGCAAGCTCCGAATAATCTTGTTGTATCTGGACTTCGCTTTTTTTGTAATGTTCCTTGCATCATCAGTATCATAACCAAAAACACCTGTCAATTGTTTACGAAATGAATGCGAAAACAACATCCACATACCCATTGGCATTCCTATGTATTTCATTCTATCGTTTCCTTCAATTCTCCATTCTTGGTCATCTTGCGCAACAAAACGAGCCCAAGCGCCAAGACAAGCAAGTGCCCCGCAGATTCTGTGCCATGATCGATTTGATTCAAAGGCCATGGCAAAAGCGTGAGCAAATTACCAATGATCCCTGGAAAAACAATTGGATTGCAAAATGATGCGAACAGGCGCTGTGTATTTGTCGTGAGCGGAATCATCTTTTTCCAAATGAAAACAATCACAACAACAAAAAGCAGTAGATCGCAAAGCAGATATGATGCAATTAGTGGCACACTATTGCAATAAAAGATCTTATTGGCAATCGCGGCCGCAACTTGCATATCACCATATTTTTCAAATACGAACTTAAAAACCAATGCAATCTCTACAAACAAAGCATGAACATAGGACCAGCATACTGTGCCAGTGATATATGCAACACGAAAGGCTTTGATCCATTTGATCTGATGTGGTTCATTGCAATGCAACTTCAAAAGCTTCCACATCTGATGAAAGCCGATATAATAAAACGCTGTTCCGAGAACGCCAAGTATTATGCTTATAATCATGCGCCATGTTGCCATATCAAGATAAGCAACTTTGACCATCAATCCGATGGATTCAGTGCTTTGATTCTTTCCTGTCGCAGCAAATAAAAAGTCACCGATTACATACAAAGAACAACCAATCATACCCACAATAAGGGCAAATTTTTCCTTATTCTTTTTCATTTTTACCTCAAAATCCAATCTTAACAATTTGCATTTTCAACAGACTATCGCCAACTTTTGCAAGAAAACGGAAAAAGCTACTAACAGATGGATCTTTCAAGTCATTGTATCCCATCATGTAGCCACGACTTGTAACATGCAAACGGCTGTCCCATAAAGAAAGCTCTCTCTTAGCATCTGAGACAGCAAAATATGCACTCACATCCTTGATCTTTGCACTTTTAAGCCATGTCTTTGCAATCATCTTCACAGCTATACGATTTGCTGCATCAAATACCAAGACGCAACCAGGAAAAACATCTGCCATAGCCCGAACTAGATCCCTAACTTGCTCAGATAAAAAGTAGTAGAATACTCCTGAAGCAAAGAATATAGCACCATCAGAGGCATCAATCTCATCGAACCAGGATCTTTCGTTTAGGTTGCATGGAATATTCTTTTCTCTATCTCCGACAGGTAGCAATTCATTACGAACAGCAATAACATCTGGAAAATCCAGATTATAGATTTTGCATATGCTATTGTCACAAGCTCTGCCTGTAGCATCCAATCCACAGCCCAAATTTACAACTGCCGCTTTTGGGTGACTATTCAAATAATCCCGTATTTCAAATGCAATGTCATTCTGTCTCATAGCAACCTCCAATGAGCCAAAGCGTTGCATAAGAGCATGAGAATTTTTCGTAGCATCTGAAAAGTCATAATCAATTTTATCGATTAGCTGATTTGCTGTTTCGTCTCGATAGAGACTAGGATATAGCTCAGAACAAACCTTTCTGGCATATAATGGAATAATCAAAGTCTCCTGTACAGTATTTTTCTCAATCTTATATTTCATGCAGATCTCTCACTTATTGTTGAATAGAAATTTTATATATACTGTATTATAAGTTAGTCTCTTCTAATCTTCTATGAAATATTGATATTTCATTCAAAAAAATAAAATGGCGAGTACTTATGTTTGCTGCATTGAAGCAATAAAAGAGAGGAAGTGCTCTTTTTTATACAATTGAAATTATTCAATGCTGTTCATTCTTTTAACAAAGATTGAGACAATGACACATCGTTCAGCTACTTGCCATCAAGTAAAGCAAGTAGCTTTTTTATCACTGCTTTTTCGTGAAAACAAGCATCAAATCGTTTATCTCGAGCTCTATGCGATCCTTTTCAAACTCTACTCTCTTGACAATCGATGAAAGTGTATAACCGCTACCATTGTTTTCAAGTTCGATTTTTTTACCATCCGAGTCAACAAAAGATATCTTTGAGCCATCTTCTTCAATCTCGAAGTTAGCATCCCAAGACAGCTTTGAATAATCGCTATTCTTCTCTATCGTCCAACCATATGGTATATCGACAAGAGTCTTCTCATTGCCAGCACTTGGATCTACGCTTGCCGGTATTCCAGTAAACAGAGCCTCGCAAGAGATCAAGAGAATCATGAAAAACAATGGGATAATGAATTTGTTCATATCTATTCCTCCTTTTTATTCAGAGAGCATATGAACAAAAACTATTCGACATAAGGTGTCTTATAGCAAGGCAATTGGATCCAAATCTATTTCAAGGTATACGCCATTTTCCTTTTTAGAGTTCATGATAAGCTTATGCCCAAAGTCCAAGAGGGTCGATATTTTTGCGCATCTGACAAGAACATGGTAACGATAGTTTTGCGCTTGTTTCTCAATAAGGCATGGAGAAGAGGAAAAGACTTCCACACCTTCATACTCCACTGAAAGATTATTGGCGATCTCTTCTAATTGATCAGAGCATTTCTTTACCTTTTCCTCATTCTTCCCTCGAAAAGTGAGATTCAAAAGACGCGAAAAAGGAGGAAAACCTGTCATTTTCCTTTCCTTCAACTCCAATGAATAAAACCTTTCAAGATCATTTTTCGAGGCACACTCTATAGCAGGGTTCAAAGGTTGTGTTGTTTGTATTATGACCTTTCCATCATCTCTGTATCTTCCAACTCGTCCAGATACTTGGTGGATCAAATCGAATGTACGCTCTGCTGCTCTGAAATCTGGAATAGATAGTGATGCGTCTGCGTTTAAAACCCCAACGAGAGAAACAAGAGGGAAATTAAGTCCCTTAGCAATCATCTGTGTCCCAAGCAAGATATCAATCTTGCCATCTTTGAAGTCATCAATGATTGCTTTCGATTTATTCTTGTCAGCTCCAGCTATATCGGCATCAAGACGTGCAATCCTAGCCTCTGGGAATAATGCTCGTGCTTCTTCCTCGGCATACTCTGTTCCAAAACCTGTAGCTCTAAGATCAACCGAACCGCATTCTGGGCACACTCTTACTGGATCTTGGGAATATCCGCATGTATGGCATATAAGCCTATTTTCTCTTTTGTGGTATGTAAGGGAAACCGAGCAATTGGGACATGTGATCACATGTCCACAACTTTGGCATACATAATTGTAGCTGAAGCCTCTTCTATTAAGGAAAAGAATAACTCCTTTTTTTTCCTTCAATGCGCTTCTGATTTCCCTCTCAAGTTGCTCGCTTATGTTGCGCCTCTCTCTTAATATGTTCACAACGCTAACTTTAGGAAAACGTCCTTCCCCTATTCTATTTGGCATTACAATCGATCTCATCTTTTGAGATAGAATAAGCCTCCATGCCTCCAACGATGGAGTTGCTGAACCCATTATAAGCTGTGCATTGTTCTTCTTTGCTCTATATTGTGCAATCTGTCGAGCATGATAGCGTGGAGAGTTCCCAGATTTATAGCTTGTATCATGCTCCTCATCTATGACTATAAGCGCAAGATCCTTAAATGGAGCGAATATACTGCTTCGCGCTCCTATTACTAGAGAGGCTTCTCCCGATGCAATTTGATGCCAAGCCTTCAATCTTTGAGATGGTGTGAGCGCTGAATGCAAAATCGCAACACGTCCAGAAAAACGAGACGATACATCTGCTGAAAGCTGATGCGTAAGTGTAATCTCAGGCACCAAGTACAAGACTTGCTTTCCTTGAGCAATAAAATCCTCTGCACGCCTTAGATAAACCTCGCTTTTGCCGGAGCCTGTGACACCATAAAGATAAAATGTACCATCGCTTCTCTCTCTGAGTTTTTCTAGTGCCATGCTTTGATCTTTTGTGAGGTTCTCTATGCGTGAAAAACTCACAGCTGAGAACATGGATGCAAACTCGCTCTCCTTGCGCCCTGATGGAATCATCATAGAAAGATTCTCTCCAATAGACGAGAAATACATTCTCTTCATCCACACAGCTAGATCAAGTAGTTCTTTGTTGAATATCGGCTCTTTATCAATAACTCTCTTTATCTCTTTTATATCATAGTCACCATTGGGCTCTTCTTCTTGGATTTCTATCACAAACCCCGTCATCTCTCGCCTTGAGACAGGCACAACAACCCTTATCCCAAAAAACACATAAGGCTCCAATCTCTCTGGCACAGAGTATGTGTAAATTGCATCGAAAGGAAGATTCACAGCAACAGATGCAAACATCAAAGAGCTCCCTTCAATAACTTTAAATCTTCCCATATAGGAACTCGCAATGTCCTGTTGTCGACAAGATCATGCGGGGAGTATGTAACATATGCTGGTATATTGTTGATCACATATCTTTTACCTCTCATCTGGTCAAGAGGAAGATCTCTTCTAAGCATGTATTTCGCAACATCATGGCCCATAAGAAGCAAAACCTTTGGCTTGATCTCTGACATTTCCTTTCTTAGATAAATCTTGCAACTATCAGCATACTCAGCAGAGAAGCTATTGGATGGGCACTTGATCAAAGTCGTCAAAGACACATTTGAAATATCTAGGCCTATTGCATTGATCCACTTTAAGAAATAGTCCTCAGATGGAGCTGAAAGTATCTTCATTCCCTCTGGAGATGCAAGTATGCACATAAGAGTCGTGTCTTTATTGACTATAGGTTCTGCATATTTGATTCTATTTATCCAAAGAGAGCAATTACGGCATTTGGAGACAGATTCCTCCTCCTCTTTGATTTCTACAGACACAGCCTCTTTCTCTTTAAGTTCATAGTCAACGATTTGATGCCTTTCGCCGAATTTATCGCCAGAAAGAATCCTCTCGCCCTCATCAAGAAGCGATAAGAAATATTCAAGTGTCAATTTATCTTCCATATTTCTCCTCGAACCAAGCATACTCATCCTCATCATAGCTTATTCTGGCAAGATATAGTCCATCTGGTGGTGCTGTTTTCATCGCTCTTGATCTGTCTTTGCTATCGAGTATTGATCTAAATTCCTGTTTTGCAAGTTTGATTCTTGAACTTTCAAGCATCGTACCTACCATGGATCTGACTTGATGGTATAGAAAAGCATTGCCACAAACTCTGTATCTTAGAACATCGCACCCAAATTGATCCTTGATCATATCCCACTTTGACAAGTAAATGTCCCTGAACTTTGAGGGGCACTCATCTCTAGCTGATGCAAATGTTGTGAAATCATGTGTGCCAAAGATACAATCAGCATAGCTATTTAGCAAATCGATATCAGAATAATCCTTAACAAAAGAATAGTGCTTCGAATCAAAAGGAAGCATCAAGTCCATTCGTTTGATCAAATACCAATATTCTCTTGCCATCGTCGAGTAGCGAGCATGAAAAAAATCAGATGCCTCTTCTGAGCTGAGGATCCTTATTGTCTTCTCGAGTTTCGTGTTCAAGATAAGTGAAAATTTTGCACCATCTATTTTCGATCTTGTGTCGAAATGTGCAACTTGCCCCAATGCATGCACTCCAGCATCGGTTCGTCCTGAGCCAAATAGAAGCACATCTTCTCCTGTTACATCAGATAGAGCATCTTCAATCTTGCCTTGCACCGAAAGCTCGTTTTTTTGCTTTTGCCAGCCATGGAAAGCACTTCCATCATAGCTTACCAAAAGCCTTATTCTTCTGTAGCCTTCTTCTACTCTCTCAATCTCTGGCCTGTTCCAATCAATGCGCGACATCTTCCAACACTACCATAGCAACAGACATCTTCCTCTCATGCGATATAGAAAGATGTATTTTAAAATCTGAATCGATCTTCCTCAAAAGACATATAAAAGGCTTTCCTTTATCATCCTCTCGTATCTCAATATACTTTGGACAAATGGCTTTGAAACCTGTACCCATAGCTTTCGAAAAGGCCTCTTTTGCAGCAAAGCGCGATGACAAGAACTCGGATTCTGATGGAGCTTTTTTTGCTTTCTCTATCTCATACTCAGAAAAAAGCTTTTTCTTCAAACCCTCTTTGATATCTATAAAACGAGAATTGTCAGCAATATCAACACCGATTCCCAAAATCAATGTGCCACCTCTTCGAAAAGTATTCTTACTGTAGATGGCTTAGCTTGCAATGTAAGGCTGTTTTGAGTGTATATATCATGGTCATACTCAAGTACAACATTCCTTCTCTCTATCTCTGAGTTATCAACATCAGAAAAATCAGCAACGGCTTTTATCTGAGACGGATCTACCAAGTACACGATAGAATCGTCTCCAGTTATGACAACATCAATCGAGTCAGGAACCAATGAAACTGGAATGTACTTTGATGAATCTGGAAGGATTACCTCAATCGGTATATGCACTGTCCTTGCTGTTATGTCCATAAATCTTATAGCTAAAACCAGAAACAGAGCTGTCATGAATGCTAGCACCTTAACAACCCAATTCCCGAATAATCCACTATTGAGCTTGCTCTGGGTTTTCATGACTACCTCCACTTGTTGCATCTGACACTGTAACATCCTTGAAGCTCAGAAGCTTCATCAATATATCCTTGATTTGATCGCTTTCAAGGTCGTAATTGATGTTTGCATTGTATGCAAGCGATATCGCACCTGTCTCCTCCGACACTATTATGACAACAGCGTCAGAGGATTCTGTTAGACCAAGCGCAGCTCTATGACGAGTCCCGAATGTCGCTTTTATGCTATTGTTCTCTGAAAGCGGCAAATAGCATGCTGCATATGTTATCTTCCCATTCTGGACAACGCATGCGCCATCATGAAGAGGAGTATCGTGATCAAAGATTGTCAGAATCAAGGCCGATGACAAATCCGCATTAAGTCGTGTGCCCGACTCGAGGATAGGCTTCAAGTCTGTATGTCTTGGAAAGACTATCAAAGCACCTCTTTTCTTCTCAACAAGTATATTGCATGCATTTAAAATCGAATCAATTTGCTCACCGCTGTTTTGGTTGCCTCTAAAAAACCTCTTTTTTGTGAAAGACGAAGATGAAAATGCACGCCTTAACTCAGGATGGTAGAAAACAACAAGCATCATAGAGAAAGGAAGAGCCAAAGTCTCTATCATTGTAACGATAACATCAAGCTTAAGGAGCTTGCTTGATATATACAAGAATCCTATAACGAGGACAATACCCACCAAATGAGTCGCTTTAGTGTCCGAGATCGCCATATAGAATTTGTAGAAAACTATAGTCAATATAGTTATCTCTGCAATAATGCGTATGTAATCATAGACACTCAACTGAGCAAAAACATCAAACACTTCTTCAGCTCTCTTCTTCTACGGAGACCCACCCAAGGGTGCGACTGACCGCTTTATTCCAGAATCGTACCTTTTTTTTACGTTCTTTGTCATCCATTGTAGGAGTCCATCTAAGTTGCTCTTTCCAATATTTGCGCAAGGACTCCACGCTTTCCCATACTCCAACTGTAAGACCTGACGCATATGCTGCTCCCAAAGATGTTGTCTCGACAATCATCGGCCTTATTACAGGGAGTGCAAGTATATCGCTCTGGAAAGCCATCAAAGGATTAGAGTTGGTCATTCCTCCATCCACTTTCAGCTTGCTTATCTTTATCTTGCTATCATTCTCCATTACCTTGAAAATATCATAAGCTTGGAATGCTGTTGCCTCTAAAACAGCCCTGCAAATATGTGCTCTTGTTGCAAATCCTGTAAGTCCAGCAATTACGCCACGAGCATCGGAACGCCAATAGGGTGCAAAGAGCCCAGCAAATGCTGGAACAATGTACACGCCAGCACTATCTGGAACAGATTCTGCAAGTTCATCCAGCTCCTTTGCATTGTTTACCATTTTCAGATTATCCCTAATCCACTGGACCAATGAGCCAGCAACAGCTACAGAGCCCTCCAATGCGTATCTTGTCTTTTCTCCTTCTATTCTATATGCAACAGTAGTTAATAGCCCATGCTCCGAAAAGCAAAGTTTTGTCCCTGTGTTTGTAAGCATGAAAGATCCTGTTCCATATGTGCATTTCGACTCTCCGGAATCGAAGCATGCTTGTCCGAACAAAGCAGCTTGCTGATCGCCTAGAATTCCTGATACAGGGACCTCAGAGCCAAATGGCCCATCTATATCTGTATAGCCATATATGACTCCTGATGATGATACTATCTCGGGAAGGGAATCTCTATTTACACCAAATATGTCCAAAAGCTCGGGATCCCACTCCTCGGTTTCTATATTCATGAGCATATATCGAGATGCATTTGTGACATCTGTGACTAAAGCCTTTTTTCCTGTGAGCTTATAGCACATGTAGCTATCCATAGTTGCAAAGACACATCTTTTTTCAGCAATCTTCTTCCTTATTGCAGCAACATTGTCAATAAGCCAACGGATCTTCGATGCGGAAAAGTAAGGCGAATACAAAAGCCCAGTCTTCTCTCTTATCTTGCTCTCTGGTATTTCCTTTTTCAATTTATCGATAAAGTCTGCGCCTCTTAAATCTTGCCATACTATTGCATTGTGATATGGCTTTCCATCGACAGGATCGAACGCTACTATTGTCTCTCTTTGGTTTGTAATTCCGACAGATGCAATATCGCTACCACTAAGGCCAGCTTTCTCAAGCGCATCCTTGATAACAAAGCATGCATTGTCCCAAATTTCGTCAATGTTGTGCTCAACCCACCCCGGACGAGGATAAATTTGTCTATGCTCCTTTTGCGACGATGCAACTATATTGTTTCTTTCATCGAAGATTATAAATCGTGTGCTTGTTGTGCCTTGGTCCAATGCACCTACATACTTCATCAATAATATCTCCTTTTTCAAAGATGATTATAACATCGATTACAAACCCTTTCATTTAAAAGGAAGATTTTCTATCTCAAAGTTATATTTTGATTTTTCCACTTTAGGCAAATCTGCGATGATTGATATAGATGCCTTTCTATTCATCTTATCAAGAAGACCAGCCTTGCTTTTTATCAAATCATCTATGCAAACAGATAGCATCATATCTTTTCTTCTGTGGCGTAACTCATCTGGGATACCATAAAGATATCGTCTGAAATCTATCATCGCTTTCGATGATGGCCCCAAAGGTTTTACATCCCGTGAAAGGATTGCAATCTTTGCATCTTCAACCTTTGACTGTGTCAAATCCTCTATCTCTATTGCCTTCGAGAAATCCCTGATCGAATCATCTGTCCTAGGATCCCTATAAGAGTAGATAAATGAAAAATGTTCTATGGAATCGGTTGCACCACCTGCCCCATACGCACCGCCCTTTTCTCTGATAAGTGCCCAAAGGGAGTTCTTGCAACATATAGACAATAGCATCTTCTCTGCTGCCGCTTCCTTCGAATCTTGCTCACCTGAGTCAAAGACATATGCTATGTAGTTAACAGGAGTCGAGAATGTATATGCACGATTTTTGCAAGATGGCTTGAATACATCTGGAACACACTCTTTTATTCCATCGCCTGATCGAATCGATTTTATAAATGCTTTAGCCGAAGCTGTAGCGCTATCGAGTATTTCGCTATCTGTCGATATGTGAAAGAGCATCCTGCTTGAGACAAAAACCTTATCATAGATTTTCATAAGCCTTTCGGAAAGATCATCCATTTCAGAAGAAATCATCTCTTCGATTCTATACCAAAACTCCAGCCCGGAAGTCCTTTCAGCCTTATACAAAGTCGCTGACAAAGATGAAGATGCATTCGAAATCGCAAATTGATGAGCAGACCTGACAACAGATGCCTGAAAGTCGCTTTCAATGTCTAAAAGCGTTGCTTTTATTCTGCTCATGGACTTCAGATCAGCTTCCTCGAAAAGCTTTTTGAAAAGCGAGAGCGCATCATCAAGATACTCGAAAAGCGATTTGAAGCGAACGTATAAATAAACTTTTGTCTCACCATTTGGCATAGATCCCGATTCCAATGAAATGTTTGCATCTCCAGTCGAAAGCCTCAACGATGTCAAAAAAGTGGAAAGATCCATATCAGAGACATTTGTCATAAGCAAGAGGCGCGAAAGAAGGCTCAAGTCCTCAAGCTCTTTGTAGCTAAAGTCGCTTACATCGAATGCCATATCGCAATAGACAACTCCTCCGCTCTTGAAATCTGTCTTTATTATCCTTCCATCTATTTGATGGCTATAATCCAACTTCAGATTTGGAATATCATCAATTGTAAGCTTAGGGAGCTTCGCTATTTGCTCATCGCTATCGAAACCAGCTTCAAAAAGATGGAAATCATCCTCTTCTTTTCTAGAGTATTGACCCTTATGTTCCTTGACTTTGTCTTTTATCTTCTGGTCAAGTCTCTTTTGTGTATCCTTGTCCATGACGACAACAGACAGAAGTCTATGGCTGTTATTAAGCAAGTTATCACGAATAAAAGACGAGAAGTAGTTTGGATTCTCCTCAAGCTTTTCTCTGATTCGCTTTATTCCATCCTTTGCAAAGAGCATATCTGATGGATTTCTGCCATATGCCCACCCTTTATCGATTCTAGAGAAGAAAAGTGTATAGCCTTGAGGCATACCGCTCGGAATTTCCTGGAGTTTGAACTCCATACGCCTAATCGAGGCCTCAATCTCCATTCTATCAAAGCCTTTATTTGCTATATCAGCCAAAGTAGACAAAATAAAGTCCTCGACTTTTCTTGCATCATTCTCTTCTGTTCCATCGACTCCGACAGCAAACACAAGCTCCCTGAATGAATCTGACATTCCGCTCTCAGATGAAAGATCTCGTCCAAGCGATGAGTCTATTATTGCTTTGTATAGCGGAGAGCCCGGAGAGCCAAGAAGCAAATCAACCAAAAGCGAAAGCTCTGTGTTGAGATTAGGCTCAGAGCTGTCGCCCAAAAGCCATGATAGCATAGTCGTTGAAGAGATTTTGCCTTCCTCTGAATTGCTTGTCGCTCTGTAGAACCTTGGCTCTTTCCATGCACTACTCATTTCAGCTCTCTTGATTGCAACTCCACTATCTCTATGTGAAAGATACTCTCTATCAAGAAATGATAGCTTTTCCTCTATATCTATGTTCCCATACAAAAACAGCGTCATATTCGCCGGCACATAGTACTTTTTATAAGTTTCGATAAACTTCTCATATGTGAGATCGCAAATATCAGGAGGATTTCCACCAAATTCATACTTGTATGGAGAATTATTGTCGAAAAGTGGCCTTGTAGACGAGCTTGAGACAACAGAATCATGTTGTGATATATCGCCTTGCATCTCAGAAAATACAACCCCTTCGAAATGAAGCCCTCCATTTTCAGACATTCTTATGCCTTCTTGCATGAACGATTCTTTTCTTAAAAGCGGGCAGAAAACCGCATCTGTATAAACATTGAAGATGTTGTCAAAATCCTTTTTGACAGGGCTTGCCGCAGGGTAATATGTACGATCCGGGCCTGTCATTGCATTGAGGAAAGTATTGCAAGAGTTTCTGATCATTGCCATGAATGGATCTCGCACAGGATACTTCTCAGAGCCAGTGAGAACAGTATGCTCAAGGATATGGAAAACCCCGCTATTATCTGTAGCAGGTGTATATACAGTGTAATTGAAGAAACACTCACTATCGTCATTTGAAAGAGCATAGACTTGGAATCCAGTCTTTATGTGCTTGAAAAGCATTCCAATAGACTTGTAGTCTGGAATTTCTTCAATAGACACAAGTTCGAAACCGTTTACAATATCGCCAATATTAAATTTTCCTTGCATGGAAAAGAATATAACCGAAAAGAGAAAAAAGATGTAGATTCACAAAAATTCAATCATCGAACTTATCGATAAGTGCCTTGTCAAAGACTCGTAAAGCGGCACCTATTAGCGCAGAATGACTCTTTGACGATCTTGATATGGAGATAGTTCTCTTTCGGCTGGAGAGCATAGAATTCACAATCGTGCCAACCTTGTCCATCAATCCATGTCCAAGAATATCTGGAATAAAACCATCCAAGATAAAGGAAGAGATATCCAAAAAAAATGCAATATTGTAGATGCTCATCGAAAGATATGGGGAAATATATGCTATCATCTGGTCTCTCAAATCAGCATTCTCAATCTTGCCTTTTCTTAGATTGATGTGAAACTTATCATTCAATGCCTTTATGTTTATATAGTTTTCAAGAGGAAAAATCTGCTCATCAAGAGGTTTTGATAAATCAACTGGGTAAGCAAGCATATTTCCTATTTCACCGGCTCGGAACTTAGAGCCAAGGAACAAAGAACCATCAATTATAATTCCAGAGCCGTAACCGCTACCAAGTGAAAGATAACATAGATTTTCTTCAGTGCTGTCCTTCCTGTTAAAGAGCTCTGCCATTGCGGCAAGATTGACATCATTCTCAGCAAAATATGGAACTGAAAAATGCTTGACAAGACTTGCAAGAAAAGAATCCAGGGGAATCATTGATGAAACATCATTGGAAAAAAAACTTATGATCTTGTTGCTATTTGGATCAATGTTAAAAGGAAGAGCAATGCCGACTCCAAGAATAGGGATTTTGGACTTGTTTATGAGACTATTTACCCTTGACCCTAGTTTATTTAACTCTTTTTCGTTTTTGTAATCAAGAAATGGCCTCTCTTCGAAGAAAAGCAAATCACCTGCAAGATCAACAATAGCAATTTCAACTATATCGCCTTGGAAATTCAATGAAATGGCCGCATAGGATTCAGCATTGAATACCAAAATATGTTTTTTCCTGCCCGGTCTGCTGACTTTCCCATCCATCAAATCGGTTTCCTTGATTATTCCTCTTTTTATAAAATAATCTATGCTCTTACTTGCTGTAGGAAAACTCATATTAGTCAAAGAGACAACATCGCTTCTAGCCAATGTCTTCTTCTTTACAAATAGTTGATAGATTAGCTTTCTATTCCCACTTTTCAAATACTCAGGCACAAATGTTGTCAAGGTTAAATCTCCAGTCAAATTGCGATATTCTGCTACCACATATTAACAAAAACCCCAAAACATATGCATGTAGCTATTTTTTAGAATATACAACTATTCGATGAGAAAAAGCGATAGTAACAATATGATGCCATACACATTCTATATATGAATGGCATCGTTTTTTATGATTTATCTTGTTTGTGACAAAAGTTCCAGTGCCATCTTTATCGAGCCATCGATACTTTCAATATCAGCTTCTATGATTTTACACTCTGGATATCTTTCTTTTGCAAGTGATATGAATGAATTCTTTAGCACTTTTGAATGCAGGAGATTGCTTCCCCAAAGGCCAAGTTTAAAGTCAGGTTCTTTTTCTGACAAGGACAGTGCAGAAACAACATCTGATACTATGTCTATCAAATATGAAGCGGCCTTTTCTAGGATTGACTTTGCAAAAACATCCGTCTTTGAGGCTTCATCAACAAGATCGCCGACTTTAGGGCAAGTCCAAGGCATATTGCCCATTGAGAAAGCAAGACGATTAAGCCCATTCCTATCAATGATCCCCAATCTTTGTTGCAATAGATCTACAAGATATGTCTCTTCTACAGCACCATCAAAATACCTTCCTAGATGTTGAAGTGCTGCTCTGCTAACCCAACTGCCTGATCCTTCATCTCCCAAAATGGTAAACAAGTAACCACCAGCTCTTGCATGGTTATTTTGCTTATCAGAGGCAAATGCAATACTTCCTGTTCCGGAAATAATAAGAACACCTTCTCCTCCTGTGACGGTGTAATGTGCGAGCTCTGCATCATTTATAACCTTAACAGGGCAATCAAATCCTTCGATATTTTCATAAAAAGAAGTCAAATATTCTTCATCCTCGGGACTATCCAGACCTGTTGTTCCGCAAACTATGTACTTGCAATCCTTTGCACTTCCTCCAAACATCTTGAGAAGAGTTGAAAAATGCGAATCAACTCTTCTCCTCATCTCATCCCTTCCAATGTGATAATGATTTGCCTCGTTTCCTACAAAATATGCTAGTGTTGCACCATCGAGAGATGCAGCCTTTATTCGGTAATTAGTACCACCACTATCTATTCCTATAACATATTCCATACTTTTACTCTTGTTTTGCTTTTGTCTTCAAGATTGCATTAAGCGTGGCAAATCGGTCATGCCCCACTCCATCAAGACTCTTCGCCTGAGGAATCATTGCACTAATAATTTGCATTGGAATGATATATTCAAAAGGTCGTAAATAAATGTTATCGTTAAGTATAAGATTCAAATTTCGCTTATCGCATGGCTCTTCATTGCCAATTGAAAAAACACTACTGGAATAATTCCTGTGGTACTTAATTAGCGATTGGAATCTATTATAATCTTCAACATCATTTTTTTGTGGCATGAAATAGAATCCTGAAATATCCTTATCTATCGAGCAACTTGGGCCATGAAGGAATTCCTCGAATTCAAACCCACAAGATGGAATCAAAAGAGTCTCCATCAACTTCAATGCACTCTCTTTTGAGACTTCGCTATCACAGCCCTTACCTACTATATATGCACACCTCGTGTCTTCCAGTTCTTGCCTATTGCTCTCAATCCAGCAAATGCTCCTGTCTATGTTTTCATCTATCGCACTTATTGTTTTTTCAAGAGAAGCAATTGCATCATCATATTGATCCCTTGCGATTATTGAACAAGAGAGAGAGGCTTCCAATGCAAACAGATATAGAAGAAGGATTGTGGATGTATATCCCTTCGTCTTAGGGCCAACGTTTTCTTCTCCGCAAGGAATCTCGCAATAATTTTCACACATAGTATTTATGGCACCATTTTCATTGCCAGTCAATGCAATTGACAAATAACCCTTATTGCGCTTGATAGCGCTTATGGTATTTGTAGAATTTCCACCTTGAGAAACATAGATAAGAAGAGGCCTTTTACCAAAGAAGGAAGATGCACTTGATGACGACATGGAAGATACTTCTACACCAAGCACTTTTTCCATAAATGGCGATGCAGCTTTTGATGCATTCTTGCTTGTTCCACTAGCTATCAAATATATATGGTCGGGTCTGTTTTCCTTAAATAAAGTGACAAACTTCGATACATATCCTACCCTATTTGCCAATATCCGTCCCAATACTGGAGTCTGTTGTTTTATATAATCCATCATTTCCATTTTTCTATTCCCTCTTTAAAGCCATTGCATACAAAAACCAAGTTGCATGAGGAATCCACTGTTCAGCCCAACGCCAGTTATCATCAATCCTATCATCCGGTTTTACAACGAATTCGATGTCATTCTCATCTTCAAGGCCACTTGTTATGCCATTTACAATTCCGCCTGGACAATTGATGAAATCATAGCGATTCTTGAAAAAATACTGGATATTATTCCTTCCATAGCCTTCTAACATACATGCATCATATGGATTCTGCCCCAATATCCAGTCGAGAATATCGTGACTCAATGTCAAAGCATCTTTTGCTAGCACAACATCATCCGTCATCTGTGCAACCATCTTAGCAGCAGCAGAGATAGATGCGATTCGTGCATTATCACCTTGCCACCATGGCGCTGCAGTAGTTTTATGAGGAAAGAAGAACTTTACATTGAATTTGCCTTCTGAATAATCCTCAAAAACTGGATAATCGAAAGGATTGCAAATTCCTTTATTCAAATGTATTTTCCATCTCATGATATCGAAAGCAACACTTTTTGCTGATTCGGCCCTTTCTTTGTCTATCTCTATTTGCGAGTATTGCAACATGGCTATTAGAGGAAGCCCCTCATCCGAAGCACTGAAATATGGTAAATCAGATGAAAATTCAAGCCTTCTCATTCCTGGCAAAATCACTTTTGCGCTATCAGTTAAGTAAGATACGTACTCCCTGCAATCTCTTAAATATTCATATTCATTTGTAGTTACATAGAGCTCTGTAGCCGCCAACAGGGCACAATATATGTCAACAAGATTCCATTTGCCATCATTCGTATACTTCTCATTGTTATCCCTTAAATACTTATAGCTCGCTTTAGCGGAAAGAATATAGTCGCTTTGTTCATAATCTCGTGCAGGATAGTAATGTCGAGCACCAATCGCAAGAGCTGCAATAGCAGTTCCACCTCCACTTCTCATAGATGTCTCATAGTTTGTGTCATTAATGATTTCATCATCAGCTGTTGCCGCCTTGTCGCAAAATTGATCACTTGAGCCATGGTATTCAAATCCTATTCTCCTAGTGCCAACAACACTATCCAATGCAGCCTCTCGACTTATGGAACGAAAGAATGAACCCGATGGGGCCCTCATTCGCATCAGAAAATCCAAGCCCCAGAAACCTTCATCATACAAACGTCTTTTCAACATAGTGTATGATTCGTTGCCGCTTTCTTCTAAGATATCAGCAACCTTGAAAAATGCATATGCACTGAAGCTTGCTTGTTGCGGATTGTAGTACGTCGAGTGAGACAAATGACTTAAATGGATTCCATAATCACCTGTCGCATCATACCATGCGCCATGACCATCAACCAATCCTTCTCTCTCCCCCTCAAAAGGTAGTGCCTTGTCATCATAAGCCCATTCTCCACTATCTCTTTGAGCTTTGAAATAATAAGTAGTGGCATTCAACAGTCGCATTGTAGTCAAGTGTGAAGAAATCTCAAACTCGGCACTTAATACTCCTCCTACATTTATTCTGTATTTTCCTTCAATTTTAAGATCATCAAATCGACCAACTAGGTAATAGCCTGTATGCCATGAAGCAACCCTCCCTGAGTATTGGAGATTTCCGCTATAAACTTCGCCATTGTTTTCATCCAATACTTTGAATGAGTTAATCTGGATATCCTTGATATCACTTTGAATTACCACTTTCTTTGTATCATTAACACTGTAACCCAGATGGTTAATAAGTATTTTAAACATATATTATCCTCCTTATTTTTTTTACCCTTTTACAGCACCTGCTGTCAGTCCTGACACAACTTGCTCCTGAGCAATTGCATAAAGGACAAGAGGTGGAATGATTGTAATGGTTATTGCAGCCATCATTGCACCATAATCTGTGCCAAACATATTGCTCACCATTGACAAAATAACGCACACTGGCTTCATGCTTTGCCTTGAAATGTAAACAAGCGATGTGAAAAGATCATTGTATGACCAGATAAAGACCATTATTGCTATAGTCGATATCATACTTCTGCAAAGCGGAACAGAAATCTTTGAAAATATTGTCCATACTCCTGCACCATCAATTAAAGCTGCTTCATCCAACTCCTCCGGAAGGCTTTTCATGAAACCAGTCATCATTATTATTGAAAAGCATAGATTTCCAGCAGTTTGAGGTATAATCGCAGCAAGATAAGAACCCTTTACAAAAGGTATTTTGCTCATTGTCACAAAATTTGGTATAACAGTTGCAAAAGCAGGAACCAAAAGACATGCTGTGAGCAATGAAAGTATAACGCTTGCAATCATAAGCTTAAAACGACCAAGCGCAAACGATGCCATGCTTGCAATTGCAATCACAAGGACAACTGTTGATCCTGATATTATAATACTGTTGAAGAAAGCTTTAATCAGATTTACATCAGGATAACCAATAAGAGTCTTGTAGTTGACAAATTCCAATGAAGATGGAACAGACATGCTGCTTCTTAATATCTCACCAGATGACTTGAAAGAATTCATGAACACCCATAAAAGAGGGATTATGCAAGTCAACGCCCATCCAATCAAAAGTGCAAATTTTATAGTAAACGTCATAAATAT
>DKCO01000060.1 GCA_002452215.1 Spirochaetales bacterium UBA6872
AGAGTAGGTAGATGCCGGCTTCTTTTTCTTCGCTTTTTATTTTTTTTGTATATCAGCCCAGCTATCTTCGCTGGGTTTTTTCTTTATAAAAATAGCTATGCTTTTTGCATAGCTATGAGTTTGATTTACTTTAAAAGATATTCAGGTATTTCGCCTCTGCTGTTGAAGATCTTTCTTTGTTGAGTGTCTAGGATTTTTTTGCACATCCTTATTGAAAGGGGAGTAACTTCAACAAGCTCGTCATCTTTAATAAATTGTATAGCTTGTTCCAAGGATGGTTTGACAACTGGTGTAAGAGTTACAGCCTCATCCTTTCCGGATGCGCGAAGATTTGTCAATTTCTTCGTCCTTGTTGGATTTAGAATCAGATCTCCTTCTTTATTTCTTTCTCCAACAACTTGTCCTTCATATACAGGATCTCCGGGAACGATGAAGAAGCGGCCTCGGTCCTCTAGCTCCCATAGTCCATATGCAACAGCGTTTCCTGCTCTATCGGAAATCAAAGAACCAGAAAGCCTATCAGGGAAATCACCTTTATAGATCTCATACCCCTTTATATAACTGTTCATTATTCCAAATCCTCTTGTGTCTGTAAGGAATTCATCCCTATAGCCAATAAGGCCTCTTGCAGGAATTTCAAAGCGTATCTTTACTCTGTTTCCAGTAGTATATGTAATATCGCTCATTATTGCTTTTCGTCTTCCAAGCTTCTCCATTACGGTTCCTGAGAATTCTTCTGGACAGTCTATCATCAAAATCTCAATAGGTTCTGTTTTGTTTCCGTCCTCATCTGTCTTGAAGATTATATGAGGTCTTCCGACGCATAGTTCGAATCCCTCTCTCCTCATTTCCTCGATTATTATTGCCATTTGGAATTCACCGCGACCTTTTACGGTGAAAGTGTCATCTGGATTCTTCTCGATTCGTATAGAAACATTTCTCAATGCTTCTTTTTGGAGCCTTTCCCAGATTTTAGCACTTGTGACAGCTTTTCCTTCTTTCCCAGCTAGTGGTGATATGTTTTTTGAAAACAGCATTGAGACAGTTGGATCATCTACTTTAATCCTTGGCAAAGCTTTTATCTCGTCTTTTGTGCATATTGTATCGCCGATAGAGACATCGTTAACACCTGATAGGACAATGATGTCACCACTTTCCACTTTTGAGCAATCTTTGAACACAGGCCCATCATATGCTTGTAGCCTTGTAACTCTCAATGGTTCGATTCTGTCTTCCTTGATGCAAATGAGGGAATCATTGGTTGATGCTGTTCCGTTGATTACTTTTCCAATTGCCAGACGACCAAGAAAATCAGAATAAGATAAATCCGATACAAGCATCTGGAATGGCTCTGCATCATCATATACAGGAGCTGGAATATCATCTATGATTGCATCGAGCAATAAGTGCATGTTGTTTTCAATTGAATCCAAGCTCTTACCGCATTTTCCCTCTCTGCCATTTGCATAGAATACAGGTACATCAAGCATGCTCTCATCTGCATTAAGCTCAAGAAGAAGATCGTAGACTTCATTGAGTACATCCTCAGCTCTTGCGTCAGCTCTATCGATTTTATTGATTACTACAATCAAAGGCAGTTTTTTGTTCAAGGCCTTTTCAAGAACAAATCTTGTTTGAGGAAGAGGTCCCTCAGCAGCATCTACTAGCAATACAACTCCATCAACCATGCTCAAGCCTCGCTCAACTTCTCCTCCAAAGTCAGCATGTCCCGGAGTATCGATGATGTTTATCTTCACGCCTTTCCAATGTATTGCGCAATTCTTGGCGCTAATCGTGATTCCTCTTTCTCTTTCTATATCTCCACTATCCATAATGCGTTCTTGATTCATATCTTTTCCAACAAGACCGCTTTGTTTAAATAGAGCATCGACCAATGTAGTTTTTCCATGGTCAACATGTGCTATTATTGCAATATTTCTTATATGTTCATTCTTTTTAATCATACGAATGATTATTATATATAAATCAGTGCTTTTTGTTTATAGATATAGAGTTAACTTGCGAGAAAAACGGACTATTAAGGTTTAAATAGATTTAGTAGTTGAAATAATATGAAAACCAACATCCTAAATATAAATTTGGTTTGACAAGAATATGGTTTATAAATGGTTAGTAATATAAATGCTATTAAAACTATATAAATATAAACATATTGCTATCGTATAATAATATTGAAACATGAGAATTATTGTATAGTTTTGGGTAAGGTTTTTGGCATTGATACTAAATTGAAAAAGCCATCTCTTTTCTTTTATTTTGTAATTGTAAAAAACGAAGAAAAAGAAGAAATGACTGGTGCAAATAGATTGTTCATGAGTGCAATCCGTGCCATTAGGGCAAGAGTTGCTAATGAGTCAAATGAAGGTGTCTAAAAACGGACAGTTAAGGTCGTTGTCAGGTTAAAGACATAAAAAGTGAAAAGGCAGATGCTAGCTATGTGACAATAAGTGTCCTAGCAATGATACTTTGAGCAAGAGAGAAGAGTATCTCATTCCAGGCTATAATCATCCAAGGATCTCGACTCAAAAACAACGAGTGGCGAGAAGTTTATACGATAGAGTATCTTCTTAGATTGATGTTGCTAACAACAAAACCATGTTTATTAATCACTGCTTTAATAACCTTAAGAATATAGTGATATATGATTTATCAAAGGAGCTTAAGCCTTGTATTTTTTTTAAAGACATTATGGAATTGCAATGTTAGCTGATGTATCTTGTTTTAATCAAAATATACTTGAAGATATATAACTAAGGCTAAATTCTACATTGGATGTACTATTTTCAGTAGAAGACAGGTCTGTTTTGGATTATTCCGTTATGCTTTATTTTATCATTCTCTTTATGCTTTTCAAGAAACAAACGGATTAACATAATCTGTATAAAAACCAAATAGAAATTGTTTGTTAATGTAAGGTTTAATGCATAACTTATATAAATAGTGTTATAAATTGATATTTTAAATACAGAAATCTTGTAATTTATAATCTAAACTATAAGATAACATATAATAAAATAGTTATAATATATAAGAAAAATATGAATATTATATAATTTTGAAATGCCTAAATAGTATGTAAATTTTTATTTTCTTATTTTGAGTGTGGTTTGGATTTCCTATTTAGAGCTGTTCTTTTACTTGTCAATACAATGAGATGCTCATTCTATAGCATATAGGCCAAATCAAAGCTGCGTGACTATTGAATTTAGAACATCTATGTAAGCTAGCATAATAGGCTTTGTTTTATGATCCTAGCTTTTTAGATTAATTGTATTTAAGTGCAGAGACATAGCAATTGCTAAAGAATCATTTAATAGTTTGATGAGATTAGTCTTTTGGATCATTTTGAGTTGCTGGATCATTCTTTTCTTCTACATTTGCAAATAAAAATCAAAACTGTTTCTCTTATACTTCGAGAAAGAAAAATATTTTTCGCTATTTTTGTTAAAAAGAAGCCTTTTTACAAGCTGCAGCCATATAGATAGTAGGGAGGCATGTAAAATGCGAATTGATAACAAATCTATTTTTTATGACAGCATCAAGGATACAATACGGGGCCTCACCCTGTTTTCTAAGGAGCTAAGAGGAGCATTTCGAGATAAGGAGTATGTCCTACATACTTTAAAGGCACTATCAGTGCTGGAAGTGACCAAGGAGATGGAGGATGATATGAGGATAGATGTTGAGGAGTGGATGGAGAATCCTGCTGGTAAGAGAGGCGCGAGTCGCGATGCACTGATCACTTTCAAGAAGCACGGGATAAATGTTGAGATACAAAGAGTCGATGGATGCGACGGGTTTCAAAGGGAAATGTCTTACACGGAAGAGAGCGATCCAGAGATAGATGATGGCTTGGGACTCATGTCTTCCACAAGGTATATATCTTTATGGATATGCGCATTTGACCCGTTTCCAGAGAAGGGGCTGCCGTACTATATCTTTTCATACAAATATAAGAGGCATGAAGGCATAAGGGGAACTGAAGATGAATTTGATATGTTTGAAGGTTCAGAGTTTATATTTGTGAATGGAAGCTATATCTGGAACGATAGTCCTCTGACAGAAGAGGAGGAAGCATTGAGAGACTTTGTTATGGACATGAAGAAGCCAGATCCCAATGCTATTCTTAACGAGAGCGCCAGACGTGTGCTTTCCGAGTACAAGGAAGGTGGAGCGATGTATGACAAGATAGAGCTTGCATTCAAGGAGTGCTATGAATCCGACTACGAGAGAGCCAAGCAGGAAGGACGAGAAGAGGAAAGCAGGAAGCTTGTGAGTGCAATGCTTGGAAAAGATATGTCCTATGACATGATTTCTGAGATCTCTGGCTTGACTAAAGAGCAGATTATGGCAATTGAAAAGTAATCGTTAAGATTGTCTTTATATCTGAAGGCGATGTATCGAGCATTGCCTTCATTGTTTTACTATCTTTAAAATCTAAACCTTCATGATGTCATAGAATCAAGAAAATCGCTCATTATATACAGCTATTGCGACTTTAAATTTTATTAACACTAATTTAAAACAAATGAATATTGATTTATATTTTATATCAAATAAAGTAAATAATTTATAATATTAAATATAGATATTAGCAGTATTTATATGTATCAGAAATTAATATAATATAAAATATATATTATATACATATAAATATTATCGAAAATAATATATATATATATATATATATTGTAATATTATATAAAATAAATGCAAGTAAGATTTAATCGCCATTTATTAAGATTATTTGTCGAGCTTATAAAGACTATTATTTTTGCTAATTTCATTATATGGGAGAAGATTTTGGGAGCATTTTTTGGATCGTAGTTAAATCTGTACAATACTATATTTCCACATATTACGATCTGCATGGTTATATTTCCATTGTATTCGAATAGAATTCAATACGACTTTGATTAAAAGTCAAATTTGTTAATGATGCATAATCTTTGAGCAAGTGCCTTGTATTTTCTTTGTTTTTAAATAATAACAATACAGTTTATTTTAAAATATATTCATTAATACTATGTTTATGATATAGAAACGATATTGTAACTTTATATAATTTATATCATTATTTAAATATTTTTATAGCTATTATAAATCGTTTCGATATTTTATTATATTGTAAATTTAATTAATATAAAATATGTATCATTTTTTATATTTTAATAGGATAAATTATTTATAAATATTTAATTACTATATTAATATTATATTATATTTATGTATTTTCATATGATTTACATTTCTTATAAAATATAATTACTATTATTATAAAGTTGTTTTAAATAATAATTGAATTATTCTTGTAGTCTATCGATTTCTGTTTTATAATGAGTTCTGTTCGGAGGATTAGATGTCAAAAGCTATTGCTTTTCATTTGCAAAAGGGAGGAGTAGGGAAAACCACTGTTTCTGGCACACTTGCTTGTCAGTCAGCTTTAGCTGGGCATGATACTCTTCTAATCGACTGTGATCCTCAGGGTAATTTATCTTCATGGTTCTTAAATGACTCGCCATCCTTAGAGCTTGCGGATGTTCTTCAAGGCAAGTGCTTTTCAAAAGAAGCAATATTGAAAGTGAAAGGCATGGAACATCTTTATATACTTCCAACTTTTGGTATTGGCGGAACACTCAAGAACTACAGCGAAACAAAGCTTTCTGATGAACCCTTTGTTATTCAAGATCTTGTTAAGGAATTAAGTGAATCCTATGAGCGCATTGTACTTGATCTTTCTCCAGGACTGGGACGTCTTGAAAGAGCAGCATTGATTGCCTCAGATGAGATAATTACACCTATGACACCAGAGGTTTTTTCTTTGGATGGATTAGAGATTTTCATTGAGGAACTTGCTAAATTAAAGAAAAACTACAAGTCGCCTGTTAAGCATAAGAGGATTATTATAAATTCTTTTGATGAAAGGATTAAGCAACATAGAGATATCTACAGTGTTGCTGAATCGTCCGGTCGGTTTACGATTTTCAAGATACCAGTTGATCCAATATTTAGAAAATCGCAAGAAGCCAATAGCGTACCGCAGATTTACAAAGTCAGAGGGCGCGGAATGAAGGTTGCAACACTGGATGCATTGAAGGAATTGGACAAGGAAATTTGGAGCTAGGGGTAGAATATGGCATTGAAAAAACAAGAGAGTAGCATTGTCGGTGAAAGTCTGAGCAGTCAGAAAGCAAAACAGGTTTTTTCTTCTGGAAAAGAGAAAGAGAAGAAAATATTGACGACATTTTCTATTGAACCATCTTTCAAGGCGGAGCTTGAAGATTTGTTTTCTGAGCTCGGACTGGGGTGGGCTGCAGGTATTAGGTTTGCCTTGAAGGAATTTTGCAAGAAATACTCTGACTCAAATAACTGATTTTTCACTCTTGATTAATGAAGGTCTAATTGTTTTGATTATGACCTTCTCTTTTTTTGTCTTCATGTAGTGATTTGTTTTCTTTTTGTTGTTGACCTGTTCATCATTATTTTGCAAACTTTCTCTGGAGACCTGTTTGCAAGGCACTCTTGCTGGCAGTCTGTCATCCGAAATCCAAAACATCTTGAGGCTCTGAATGAGTTTTGAAACTAAAGGTTTGCACATTGGAGAGTGCATTGTGAAGATTCTCAATGGCATGGCGCAGGGACTTTTTGCATCACTGATTATTGGTCTTATTATCAAGCAAATAGGACATTACGCTAGCATTTCATTGATTGAGCAGTTTGGACAGGTTGCCCAATACATGACTGGACCTGCAATCGGCATAGGTGTTGCATGTGCAATAAATGCACCGAATCTCGCTATTCTTTCAACGGCCGTATGTGGTGCTGTAGGAGCTGGCACTGTGGTTTTGGGGCCCGGTGCTACATTTATAAAGCTTGCGACAGGCGAGCCTTTAGGTGCTTGTATTGCGGCTATAGCCGGTGCTTGTATAGGAAAGTTGGTATCAGGAAAGACAAAGGTTGATATTATAATTGTTCCTATGGCTACCATAGTGGCAGGCTCTTTTGTCGGTACATTCATATCACCAGCTGTAAGCGCAATCATGAATGGCCTTGGTGTATTCATAAATTCGCTTACAACGCTTTATCCATTGCCGATGGGTATTTTGGTCTCTACAGTTGTTGGCATGGTTCTGACGCTTCCTATATCCTCTGCTGCGATTTGTATCTCACTTGGTCTTGATGGACTTGCTGCTGGAGCGGCATGTGCCGGTTGTTGTTGCCAAATGATTGGCTTTGCTTTTTCAAGTTTCAAAGAGAATGGGGTGGGTGGTTTGATAAGCCAGGGGCTTGGCACATCTATGTTGCAAATTCCGAATATCTGGAAAAACTGGAAGATTTGGATTCCCCCAACACTTACAAGCATGATTGTTGGGCCTATATCTACATGCGTCTTCAAGCTAGCTAATAATGCATCCGGCGCTGGCATGGGTACAAGTGGCCTTGTTGGACAGTTCAATGCTGTCGCTGTCATGGGAACAGGTTGCATATGGAAGATCTTGATAGTCCATTTTGTCCTTCCAGCTGTGCTATCATATTTGATAACTCTTTATATGAGGCGGAAGAACTGGATCAAAAAGGATGATATGCTACTTAGTGTTTGATTTTGCTCTCATCCTCTCAAGTATTGCTCTTGCTTCTGCCATGCTGTCTTTCTTTATTTCCTCTGCTGATTTCTCTTCGTTTTTGAAGAGTTCGACAGGAATTTCAGAGATAAACCTAGATGGCATTGCCATCTTTATTTCTCCTTCTCTGTTTATGCGATTATCGCAATAGTTTATCACAAGTTTCTCTCGAGCTCTTGTTATAGCGACATAAAAGAGTCGTCTTTCTTCATCAATATTGTCTTGGTTCTCTTCCAAGGCTCTTGATGATGGTATTATGTTATCCTCGATCCCAGCAAGGTAGACAACCTTGAATTCCAAGCCTTTCGATGCATGCATAGTCATAAGATTCACTTTGTTGCTTTTATCGTCTTGATCATCGCCAATTATAGAGACTGCATTGAGATAGTCCCTTAGTGAGGATTCTTTATTAATTTCGAGGTACCTTGTCATCCTGTCTTTTAAGAATGATATGCTACGCATTTTGTATTCGATTGCTTTTTCTGAAAGTTCAGGATCATTTCTCAACATTCCCTCATAGCCAATGTCTGATATGATGATATCAATCAAGCCTTTTGGAGAGTTAGTTAGGCTCCTCCACTTAGAAAGGAGAGAGGAGAATGTCCTCAGGCTTTCTTGTGAGTTCTTTTTGAGCTCTGCTGAGCTTTGCATGCATTTTATTGCATCAGAAAGAGAGACGTTGTTCTTGTCAGCATAGCATCTCAGCTTTTCTACACTTGTTCGGCCGATCCCTCTTCTTGGTGTGTTGATTATCCTAAGAAGTGATGCATCGTCTTTGTCATTGATCAATATCTTCAGATAGCAAAGGATGTCACGGATCTCCTTTTTCTCAAAGAAGCTCTGACCTCCAGATATCTTTACGGGAAGCTGTTCTTCAACAAATGTGTTCTCGATCTCTGAAATCAAGCTGTTTGTCCTTACGAGAACTCCAAAGTCAGAGTAGTTGTACTTATGTGCTCTCATCTCTTTTCTGATTTCCTTGGATATCCAATATGCTTCCTTTGCGCCATCCTTGTGCCTCATTATCGAGATCATGGCGCCTTCGCCTTCATCTGTCCAAAGCACCTTTTCTTTTCTTTCTTTGTTGTTTGTTATTATAGTATTCGCTGCTTTGAGTATGTTTCCTGATGAGCGATAGTTTCTTTCAAGTTTGAATTCCTTCCTCTCTGGAAAATCCTGTTCGAACATTACAATGTTTTGATAGTTTGCACCACGCCAGGAGTAAATTGATTGGTCATCATCTCCAACAACGCAAATATTCCTGTATTTCTTTGCGATAGTCGAAATCAGCTTGTACTGCAATAGCGATGTGTCTTGGAATTCGTCTACCATTATGTACTTGAATCTTTCCTGTACAGCATCCAAGACAAATGGTTTTTTCTCGAAGATCCTTATCGGAAGGAGAATCAGATCATCAAAATCGACAACGTTGTATGCTTTCTGTGTAAGGATCCATTCCTTGTAGATTTCCGCAACAGCACTATCTTGGTTCGTAATTTGCATTCTTCCTGTTTTTATGTCACTGAAGATGGCTTTGAGTGTGCTTGCTTTGAAATTATCGCTTTCATAGCCACAAGTGTTTACACAATCCTTGATAAGCGCTGTATTGTCATTGTCATCATACAATGTAAAATCATTGTGGTAGCCTATATGGTGTATGTATTGCTTTAAAATGCCAAGTCCAAAGGAGTGGAATGTAGTTGCTGTCAAATCCTTGAGTTTTTTGCCAGTAACTTCCTTGATCCTTTCACTCATCTCTTTTGCGGCTTTATTCGTAAATGTCAATGCAAGGATATTCTTCTCTGCAATGCCTTTATCGAGCATATTTGCAATGCGATATGTGATCATTCTGGTTTTCCCTGATCCTGCACCAGCAATTATTAGCTCTGGTCCTTCGATATTGCTTGCAGCTTTCGCTTGTTCTGGATTTAGAAGGCTCGATAGATTCAAAGACATGCAGCTCTCCCTCGATAAATTCTTTGCCCGTGCTATTATGTAAGAATGTTTCTCAATAATCAATTGCTTTTAACAATTAGTTAAAGAATATGGGATATCAAAGCAAATGGTAGCCATACAATTTTGAAATCAATATGTGTAGTATCATTGATTTGAATAGTATGGTATTAAATTTAAATTTAGTTGTTTAAATAGAAATATTATATAATTATCATATAATAAAAATATAGATATTAAATTGTATCTTATTATTTTATGTAATAAATAAAGAAATGGGGGCAATGAAGATTCCCCCAAATTTGATTAAGATTCTTTCGCTTCGATTAAAAAAAGCATTGCCATTGCTTGTCCATACGGCATTGGATAAACTGGGATATTCCTGTAGAAATCAAGGCTCTCTCTCCCCATGGGAGTCCCTCCTGAGCATTTTTGCAAGAATCCATTCTCATCGATGCAGTTTAATATGGCAGGAAGAGCTTTGTCTGCAATATGTTTGTATTTAGGCGAAATAAGACCCATGGAAATTGACTTTAGTATTCCATATCCAAAGCCTGCTGTACAGCTTGATTCAAGATATGAATCATTGTGATCTAGAAGTGTATGCCAAAGTCCTGATTTGTCCTGCAGTTTCGATATTGCCTCTACTTGACGTGTCAGAACAGTTGAAATATAACGTCTTACAGCATTCGACAAAGGGATTGTCTCTACAAAAAGTGGCAATGCTATTGTCGCCCAGCTATTTCCTCGTCCCCAGAACGCTGATGTAAAATGGTTTTTTCCCTTGAATGTATATCCATGATACCAAAGCCCTGTGATTGGATCTGCAAGATGCTCTATGTGTAGCAAAAGTTGGTATTCAGCCTCATCTGTATAGTCTTTTCTGCCGAGGATCCTTCCTACATTTGCAAGAGGCAAGACACTCATCATTAAGGTGTCGTCCCAAAGCTCTTGCTCATTTATATCATCAGTTGTTCGATGTTGGTATCCACCTTCATCTGTTTTCTCTAGGCCTCCGGAGAAAAGCCATTCAGCCCATTCTTTGCAAACATCCATGTAATCTTTCTTTTTTGTGTATTCAGCAAGATAAGACAATGCAAGAATAGGAGCCATTGTATTGACATTCTTCCCAGGTAATCCCTCTTTGATTCTTTCATCATAATAGTCTTCAAGTATTTTTAGGTACTCATGTTTATTTGTTTTCTCAAAGAGTTTCCATATACCAAAAAGCCCAATACCTTGTGTCCATTCCCAATATTTGTAGCGTTCTCTGTTTTTTAATCCAGATGCTAGGACACCTTTTTCGAAATCAGGATCGCCACAGAGCACAGGTTTGAATCCATCTATTAGTTTTCCAAGCTCGAAATCCAATTTATCCATTATTACCCCTTTACTCCACCGGAAGAAATTCCTCCGATGATATATTTTTGAAGGATTATAAATACAATGATTACAGGAATCATCGACATCACAGATGCACTGAGGATGCTAGACCAGTCGACTCCAAGATGCCCAATGAAATTCTTAACAGCTAGTTGGATTGTGAAGTTCTTTTGATCGCTGAGGATAAGCATTGGCAAGATATAATCATTCCATCGCCACATAAACGAGAAAATAGAAAGTGTAACGAAAGAAGAAGATCCGAGTGGCATCATAACATAGATAAATGTCTTCCATTCAGGGCATCCATCGATTCTTGCAGCCTCGACAAATGAAAGAGGAATGCTCATATAAGCCTGCCTGAACATGAAAATGCCTGTTGTGGTCGTAACTACTGGCAGAATTACTCCCCAAATGTTGTTATATAGCCCTAATGCGCTTATCACAGATACTTGTGGAACCGTCAGCGTTTCGCCTGGGATCAAAGTTCCTAAAAGGAATATCCCAAATATCAAGTTTGTGTATTTTATCTCAAAACGATAGATAGCAAGAGCATATCCACACATAGAGCTGATTGCTAATGTAATCAAGGTGCCAACGATAGCTAAGAAGAAACTGTTTTTAACATAGTTCAAGAATCCTCCTTCTAACACACTTTGATAGTGTTCAATAGTAGGGGAGGCCGAAAACAGATACAGGGGATATCTGAATAGCTCATTCGTTTGCTTGAAAGAAGAGCTTGTTAACCAGAATATTGGGAAAATAAATAGAATTGCTATAGCTAGAGATAGAATTGTAAACACAATTGATATTTTGCTTTTCTTTTTTAAATGTTTAGCCATTAGTTTTCGCCTCCTTTATTGCTTAATTTGAATTGCACGAACGCAATAAATGCGAAAATAATCATTACAATAAATGAAATAGCACTGGCGTAGCCATATCTCATTTGATTGAATCCTTGTCCAAAGATATATTGAATTATGAATGTAGTTGTATTGCCAGGTCCACCTTGTGTAACTCCTTGTACAAGAGCGTATTCCTTCAATAGGTTAACTGTTGCAAGCAAAACAGCTAAGAATGTCGTTGGAGCAAGCAATGGCAATGTTATCTTGAAAAAAGTGCTACTCGTTGTGCATCCATCGATCGATGCTGCTTCATATAAGTCTTTATTTATACTCTTTATGCCACCAATGAAAATAATCATATAAAATCCTGTCGAATGCCAGTTCGATGCAAAGCTTATCACGAATGTCGCAAGGTATGGGTTTAGAGCCCAATCGAGAGGAGTGGAGCCAGCTTTTTGGATCAGAAAGTTGACAAGGCCATATTCTGCACTAAACATCCAGTTTATGGTAATACCCACAACTAGTGCTGAGAGTAGAACAGGAATATAAACAAGAGTTCTTGTAAAGCCCTTGAATTGAACTCTATCAGAACACAAAAGAACAGCTAATAGCAGTGGGATAATTACCTTGAATGGAAGGGAAAAAAGAGTGTAGAGGAATGTTCTCCCAAGAGATGAATAGAAGTTTTTGTCTTGGAAAAGCTCTATGAAATTCTCAAACCCAATGAAATTCATTGTCTTCCAACCATCATAGTCTGTAAATGAATATGCCACACTCAAGGCTAGTGGTATAAGAAAAAACACAGAAAACAGAAGCAAACTCGGGAGAATAAAAAGCCAAAATGACCTTGTATGCCTCATTGATGTTTTCTTTTTAGAGATAAGGATGTTCATGTTTTAATCTCCTTTCCGAAAAATTCTCCCATCTCTTTGCAAAGACGGGAGAGATAGCTTACTTTATGGAATCTTAGTTATTTGCAAGTGGCCAGCCGGATTTTTTCGATAGCTTCTGCGCAAAATCAGTAAGGGAATCCTTTGCGCTTACGGAGCCATAAACAGCTTGTCTTATAGCATCTCTGTATTCATTGTCATAGTAGTTTCTCCATAGCGACAATTCATCTATATTGAAAGCTTCTGTGACATTGTTTACTTCATTTTGAAGTACTTTGTAGTCATTTGCGACTTTTTGATCTTCAGGAGTGTATGTTATATTCTTGAGAGAAGAAAGACCCTTCTCTATGCTGAGATAGAACTGGAAATTCTCAGAATCCTCAAATAACCACTTTAGGAAGCTAATTGCAAGGTCTTTATTGTCAGCTCCTTTTGGGATAGCCAATCCGGTTCCTCCAACAATTGCTGAGCCACCCATTTTACCATGCGGGGAAGGCATAATGCCCCAGTTGAATGTCTTGATGTTCTGATAGAACGTATTGTAGTTCCATGATCCCGAAAAATAGATTCCAACATCACCGTTTTGGAAATAGTTTGCAGGATTGTCGTTTGTTCCACCAGCCCATATTGCTTTTGGCATTACACTATTGTTCCATTGTACAAAGTTCTCAAGTGCTTCAATACACTCTTTGCTGTTGACGTTTACTTTGAATGAGTCTCCATCTTTTATCGTGATTGAACCTCCATTCATGTACATAAGGTTGTCATATCTTGCGCGAGATGCATCCATAGCAATTCCGTATTTTACACCACCTTTCTCCATTAGGATTTTTGCATTTTCCAGTGTCTCATCCAATGTCCATGGATTGTCTATTGATGGAACCTCAATACCAGCTTTTTCAAAGGCATCTGCGTTGTAATAGACGTTTGTTGTTGTGTATTGGAGTGGTAATGAAAGATTTGTGCCAGATGTATTTTCTTGCTGAACAATCTCAAGTACTTTTGGCTCGAATAAAGAGATATTGATGTAATCTGTCAAATCTGCGAATTCCTCTGGATACAATCTGGTCAATCTTGTCGTATAGATCAAATCCGGAAGATCCTTGTTTTTTGCCATCAAAGGAAACTTTGTCAACTGATCATCATATGGGATAACAAGTTTCTCTACTTTATTTCCTGTTTCTTCTGCCCATTTGTCGAGAGTTAATGACAGTGCATCAGCAGCAGTTGGCTCCTCGCTTAAAAGAATTGTTAGAGTCTGAGGACCTGTTTGTGTTGATTTACTTTCCTTTTCGCCATTTGCAAATGCAACAGAAATACAAGCGATAGCTAAAAGCAGTAACGATAGTATTTTCTTCATTTTTTCCTCCTTTAAGAAAAAACTTTTCAATCAAGTGATTGTTGATTTCAGTATATGATAAACATTTCTTATAACTACTTTATTCTTGTTTTGATTTATTAAAAAGTATGCATTTTTTGCGAAAGACTATTTATCAAATTCAATAACACCATAGTGATCAAAACCTTTGTAGATTTCAGTTTTTCCGTCTTTTTTTAAACTTGAGCTGAAACTTCCCTCAAGTTTGCCATAATCAGGGTCATAGAATATCCATTCACCGCTTTCACTGTCGGTCTTAAGCTTTGATGATGATATCTTTTGCATGAAACTCTCAAGGGATTTTTCCTTGTATAGTTCTGAGCATTTGATAAACCAGATGTTATTTCTTCCTTCGCTTACAAGCTCTCTGTCAAAATTTGGGCCGACTTCGGTTTTGATAAGTCCATTTGATGCATAAATTGCAACTAAAGCGTTGCTTTTTGTTTGAGCAAAACACCAATTTCCTCTTTTCTCTGTTTTTTCAAATTCAATTGCCGGGAAATATGCATGTGTGAAATCCACTGGATGATTCTCGTTTATTCTATATACGACAGATGCAAAACCTTTGTATTGATTGACCCGAGGCAGTGTGCCGCTGCCTGCCCAGTACGATGGACGAGCATGACCAAAGAGTGCGAATTCACCCGGATGGTTTATGAAGATATGCTCATCAGCGCCAAAAACAGCGTGAACTACATCTTCTTGGAAGCCCCGCCTACCTGGCTCAAAGTTGTTTGCTGCTGACAAAAGATATGAAGATGTCTTGTATACAGTAATATCTGCATAACCATTATAACCATGTGTGCTTTTCCAATATAATCCATTTCCTTTTTCTATTCTATGTAAAGATTTATATTTTTCATCTGGTTCATAGTCGCTAAAGCAAAAAGGGACAACGCCTTTTCCTGCATGGCTTTCGTTTCCAATCGCATAGCCAATCCAGTTGATAAAAGATGGGCAATTTGAGTGGTTCCCAAAAAGTTCTTTTAAGTAAGTTCGTCCGCTTGTTGTTGAAAAAACACCTTCGAAAGAAGTGATAGAAAGAAGCCTGAAAACATAATCAAGGGCTCGTGATGCATATTCTTTCATTTCTTTATTTTGTGTTTGTGCATATAAAGACGCAAAACCCAAAGAATCAATTGGAAGGTATGGGGGACTATTCCACTCAGTGAAGCCTGTTTTAAAGAATGTTTCGAACCAAGGACGCAAGAGCCCTATAGCTTTTTGTTGCATTTCAAGTCCTGTCATATTGCTATTTGTGAATATCTTATCAGGATACATTTCACCTGCAATCAACTGACAAACATGAAACATCAAAGCATGGTTCTCACTGTAGAACCACATCGCATCATCCCCAGGTTCATCATGCCAGTACCTGAAGTTCAAAAGACATTCTTCCATTGCCTCCAATGTCTCATTGCTTATAAGTCCGGATTTGGAGAAATGCCTTATCATAAAAGGAAAGTAAGAGAGGTAAAAGTCGGAACAATCGCTTCTTTTATTAATAAAATCCAATTGTCTTCTTAAAATTATCTCAATCTTGTTTTTGTCTCCATTTGTGAAAAGAAGTGCCATAGCCATGTTTGCATTTTGCTCACCATATTTCGCAAGAAATGACCAAGCTTGCATTTTTCTTGATGCAACTGTCTTAGCTGGTTTGTCAAGAATAGAGTAGGGGAAACTCTCCATTGTTCTGATTGTATGGATGCTGAGATTCTCAATCTCTATATTTACATTGAATCTAAGAAAGCCTACTGGAAAATTTTCAACAGGTCCTAAGTCTGCATTGTTTTCACCTGGTGGGAAAATTGCATCTACACAATGGAATATAGATAGGGCTGTATTTTCTTCTGTCGCTCCTTTTAGATGCAAAACAAAGGCTTTTTCTTTGTAAGGATTTTCGCATGTCATTAAAACATGTCCACTTGTGAAGTTGTTCTTAGTGAATGCTAAACTTGAGATAGCTTTCTCAACTCTTTCTATGTGTCCAATATCCCTATCTCCCATTGGAAGTATTTGCTTTAAGCCATCTTGGCCAGATATGACTCTGAAGGATGCTGTGCATTCAGTGTCTCGTTCTGCAAACTCATCCATTTCAACATGTATTTCATTTCTTCCTTTTTGAAGCTTGAGGTTGAATACTTGGTCCTTTTGTTCATTCCTGCAATATGGCCTGAATGAAATTTTCTCTTCCCCATCCAAAAACAATGATAGGCCACCTTTTACTGACACAAGGATTTTGATTTCTCTTTCATCTGGGCTTTCTATGATTGTCGCTGCAGCTAGTGCAATCCAAAGAGGAGTGGGAACTGAGCCTGAAAAACCAATTACAGGATCTCCAAAAGGTATCCGATAGTTTAAAGACAAATTGGTTTTTAGCAGTTCTACAGTTCCATTCGGTTGCATATCCTTGAAAAAAGGATCAGGCATTTTTTTGTTCTTTATATTCTCAAGAAAAGACAATCTAATTGGATTTATGTGGCTGCTTGCTCCAACAGAACCAATCCAGACATCTTGTTCTTCAGAAATTGTAACTGGCTGAGACTTTATCTCTTCTTTTCTTGCATCGGACAAAAGCCAGCGAGTTATATATCCATGATCTAATTCGAATTCTTGTATGTTCATTTGTTTCTCTCCTTATCTATATCCTTCTTTGGAAATAGCAAAAATCAACAAGTAGGGAATTTAAGTAAAATACCAACTATTGCAGATAGAGCAATC
>DKCO01000009.1 GCA_002452215.1 Spirochaetales bacterium UBA6872
ACTAAAACCAAAGGCAAGAAGAATGTCGTTCGTACTTTTCCCTTGCTTCAACATATCCTTTATTGATGCTTCTGATATCTGCATAACTCTTTTCCCTACCTAGAATTAGTATACAATAAGTAGGGATATTATGCAAGCGTTTATGATAGTTATTTTCTTATATTGAAAGAAATTATTTAAGTTAGATACCACCAATCAACGACATTGAAGTTGCTAAAAGTATATCTGATGTGATTTTAAAGATTATGCGACTGAATAGTTACGTCAATTCAAAGAAAAACTCCTTGCATTGCAAGGAGTTAACAACTTATGAGTCTATTCCCACTCTATTGTTCCTGGTGGTTTTGAAGTAATATCATAGAGGACTCTGTTGACACCTTTGACTTCATTGCATATTCGTGATGCACACTTTTGCAATACATCATATGGCATTCTAAACCAATCAGCTGTCATAGCATCCTCGCTTGTTACAGCTCGTAAAGAACATACTTCCCTATATGTTCTCTCATCACCTTGCACACCAACTGATTTAACTGGAAGAAGATCCGCAAGAGCTTGCCAGATTTTGTCATAAAGCCCCGCTTTTCTTATCTCTTCTATGAAGATATAATCCACATCGCGAAGAGTATCCAGCCTTTCTTTTGTTACTTCTCCAATGCATCTAACACCAAGGCCTGGACCAGGAAATGGATGACGATATACAAGCTCATCAGGAAGCCCAAGCTCTTTCCCTAGCTCTCTGACTTCATCCTTGAACAATTCCTTCAAAGGCTCAAGAAGTTGCCACTTCAAATCCTCTGGAAGTCCTCCGACATTATGATGAGATTTGATCGTAGAGGAAGGGCCGCCGAATGCGCTTTTGGACTCAATCACATCAGGGTAGAGAGTGCCTTGAGCCAAGAACGAGATATCGCCACACTTCCTAGCCTCACGGTAGAAAGTATCAACAAAAAGCTTTCCAATGATTTTTCTTTTTGCCTCTGGCTCAGTGACTCCCTTTAAAGCACTAAGGAAATCATTCTCGGCATCAGCGTATTGAAGCCTGATCTTGAAGTTCTTCCCAAACAAATCCAATACACTCTCTGCTTCATTCTTCCTCAGCATGCCATTGTTCACAAAAACACATACAAGCTGGTCTCCAATTGCTTTGTGTATAAGAAGAGCAGCAACCGATGAATCAACTCCACCGGAAAGACCACAGAGGACCTGTTTGTCACCGACTTTTTCTCTGATTGCTTTTATTGAGTCTTCAACAAAAGAGCCCATGTTCCAATCATTTTTTGCTTTGCATATTGAGAGTGCAAATGTCCGGATCATTTTCATCCCATCAACAGAATGGACAACTTCTGGATGGAATTGCACTCCATAAAAACGCCTCTTTCCATCCTCAATTGCTGTATATTCGCAATTGCTTGTCGATGCAACTGTCCTAAACCCTTGAGGGATCCTGGAAACAGAGTCTCCATGGCTCATCCAAACTTGGCTCTTGTCACTAATGCCAGCAAGAAGCTCAGAGCTTTTATCGATTATGTCGATATTTGCAAGGCCATATTCCTTCTTTTCGGGGCATGTTACATCACCTCCAAGCATCAATGACATGACTTGTATGCCATAGCAAATACCTAAAATAGGAATACCTAAAGAGAAAATCCCAGCATCAGGACGTGGAGAGTCTTTCGTCTTGACGCTTGCAGGACCGCCTGAAAGGATAATTCCCTTAGCATTAAGCTTCTCTATCTCTTCTCTAGTTGTATTAAAAGGCACAATCTTACTGTATACGCCACACTCGCGAACTCTTCTCGCAATCAGTTGGCTATACTGTGCACCAAAATCCAAAACAAGGATCAAATCATGGTTATCAATCGCCATCGTTCCTCCATTTGCTCAACTATAGCAAAAACAAGTTGCTCTCTTCTACCCACATTCGGGCTAAAAACCTATTCGAAGCATATCGAGTTTTCGATAGGCAGAAGCAACAGCTGAATAAAGAACAAGGCCAAGGACAGAACCAACACCACCCTGGATAGCATTTGGAAGGATCTCTGTCAAAGCCTCTGAAAATGTTGTCAAAAACAATCCTGTAAGCAAGAAATAGCCAAGCGAAACTGTTATAGTTGCAACAATTGCAGCAAGGATTTTCTTAAAGAGGGAATCCTTCACGCTCTTGACCAAAAGGCCCACTAGCAATCCCTCTATGCCATGGACAAAAAAAGAAATCGCAGCCCATTGAGGATACCCACCAACCAAGTCAGAGAATGCTGTGCCAAGTCCACCTGCGACAAATCCAACAAATGGCCCAAAAGCGTACCCCGAGAATGTGACAGCAACATCGCAAAGTGAAATATATCCCCCAGTGGGAGTCGGAATTCTGACAGCTATAGTGAAAACAGCTACCATCGCTGTCATAATCGCAATTAAACTAATTACCAAAGCAATCCTTCCTAGGATTTTTTTAAACGAATCAAGAGAATCCGACACTGTAGCCTCCTTTTCAAGAAAAAGCAAAAATAAAGATGATAGGTAAGATAAAACTAATAACTATTTGTGTAAAGACCGATGGAGAAAAAGATAGTTTTTCATCTGCCTTCCTTCCTTTTAATCCAAACCCCCTCTCTTCAAGAGCTGATGCTGTGTTCGGAATCATCTTTATCGCCAATACTGTCAAGGCTGTAATAGTAGGCATAATGGGATATCCCCTTTTGCCCTCTTTGAGCCTTAAAGACATAGATAGCCTTATATCTTCATACAAAGATCCCAAGTACGGTATGTAACGAAGGACAAGAAGCAAAGTCAAAGCAACATTGTATGGAAGACGAAACCACTCAAGTGCAATTACAATACGCTCCGAACGCTCTGTTTCAATCAAGAGCATGAATGCGTATGAGACTGAAATAAACCTCAATGCAACCCTAAGGGCAAGCCTCAGGCCATCATATGTTACTAACTTGAAGCTCTTTATATAGATAGCATTATCTGAATTCCTTGATTGCAAAGGCGACAGCAAAAAAAGAAAAAGCAACACAGGAAGTAGCCGTAAAAAGCCATTTAAGGTCTCTTTCAAGCCAACTGAATATAGCGACAAACAGACAAAGAAAAAAGCTATTGGGAAAAGAGCATAAAATGAATTAACGAAGAATAGCGAGATCGAGATGAGGATCGTAAATACAAGCTTTGCTCTTATATCCATCTTATGATACAAGGATGTGCCATATATGTATGTGTTTATTTGCATAGCATGCCATCCTTTATATAAGTTATCTCAGCTTTCAATAGCGAGGCGAAATACTCATCATGCGTAATTGCCAAAACACCAGATCCTTTATCTAGAAATGATTTGATAGCCCGCCATGAATCACTATATCCTATTGCACTATCAAGCTCATCAAGAATCACATAATCCCTATCAAGAAGATAAAAGACAGCAGCTTGAACCATTTTTGCTTTTCCATATGATATCTCGCTTATGTACATTCCTCTCTCAATGCCAAACAAAGCCAATGCTCTTTCTATATCCTCATCGCTAGCGCCAGTACTCTTCATCTCATCATAGACAGTAGGGAGAAACAATTGCTCGAACGGATTTTGCATAAGATAAGCGACTTTGGAGCGCCTATCTTTTTCATTTGTCTTCTTCCCATTGATGTATACAAATCCACAATCTTCCTTCAGCAACCCGCACATGACCCTTGAAAAAGTGCTCTTTCCTGCTCCATTTTCACCCATCAAAAGCCTCAATCCTCCCTTTTTCAAAGAAAAGGATGGAACGTTCAAGGAAAAGGGGCTTTCCTCGAAAACAGATCTGTGCGACCGAGTAACCACAAGAGATTCAACATCAATCGACTCATTGGATATATTGAAATCGATAGGAGGAAGAACAAGATCTTTTATCTCATAGTTTGCTACAGTGCCATTTTCAAGCATCAAAGCCTTGTCATAAAGGCCATCATAGACAGCTAAAGGATGGGATGCTAACACTAAAGTTGTTCTTCCTCTTTCTTTTATGAGCGATGCCAGCTTTTTCCTCCACCTATCGGAAAGCTCATCAAATGATTCGTCAAAGATATAGAGAAATGGATCGACAGCGAACAGAATCGCACACATGAGTCGCCTCTTCTCTCCTCCAGAGAGCTCGGTTGTAGACACTTGCCTGTACTTTTCCAGCTCAAAAGTCTCCAGAGATTTGGAAATTCTTGTTTCAATCTCGTCCCTTGAGAACCCGAGATTCTCTAACGGGAACATCAGCTCTGACTCTACAGTGGAGAAAAGAATCATCTCATCTGTATCTTGAGCAACTCTTCCTACGAGTCTTATCCTTTCTTTAGTATCCAAAGGGAGAATGCTTTTGCCACTAATATCTATCTCTCCGGATATTGTTCCACCTGTGTATTTCGGACATCCGCCTGTTATGATTCGAGAAAGTGTTGTCTTTCCTTCTCCCGGACTTGCCATCAAAAGAACAACATCGCCATCTTCTATCTCCAAAGACAATGTTGTGAACAACTTTTCATCGCTTTCATCATACTTGAATGACAAGTTATCGATCTTTACCATGTTCACTTTTTCTTCTTTGGAAATGAAGGCAAGTTGTCGTATGCGTCTCTTATCTCATTTTCAACTCGTGTGTGCAAAGTACGAAGCTCTTCTTCATCAAGCAATGCCGTGTCAATAGGAGGCAGGATCTCAACATAGATTGGAACAATGCCAATATAATGAGCATCCTCAAAACCCTGTCTTGAGTTTTTAATCGCAACTGGCACGATTTTCGCCTTTGCGCGTGTTGCTATTTTAAAGGAACCAGCCTTGAACTCAGCAATCTTCCCATTCTTTGAACGTGTTCCTTCTGGGAAGATCATCATTGGAAAACCATTTTCCACATTATTGACGCTATCATGTATTGCCTTGATTGCATCCCTTGGGCTTTTCCTGTCCAGCTTTACACAATGAATAAGCCACATAAGACCATTGATAAGCGGGATTTTGAAGGCTTCTTTCTTTGCCACAGCTCCCGGCCATCGCCCTGTCGAGAAGATCGAAGGAATATCCAAAACAGAACTATGGTTTGGAATGACACAATACTTTTCGCCTTTCTTCGGAAGATTCTCCTTGCCTATGATCTTTACGCGCGTGCCCAAAAAGAACATGATCCACCAAACAACCGGTTGCAAGATAAGAGTTGATACCTTATCTGAAAGCTTATCAAGCTTCAAAAGCCTTAAAATCGATCCAAAGACAAGAGCAATAACACCTAGCAAAATCAGAACTGGCAAGATAAATACAATTGCTATCAAAATTCTAAAAAACTTTATCACGCTCTTCATATTGCCTCCTATTTCATCGAATAAAGCCGATAATATTGGCCTTTTTTGTCCAAGAGCTCCTGGTGAGTTCCCTTCTCTACTACCCTACCTTTGTCCATCACATATATGATATCACTATCGATTATCGTGGAAAGGCGATGAGCAATAACAATACTTGTCCTTCCCTTTGATAGAGTTGAAAAAGCGTTTTGGATAATCTGCTCCGATTCTGTATCCAGAGAGCTTGTAGCTTCATCAAAAACGATTATCTGCGGGTTCTTCAAGAATACTCTTGCAATTGACAATCTTTGCTTTTGCCCTCCAGAAAGCCTTGTGCCTCTCTCTCCAACCTCTGTATCCAAGCCATCGGCAAGAGATGACACGAAATCATAAAGGTGAGCGCTCTTAAGGGCCTCCCACATCTCTTCTTCGGTCGCATCAGCTCGCCCGTAGCGAAGATTCTCCTTGATTGTTGCATCAAAGAGAAATACATTTTGTTGGACAAAGCCTATCGCATCATGAAGCGACTTTTGGGAAACACTCGTTATATCTTGTCCATCAATCATTATCCGTCCGCTATCGGCCTCATAGAAACGAGCAAGAAGAGAGACTGTAGTGGACTTTCCTGATCCCGACTCCCCAACTATTGCAACCTTTTTCCCTCCAGGGATTTCCATAGTCAAATGCTGGATTACCTCTTCCCGATTATCTGTTTTATAGCTAAACGAAACATCTTCGAACTTTATATCGCCTTTTGTAACAACAAGTGGCTTTGCTCCAACCTTGTCTGCAATATCTGGCTTTATATCCATTATTTCTGTAAATCGTTCAAACGATGCTGCGCCTTGCGTGAATTGCTCTGTAAAGTTTATCAGCCTATCGATTGGCGGGAGCACAACAGAGACATACATCAAGAAAGCTACCAGATCGGAAACTGGAATTGTTCCTTTTGCAATAAGAACAACCCCTCCAACAATCGTTGCAAAGTAGTAGAACTGCCTCATAAAGTCAATCCCGGCATGGTAATTTGCCATCTGCTGGTACATCTTCTCTCTGCTGTTTTTCAGCGTCTTGTTTGCTTTGCTGAATTTCTTTTCTTGAAAAGACTCTTGCGAAAAGCTCTTGACTTCTCTTATGCCTTGGATTGAATTCTCTGCTGCAACATTGACATCAGCTATTGTTTTTCTGATTGCTCTATTCGATTCTTTGAGTCTTTTGTTGAAGTAAATTCCATAGAAAAGCATTATTGGCAATGGAATTATTGTGATCAACGCAAGCTTCCATGAGAAGATGAACATCATCACATAGGCACCAATTATAGTTATAAGTGATATAACAGCATCCTCTGGTCCATGATGTGCAACTTCAGCAATATTGAACAGGTCATTAGTGATCCTGCTCATTATTGTTCCTGTTTTTGTCTTATCAAAATATGAAAAAGAGAGTGTTTGGAGATGAGAAAACAAATCCCTTCTCATGTCGTTTTCAATCCAAACACCTAAGTAATGGCCCCACTTTATTCTTATATATACAAAAACAGATTCAAGTAGGTACAGCAAAAGTATTGTTGCAAACAAGACAATCATCAAAGTGTAGTCTTTATTGAAAGATGAAAGCATGTTAATCAAAAATCTTACTATCGCTGGCACGATTACAGATACAACAGAAGCAAGAAGCGCAACAGTCATGTCAAGCACAAACCAGTACTTATAGTTTTTATAGTATGAGAAAAAACGTCTAAGCTGGCTCATTTTTTCTTTTTACCTTTTATCTTGTCTAAAATACGCGAGAAAAAGCCTTTCTTGGATCCATTATTCTTATTGTTTACTGACATAACAATAGTCTGTTTGTCATCAACATTTGCTTTTTTGTTATCATCATTGTTACTCAGGCCTTTTTTATCTTTCATATTTGTTGCATAGCGACCTTTATAATAAGCCATGCGCTCTTCAAGAGACATGGATGAAAGCTTTTTGAATTCTTCATCGCTGGTATATTTTCTATCTCTATCTTTTTTCTTTTTTGTGCTTTGGCGTTTTTTATCAAAAGCCTTTTTTGCATCTCTTTTCTTGACTCGTGAGCCACTGTTTCTTGAAGAATGATATGAGTAGTTTGCACTTTTGTCATCAACGCTCTCAAGGCCACATTCATCAGGCCATAGCACAGGTATCTTCATCTGGATATAGTTTTCGATTGCGTCCAATCCATATATGTATTGCTCGCATGCGAGTGTGATTGCCTTTCCGCTTTTTCCTGCCCTTGCTGTTCGTCCAATCCTATGTACATAGTTCTCGTAGTCTTCTGGGATATCATAGTTGACAACTAACTCTAGATTATCAATTTGGAGTCCTCTTGCTGCAACATCTGTAGCTACAAGAAAATGCAATTTGCCACTTTTCATCCTGTTTAAGGTCTCTAGTCTCTTGTTTTGGGCCATGTCTCCAGTTAGGCACTCGGACTTGTATCCATTGATTGAAAGGCGTTTCGCAACTTCCTCTGCCTTATCTTTTGTATTTGTGAATATCAGACAGCTTTGAGGTTTTATTTTATTCAAAATAGACAACAATAGAGGAAACTTTTCTTCTTTTGTAACATGAAAAAGCTCTTGCACAATGTTCTTTACTGTAATCTCTTCGGGCTGAACCTCTATCTCCTCAGGTCCATTCATATATTGCCAAGCAATGTTCCTGACAGAGGTCGATAGTGTTGCAGAGAAAAGCATTGTTTGCCTTTCTTTTGGTCCTCTCATTCTCCCAAACATATATTGTATGTCGGGATAGAATCCCATGTCGAACATCCTGTCAGCTTCATCAAGGACAACTATGTCGAATTCTTTGAAATTGATTTTCCCTTCCTTAGCAAAATCAATAAGTCTTCCTGGAGTGCCAACAAACAAATCAACGCCTTGTGAAAGCTCTTGCTCTTGCTCTTTGTAGCCAACTCCACCGAAAAAACAGCCTACTTTGTACCCATCCATCCCTGATGACAATAGCTTTGCGTCTTGGTCAATCTGTACAGCAAGCTCTCTTGTAGGAGATATCACTAGTGCTTTTGATTTTCTTCCGTTTTCCAAATATCGATTGAATATAGTCAAAAGAAAGACAGCTGTCTTGCCACTGCCTGTCTTCGATTGGACCATCACATCCTTTCCTGTCAACGAAATAGGCAAAACAGTCTCTTGTACTTGAGTGCAACTTTCAAAACCAGCCTTTTCGATTCCTGCGAGAATCTCTTTTGAGGCTATTATATCTGTAAATTTCATACTTCTTCCTATATAGGGTAAATATTCCATTCCTAAGATATTGTTTCTCAAGCGTTTTGTCTATCAATCTACTCCCATTTACGAACAAGGTCACGGATAGAAAGCACCAAGCTATTTGCTTTCATACCTGTTTTATTTCCCGCAATCTCCGACACTGGGAGTGCTGCCATAGATGTAGATGAGATAAAGACACTATCGAAATAGAAAATGTCATCGTACCTAGGAGGTTCGAAAACTACTTCCAAGCCAAGTTCCTTTGCAGCTTTCAAGACAGCTATCCTTGTTACTCCAGAAAGAACAAGAGAATCGTCAGCTGTGTACATCCTGTTTCCAGAGATTGCATAGAAGTTTGATCTAGTACCCTCTGTTATTATTCCATTTCGATTTACGAACAGGGCTTCAAAACATCCCTTGGCCTTTGCTTCTTCCAGCGCAACATAGCTCATCAAAAGATTGGATGTTTTGGCATAAGGCAAAAATCTCTCGCCAAAGTAGAAGTCGCACTTCACACCATCTTCATAGTAGTTTTCTGGATACGAAAGCAAATCCTGGTATGTGATAAACAAGGCAGGATAATCGCCACCGATAACAAGGATTCTAGCTGTTGCATCCTTGATCTTGTCATTCTCAATCAATTTGAAGAGCCATGACTCAATTTCACTGTCCAAGAAAGAAAGGGTCAAGTTAATCGCCTTTGCTGAAGACCTTAGTCTTGAAAGATGTTCATCCAAATGCACTATATGAGAGTTAGTAATTCTAAGCGCTTCATATACCGAAAAAGAATATTGCACAGCTCTGGATGTAATAGGAACCATTGCATCACATTCTTTTATAATCTCACCGTTTTTTATTGCATTCCTCATCTCTGCCCTCGTGTAGGTTGGAAACCACTATTAATATAATCATCAATTGAATTTTATGGCACCCTATGTAAGAAAAAACTTAAAACTTCGCCTCGTACCCATTGGCACTATATAACAAATACTGACAAGCTAGAAACTTTATAGATTATTTCCGTTTCAATCAGACTCATTTTGTATTGAATAAAGAGGCAATACAGGATGAGTTATCTATTTCACAATTGCCATGATCTGCTCTTTGCTCATGCCCGAAATCTTGGAGACCAAATCATAAGACATGCCATTTTCAAGCATTGCGCTTATAAACTTTCGACTTACTTCTTGTCTACCCTCTTGCCTGCCCTCTTGTCGACCTTCTTGAAGGCCAGACTCTCGCCCCTCTTTGCGGCTTTTATTGGTAGAATAATCAATAAAGTCCTTTATCATTTGCTCTTGACTCATGTTCCTCATTATCCTTTCCACCTCGCTCTCGTGCGTTTCAACAAACTCCTTGAGAATGCCTTTCTCAAGGCACTTCTCAATCGTTGCTCTTATGGCCCCCTCTGTTCTTCCAAGCCTTGATACATTTTTATCATATAAATCGCAAAAGATACATATTTCATTCAGCACACCTTTCGTATTGCTTCTTGCCAAAACCTTTGCTCTTGCCATCATATCGCTGCCGGAGACAAATGGTGCGTATAGATAATCTGGAAGATCCATCCTCTTGCCTGTATAAAGCACATAAAGTTTCACATGCATAGCACCAAGTGTTGTATTCTCATATTGCTTTCTCTTGTATCCCTTCTCTATCTTAGGCAACGATGATGCAAAATATGACATGAGTCTAAGCGGTATATTCGGTGCCCATGTTGACTTGCACTCGATGAATATTATGAGCTTGTCCCTAACTTTGATGCTCAAGTCATTGTATATTCCATTTATGAAGATACTTTCAAGAGTTATAACCTTGATATCTTCCTCCCTAACCGATGTATCATCTGGATATAGCGAAAGATACACCTTTCTTAACCACTTCTTTTCCTTTACAAGAGCAGAGAAAAGGCTGTCTTTTATCTCACGCTTTAGATCAATAGAGTTATCAATCATGTTAACCTCCTATTTATCTAATGCTTAAAAGGAACAAAATTGCTTAAAAAGCGGGAGCAATTTCTCAAGGTTGTGACTATGGAAGAGCAACCTGCAGGATCTTGCTGACGAGACCAGGTTGAAAATACATGTGTCCTTTTTCCTCCTGGGACAAAATCAAACATCGACACTTCTATTATGTACCCAAGAGCTGGCAAGGCAAGTCTCTTTATGATATCGAGACCATAGCGAATCTCATCGGAACAACAACGGAAAAGGGACTTAAGGTCTCCAAAGAAAAGAAATAGGCCATAAACATAGAGTTTCTGTGGCCCAAACCAATCCTGGAACTATATCATCAAGCCGTCAAGTTGTTTTGTGATTATTCCTATCGTTTTCAGATGAGAATACAGTATTGAATTGAAAGCATTTGATTGCAAGGAGCAAATATCAGCTTTCCACTCGGACAACAAAGGATTTTCCTAGTCAGGAAAAACGAGAAGTCCAAATCAAGAAGGAACAATCAATTCAAACAAATCGATGTTAAAGTCCATCAAAAATGTAGTGGAACAGACAATTTAAAAAGAAATAGAGAAATATATGTCATGGTTTATAAGTGAAAGTAATCATCCATGATATTATGGCTCTTTGTTCTCACCTACTCTTCCAACATCTTTATATATTTCTCAAAAAGAGGAAGGGGAATATTGCACATTCTTTCCTGTTCCTTATAAGGAGACATGGAAAGGCGCAACCCAAAAAGATTCTCGTTGTCCTTGAGAACAGTCGAAAGACTCTTAGCTCTCAAATTGGTTTCAGCTTTAACCTCTATTGGATAGACCTTCTTGAACTCTGCCACAAAATCTATCTCCAAAGTAGAATTATTATTTGCATAGTAATAAAGTTTATCACTTCTTGCAGAGAAATACTGTTGCGCTACATACTGCTCTGTAAAGCTTCCCTTATACGAGGAAAAGGCATTGCTCCCAATCAATACATCCTCTGCTGATACACCAACCATCGCACCTAAAAGTCCCAAATCAAGCAAAAAAAGCTTAAAACAATCGATGTCCTCATAGAATTTCAAAGGCTTTTCCAAACATTTTGTTTTAGGTATTTTTAGAATCAAACCAGCATTTCTAAGCCATTCTATCGCAATTTCATAGTCCTTTGCCCTAGCACCTTTTCTGATTAGACCATATATAAATTTCTTGTTTTCCTTCGCCAACTGGCTAGGGATGGAATTCCAAACTGCGAATATCCTAGCACTCTCATTAGCTGGGGCATGTTTCGAGAAGTCCCTCTCATAGTCACTGATTATAGATTTTTGAAGTCTCCTTACTTCCTTCAAATCGTGCGTCTTGATATAAAGATCAACAACCTCTGGCATACCGCCTGTATAGTAGTATTGTCTCAAAAGCTCTATAAGTTGCGGAAGAACAGCATTGCATTCTTCAAATCTATTGGATTTGATGTTCTCAAGGAGAACATTTTTCCCCATTGCCATAAGAAATTCCGAGAAAGAAAGAGGATAAAGTCTTAGACTATCTGTCTTTCCTACAGGAAAGCCTGTACCCGAATGAAGCTTTATTCCAAGAAGTGAGCCTGCTACGGCAATATGGTATTGAGGTGCATTTTCTGCAAAATACTTCAAACTTGTCAACGCCAAAGGAACTTCCTGTACTTCATCCAATATAATCAAAGTCTCTTCCGGCTTTATCAACTGTCCTGTTATAGCCGAGAATCCTCGAAGCAATCGATCGGTATCATAGTCTGAGAAAAGAATATCCATCTGAGGATTATTATCGCAGTTTATATAAGCAACATTCCCGTATTCCTTCTCTCCAAAGGATTTAAGAAGCCATGTCTTGCCGACTTGTCTTGCACCATCCAAGACCAAAGGTTTTCTATTTTTTTTATTCTTCCATACCAGCAAATCTTTATAAAGCGATCTTTCCATGCATCGATTTTACACTTTTCTAGGCGATCTTTCACTAATTATCATCACTTTTCTAGGGGAACTTTTAATACTTTACTACATTTTCCTAGAGAAATTGCTTATTCCATCACCTTTATTTGTTGTATTTTCATTGGCTATACGAAACTTTCTGCCGAAGATTCCAATAAGATCTTCCAGAGATATCTTTACACCACTTGCTACATCATCCAAGATAAAGATACAAAGAAAGGAAGTCCGACAAAAGCTATTTCAAGTCTTCTTGAATAAAAAAATCCCACGCCATGTCTTTTCTTCTCATAGCAATCAGTGGCACATAGAATATTCTTTTTATAGTCTTATCATCAAGCACAAGAACAATCACTTTTTGGATATAGGGAGCAACAAAGTAGACTAGAACAGTCTTTACAACAGTTAAAAGTAAAAAAAATCCCTAACAATACTCTTTTTATTCAAACTGCTCTCTGTCTGTGTAAAGAATGCTACGCCTTACAAGCTTACGCATTGGTGGTCCATAGACGCTCAAGAGCTAGTACGGAGAAATGCAACAATTTGGGTTTATGAGAACTATCTCTGAGAATATAATCTATATGTTAGGATCAGGAGGACTAAAAGACAAGATATGTATTCTTTCCTAAAAGCATCAGCCCGACCTGGATTCTTTGACTAGATGCAAAAGTGAGAGTATCACGCTTCAATCTTACTAATATTTCTGCAACAGCTACTTGTATCTGCAGTCAGCAGATGACAAAGAAAGCATAGAGAGCGTTATTGGTCATAGTTCTAATGATATGAACAGTCACCACATAACAGCGGATGCAGAAAAGGCCACAAGAGCCGCAGATGCAAATTTAACGCATTTCAAGGTATCGTTAAACAAAAATTGATATAAACTTCTCTAATCCGAAGCGACAAGGAACTTTTTAATAATAAAGAGCTATAATTATAGTCCGAATTTAGAATAATATTTGATTTAAATATAAAATTAGAAGTCTAAATATAAGCCCCTGCTAAAAAGCAGAGGCAATAGATTATGCGAACTCATGAAGTGTTTTTCTTACAGCGCCTGGAGCTGCAATCATACTCTTGAAGTACTTAAGAGTTAAATCGGCAAGACCAACTTCATAGAGGTTAACACCAAATATCTTCTCGTTAGAAAGGATATTCTTAAGCTGGTCTAATGAACCTGTATAACCAAGGGATATACCCTTTAGTTCATTTTGACCATATTCCAAAAGAGGATCAGGAGATGGAGTAAATGTGTTTCCATTATCATCTACAGCCAATAGGTACCTAAGCCAACCAGCAAACACTAGAGGAATGTCTCTCAAATTTTTCAGATCAAGACCCTTTGCCACATAGGCTTTGATCGTCTCGCCAAATCTTATTGCAAGTTTTTGTGATGTATCTGTTGCAATTCTTTGAGGAGTATCAGGCATGAATGGATTAGGAATACGTACATCAAGCACCTGGTCTATAAATGTTTTTGGATTTATGATACCAGGATCCACTACAACAGGAAGTCCTTCAACATATCCTATTTCCCTCACAAGCGACACAAGATCCTTATCCTTCATCTCCTTTGAAATAAGTTTGTAATCCAACAAGCATCCAAAGACAGCAAGTGCTGTATGCAATGGATTAAGGCATGTACAGACCTTCATCTTCTCGACTTTATTAACAGTTTCCCTGTCTGTAAAATAGACACCGCTTTTCTCTAGAGGAGGTCTTCCATTAGGGAATTTGTCTTCAATAACAAGGTACTCAGTTTCTTCTGCATTGACAAATGATGCAATGTATGTGTGTTTCGATGTTATAACAGGCTCTGTATCCTCGAATCCATCAGCTTGCAGCATCTTTGCAACAGATTGATCCGGTCTTGGTGTAATCTTATCAATCATAGACCATGGGAAAGAGACTTTGTCGCTTTCAAGCCAGAGAAGGAATTCTTTCTCTACAAGAGAGTTCTTTACCCACTCGGATGCAATAGTTGTAATTGCAAGCTCTACTTTCTCGCCGTTATGAGAGCAATTGTCCATTGAAACAAGAGCAATTGGAGCCTTGTTTTCCCTAAATCTGTAAAGCAATAATTCTGTTAGCCTCGAAAGCATCATCTTGCATTTTCCAGGACCATTCTTGAAATCATCTATATAGCTTGGCAAATACTCTCCATTTGGAGTCTTCAAAGCATACCCTTTTTCTGTAATCGTAAATGATACCATTTGCAAGGAAGCACTCTTGAAAATCTCGATAAACCTGCTCCATGCATTAGCAAATTGGTAATCACATGGATATGCTTCTGTAACAGATTCAACAACTTCCTTGTCGATTGTTCCATCAGACTTCAACGTAACAAGCAAAGTAAGGTTGTCATATTTGTCGTAGATATCGCTAATGATCTCGTAATCAAATCCCTCAGCAACGATAACACCCTTATCAGAAAGCCCCTTCTCGATTAGGTTTTGTTGCAATCTAGCAGGAAAACCTCTGAAGATATTACCTGCACCGAAATGAACCCAGATAGGATTCTTTCTTGTGTTTTCGATAATTTTCTCTCGATCATAGGAAGGAACTATATATCCTTTCTTTGCCCACTCGCTACTCTTCAGTCCCTCATTCGTTAGTTTCATTTTTCACCCCTAGATATAAAATAGTCAGGATGTTGTTTTATAATTGCATCCTTTTCATAATTCAATTTCGTTACATGCTCGCCGATTATCCTCGATGCAGCTTCAAAATCGTTTCTCTTGAATGCATCAAGAATCTCCTCATGCTGTTCGATGCTCTTATCGGAGCTGCCTTCAGCATCAAAAGAAAGAAGCCTGATTCTTCTGTAGTTTCCTGTCTCTCTCATCCAGATGGACCAAAAATTATCGAAGCCTGCTGCATTGAAGTATACATGGTGCATATCATCATCAGCTGTGTAATAGCTCTGGCTGTCTTTTTTTTCAACAGCTTCTTTTTGCAAAGCTATGAAATACTCTATACCAGCTATATCCGATGGTTTGAGTTTTCCATCAATATGCTCTAGAACACATTTTTCCAAATATAATCTCAAAAGCTGCTGCTCATCGATTTTATCCAGATCAATAAGAGAAACCCAACATCCTCGCTGAGGATACATATTCACCAAGCCCTCGCTTTGCAATAACATCAAGGCATCCCTAACGGGACTTCTTGATACGCGCATCTCTTCCGACAAAGCCTGTATATTAAGCTCATCCCCAGGCTTTCGCCTGAGGTAGATTATGTCGTCTTTTATCTTTTGATATATCGTTTGGCTAGATGTGACTCTCATTTTTTATTGAGTCTCTTCTCGCTCTTATCGATAGCCTCCCAAAGCCCTTCTATATAATATGCGCCCAAAGCTCTGTCATATAGGCCATAGCCAGGCATTGCAACCTCTCCCCAAATCATTCTGCCATGGTCTGGTCTGATTGGACCATCAAAACCTGTTTCGTAAAGAGCCCTAACAATCTCATATAGATCGAATGATCCATCGGAGGACAAGTGTGCTGCTTCTTCAAATACACCTGGGCCGAAATGATGAAGATTCCTTACATGCGCAAAGTGAACTCTTCCAGGAAGTGCCCTGATAATCCCTGGCAAATCGTTTTCAGGATTTGTTCCAAAAGAACCAGCGCAGAATGTAAGTCCGTTGAAAGGAGAATCAACAGCTTTCATAACCCTCAGGATCTTTTCCTTGGATATAATGATTCGCGGAAGACCAAATACTGGCCATGCTGGATCATCCGGGTGAATTGCCATCTTGATGCCATATTTCTCGCAAACAGGCTGTATTCTCTTCAGGAAATATACAAGATTATTAAAAAGCTTCTCTTCATCTACATCTTTATATGCTTCAAAAAGCTCTTTGACTTTTGCAAGTCTCTCAGGCTCCCAACCTGGCATCAAAAAGCCATTGGAGTTGTCATTTGTCTTGTCAAAAAAAGTCTGAGGATCAATATTGTCAACAACTTTTTGGTCATATGCAAGAACTGTTGAACCATCAGGTCTCTTCTTAGCCAAATCTGTTCTTGTCCAATCGAAGACAGGCATGAAATTATAGCAAACAAGCTTAATGTCACACTTTGCAAGATTTTCGAGAGTCTCGATATAGTTGTCGATATATTTCTCTCTGTCTGGTGATCCAATCTTTATTGTGTCATGGATATTCACAGACTCTATGCCAGCAATATTGAGTCCAGCATCTTCAACTTCTTTTTTCAACGCTTGGATTCTATCAAGTGGCCAAACTTCGCCAGCTGGAATATCATATAGTGTTGTGATCACTCCTGTCACGCCAGGAACTTGCCTAATTTGCCAAAGTTTTACGGAATCGAACTTATCGCCGAACCATCTCATAGTCATTTGCATAGGAAAACCTCCATTTATGCTGAATTTAAACTAATATATTAGTATATTAAAATCAGTTATACATCATGTCAATCGAAAAAAACACAAGGAAATCAACTCTTTAAAAAATAGAATAAAACAAGTAAAATCCTCATGTTGAAGTTGGAGAATATTATGATAATCACAATATGCGAAGATAAGAATGAATTAGGACGTGAGGCTGCCAAAACAGGTGCTGAGCAAATAAGAAATGCAATAAATAAAAAAGGAAAAGCGAATCTTGCTTTCGTTACAGGAGCAAGCCAAATCCAAACATTGAAGAGCCTCGCTGCCGAAGAAAATATCGATTGGAGCAAAGTGAATATTTTCTTTCTTGATGAGTTTATTGGGATTCCAAAGGAACATAGAGCCTCATCTTACAACTTCCTGAGTGACCATTTCTTGAAATATCTTCCTCAAGAGAGCAAAATCCATCCAATCGATGGAGATGAGGAACATATAGATGAGACATTGAAAAACCTCAATGAAGAGATGAAGAATTTTCCCTTAGATGTATCATTTGTGTGTATCGGCGAAAATGGACATCTTGCCCTAAATGATCCACCTGCTGACCTTAACACAAAAAAACCATATATAGTAGTTGAACTTGAAAAGCGTTCAAGGAAACAACAGGTAAACGAAGGATGGTTCGAAAGTTACGAACAAGTGCCAGAAAAAGCAATAACAATGTCAATAAGGGAGATAATGTCTAGCGAACACATCATATGCTCATGTCCGGACCAGAGAAAAGCAAGAGCCGTTGCAATGGCTGTCTTTGATGACATTACAGCAAGTTCTCCTTGTGCAATGCTAAGAAATGGCAGGGATGTACATCTTTTCTTGGATAGACAATCTGACTGTTTGATTGTTGGCGATAAAAGATTCTAATAATCAGCACCATTTTCTGCACCCAAAATCGAATGACAAAGATCGCTTGTCAACCTTGAGACAGAAAGCAAAGCCTCATCGCTTTGGTGCGTATAGCGATCATTTATCTCAACGCTTTTGTGTCCAAGAACAACCATTCTATCCTCTTGCGATATGTGCCTATCTCTTCCAAGAGTTGAGAATGTATGCCTGAGAGAGTGAAATGTCAAATTCCGTCTCTCTCTTTCAGATTTATTGATTCCTATTGAATCTAATAGCATATAAAACTCACTCCTCAATGTTGGCGCTGAAATATATCCACATTTTTGCTTCGATGGAAGGCATAGTCCGTTTTTGTCAGCATTCACAACTAACTCTGATGCGATATTGTTTGGAATCAAAACAGCTCTTTCATATTTTCCTTTTGTTGACTTAAGTCCTGAATATGGAGCAACCGAATGTATTATATTCACCTTTGTCCAACCAGGAACAGATGATTTTGCTAAATCGTCTATGACTTACATCTAACTTTT
>DKCO01000021.1 GCA_002452215.1 Spirochaetales bacterium UBA6872
GCGACTGAATAGTTACAAAAAGTAGATAAATTGCATTTATGTGATATTCATTATTGATAGAATACAGAGAAATTGGGATTAATCTGTAACTCTCAATTTTTAGTGTTTCTATAAAAAGTCAAAATCAAAGAGGTTTCCAGTAAAGAGTATCTTTCCTTGTAAAATCCGTTTTGTCGAATTTGCAAAATAATCCTTTGAATTTTTTGGTAATTTCTGTTAGATTCGGTCTCAGATATGTAGCATTTTCTGCGTGAAAGCTACATTTTATTGAATCTGAAAATGCTGAATCTTCATTGCTAAATCGTGTTGCAGAAATGTGTAAGTCCGGATTTGTCTGGAGTACACATTTTTTTTGAAGGAGAGGTATCTTATGGATAATCAAAATCAATTTTTGGAGAAGGAAACCATTGGAAAGCTAATGCGGAAATATGCTGTACCTTGCATTCTTTCGCTTCTGGTTGGAGCTTTATATAACATTGTAGATCAAATCTTTATTGCAAATGCAAGCTATCTTGGTTCTTATGGCAATGCAGCAAACACAGTTGTTTTTCCTTTGACTGTAATTGCTTTGGCAATAGCCGTTATGATTGGTGATGGATGCTGTGCTTATGTGAGCATGTCATTAGGAAGAAACGAAATAGCAAATGCTAGGAAAAATGTAGGTAATGCAGTATCGCTTGCTTTGGTTGGTAGTATTGTTCTGACAATTCTTTATCTAGTTTTTGATGATAGCATAATTGTCGCATTTGGTGGGAAAGTAAACTTAGAGACATTTAGCTATGCGAAGGAATACTTCTTTTACATCGCATTGGGTCTTCCTTTTTACATGTTTGGACAAGCTATGAATCCAATAATCCGAGCTGATGGAAACCCAAAATTCGCTATGTTTTCTATTCTTCTCGGGGCCATTGTCAATATCATCCTTGATCCGATTTTTATTTTTATTTTCAAGTGGGGAATGATGGGCGCGGCCGTTGCAACAGTACTAGGTCAAATTTCAACAGCTTTTCTTTCTTTGTGGTATTTGTTGAACATGAGGCAAGTGAAACCGAAAGCACCTGATTATCGTTTAAGTAAAAGTATGTGCAAACAAATTATCAACCTTGGCCTTACTAGTTTCTTTTCACAGATAAGCTTGGTTGCTGCAATGGTTGCTATAAACAACATGCTATATAAATATGGGGCTATTGATCCTATATTTGCTCAAGAGGAATATGCGCAAATTCCAATGGCTGTAGTTGGGATTGTTATGAAGTTCTTCCAAATTGTAATTTCTATTGTTGTTGGGATGGCAGCCGGATGCATTCCTGTTGTTGGGTATAATATGGGTGCCCAGAGAAAAGAAAGGGTGAGAGAGATATTCATAAGGATAATACTGACAGAAGCAACAATCGGAGCAATAGCTTTTCTTATAGTTGAGGTATGCCCTCAAAAGCTTATTGCCATTTTCGGATCGGCCAATGAAAGTATTTATTATACAAATTTCGCAATCAAAGCATTTCGAGTCTATCTATGCGCTATTGTTTTGGTATGTGTTAATAAATCTTGTTTTATTTTTTTGCAAGCAATTGGCAAGGTATTGCCTTCAATATTGCTCTCAATGATCCGTGAAATTGTATTCGGTGTAGGGTTTGCTTTAGTGTTGCCATTGTTCTTCGGCTTGGATGGAGTTCTCTATTCTATGCCCATATCAGATGTACTAACTTTCATTTTTTCCTTGATTATAATAATCAAAACATGCCAGGAACTTAGATGTGTTAGGAGTTGAAAACGAATGTAAGAGAAGATTTTTAAAGAGGGTGTGTTTGGATGCATTAGTGAATGACGCTCTCCATCCTCTTTCTTTGAAAAAGAGCAAGATGCATTCAAATTATCTGTACCTCTATTGTTGAATCTTGTTAAAATCTTAACGTGATATGAAATAAAAGGAGGGTTTGATGGATTTGCGGCGCATTCATACTTTATTTCCTAATGGAAGGAACAAAGTGCTTACATTCAGCTATGATGATGGAAGGGAAGAAGATAGAAGACTTGTATCGATTTTCAAAGAGCATGGGTTGAAGGCTACATTCAATCTTAACTCCGGTGAGGCTAAGACAGATGTGCATAGGATTCCTATGGATGAGTGGAATGATTTGTATTCTGGGTTTGAACTTGCTTCCCATACAGTATATCATCCTCCTATCGATCGTTCTCCTTTGCCCCTTGTTGCACAGGAGATTCTAGAGGATAGGAAGGCAATCGAAGCTGTCGTAGGATATCCAGTGCGTGGTTTTGCCTATCCATTTGGAAGCTATACGCCTGAGATTCTCTCTCTTCTTCCGTCTCTTGGCATACGCTATGGGCGAGTCGTAGGTGATTCTGATAACTTCTCTATGCCAGAGGATTTCTACAAGTGGAAGGCAACTTGTCATCATAATCATCGACTTTATGAGAATGCTGAGGCCTTTTTGGCAATCAATAATGACTTCAGGCTGAATTTGATGTACGTATGGGGTCATAGTTATGAATTCACTACATATGACAATTGGGATCTCATTGAACGTTTTGCATCTTTAGTCTCTCGACGTGATGATATTTGGTATGCGACAAATATAGAGATAGTCGATTATATGGATGCATCAAAACGTCTTGTATTCTCCGCTGACAACTCAATTGTTTCTAATCCATCAGCGCTGGATATTTGGCTCTCTGTTGATGGTGCGACTGTTGTTGTTCCTGGAGGAAAAACAATCAGCATATAGAATTTTGGGAATTTATCTAATCATTCTTTGTTATGAACGAACGCTAGCAATCGGGGGGATAAGATGCTCACTTTTATTCATATTTCGGACCTTCATATTGGGAAAAAGCTTTATTGCTATGATTTGCTTGATGACCAAAAATATGTTCTGGATAAGATTTTATCTTATATAGATGAATACAAGCCGGATGCAGTTTTTATCTCTGGCGATATATATGACAGGACGAATCCATCAGAGGAGGCAATTGCACTTCTTAGCGAATTTCTAGAGAGGCTTCAAGCTAGTAATAGCGAGGTTTTTGTTATAGCTGGAAACCATGATCCTGGAGAGAAATTATCATTTTTAAGTAGTGTTGTTGACAAATCTGGACTTCATATAATGGGGAAATTCAAAGGCAAATTGAAAAAACGCTCAATCGCTGGAGCTGATATCTATATGCTTCCATATATACGGACAGTCGATGCCAAACATTATTTCCCAGATAGCTCGATCGAGTCACTGAAGGATGCTATGAATATCATTTTTGACTCCTCACCAATCGATAAAAGCAAAATCAATATACTTCTTGCGCATCAGGCGGTTATTGGAGCTATCACATCAGGGAGCGAAGACATCACAATAGGAGGAGAGTCTCCAATCCCTTCATCGATATTCTCAGACTTCGATTACGTTGCTTTGGGACATATCCACAGAGCACAAGCTGTCGGAAAATCAAATATAAGATACTCTGGCTCTATTTTGAAATACTCGGCATCAGAACGTGAGCCTAAGGTTGCTGTTTATGGAAGAATCTCTGATGAAGGAGCGGTGGATATCGAGGAGCTTAAGCTTGAGCCATTGCATGATGTTGTTATAAAAAAAGGAACGTTTAATGAAATTATGTCTGGAAAAAACACAGATGATTATGTCTATGTGGTTCTTACAGATGAGACAGATATCCCGGATGCTGTTTCCGCTCTGATGGATAAATTTCCTCGTTTTCTTGCAATGGAATATCAAAATACACGGACAAAAAACCTATCAAAATCGATTGTTATTGGAAACGCCGAGAGAGAAAGAAAACCTGATGAATTCTTTTCGGAGCTTTTCGAGATGATGATGAAGAAGAAGATGAGCAAAGAGCAAGAATCCATAATAGATTGTGAAATAAAAAGAATATGGGGGAAATCATGAGGCCTTTGAAACTTGTTATCACAGCATTTGGACCTTTCAAGGATGAAACATCGATTGATTTCTCTCGTCTTGGCAATGAGGGGTTGTACCTCATCTCTGGTGCAACGGGATCTGGAAAGACTACTTTGTTTGATGCTCTATCTTATGCATTATTTGGCATCACTACGGCAGATGACAGTAGAGATGCATCCTTGATGAGATGCCAGTGGGCATCTGATGATGTCCAGACTAGTGTTTATCTGGTCTTTTCCGAAAAAGGAAAGATATATGAGATAAAACGTACCCCAATGCAAGAACGTAAAAAGAGAAGAGGAGATGGAGTTGTAATTGAGCCTGCAAAAGTTGAGTTGAAACTTCCTGATGGCACTATTATTACTAAAATCGATTTAGCAAATAAGAAAGTATGTGAGATTGTTGGTATGACATCTGGACAATTTGCCCAAATCGTCATGCTTGCACAAGGTAAATTCAGCAGATTCCTCAGCTCGACAACCGATGACAAGCGCATGCTTTTCAAGAGCATATTCAATACAGATAAATATGGGCAGTTGCAAAATGCCCTTCAATCAATGGCAAAAGAAGCAAGAGAAGAATATGAGGGGCTGTGTCTTGTCCAAAAGGCAATAATAGATAACATCGATATCCCTTCCACGTTCAAATCCTATGGGCTTCTTGATCAGGAAAGTTGCCATTTTGCAAATGGGGCTTTGGAAACAATCAGAGAAGAAGCAAAATGTGAAAGAGAGAATGCATCGAGAGAGTATGATAAATTCATAGAAGAAAGAACTCTTATTGATTCTTCGATTGCAAAATACAAAGAGAAGCAAAAATTATATGGAGAGCTTAGAGAAGAGAAAGAAGCTTATTTAAAAGCAGTTGATGAAGAAAAGAGAGCAAAAGAAGAATATGACAGGATCCCTGTTTACCAAAGAAGCAAGGACGCATTGATAATCAAGATACAAGCAATCGAGAATGCTTTTGAGAAATACAAGGAACGTGATGAGCTTTTAGAGTCGATAGAGACAAAAGAGAAAGAGAGAAGCGAAAAAGCAAAAGAAGTAGAATCTCTTAATCGCACAATAAAGCAAAACACTATTGAGCTCGAAAATATACACGTCAAGTTGAATGAATTGAAAAATGTACAAAATGAGCTCGATATGGAGAGTAAGCTTAATTTCGCTATTAAGGAGCGTTTGTCAAAATTCGAACAACTTTCAAAGCTTATTGAAGATCTTTCACATAGACATGAGAAACTCGAAAGAGAGTCAAAACGTCTTATCGAGATATCTTCAACAATCAACATGAAGGAAGAGAAAAAGAAGTTATTAGAACTGGAAAAGCAGTCCATTGAAAGAAAGCTTGAACCTTTTGATGATGTACAAAAGCAAATGGACGATGCCAAATCTGTTTACAGAGTGGTTGCTTCCCTTGATGCTTTGATCTCTTCTGAGAAGGAAAATAGCAAAGAGCTTTCTTTCCGCAAAGAGAAAATGAGCCAGTGCGCTAAGATGTTATGCGAAAAAAAAGAGATGCATAAACGGATGATTGAATCATATTATCTCTCTGGAGCTACTTCGCTGGCCAGAAATCTTGAAGAAGGAAAACCGTGTCCAGTTTGTGGCTCATTGCATCATCCAAAACTTGCACATATGGAAGATGGACTGAATTGTTCAAAGGAAGACTTGGAGGAGGCTAAGAGAGATGAAGAAAAAGCTGATAGCGACTTAAAAAAAATCGAAAGCGAAATTTCAGCAATACAAGCATCTATTGGCATGATCTCCAATGAAATAGAAAAAAAGAGAGGAGAACTTCCTGATGCACTTAGAGACAAACAAATCGATCAATTGCTTGTTGATGCATCAGAGATGGTCAAAGAGGCTGAGAGTAGTGTGAATGCAAAAAAGCAACTCGAGGAGTCGCAACAAAAACTTGATAAACAACTTTTAGATCTTCAGAATGGAATAGTACAACTCGATTCAGATAAGAAAGCAACTGAGAGAACAATTGCGATATACAAAGAAGATTGCAAAAGATATGAAGAGGATCAAAAGAATATGGCCAATTCTCTTTCTGTTGATCTAAGACACTTTTCTAATTCATATATAGAGATCAAAGAGGATAAAAGACTATCAGATGATCGAATAAACTCATTGGAGAAAGAAAAAGAAGAAAAAGCAAAGCTGGAGAAAGAAGAGGAAAATCTATCTGATTGCACACAAAAGCTAAAAGAAAGGAAAAACAATGCTGATATTTCATTGCACTTGCTTGAGGAAGGAATTTCCAGAAAAAATGATGAGATAGATAGAATCAATGATGGACTTGAGTTTGAAAGCCTTGAAAAAGCAAAAGAGAAGCAATTCGCTCTTCTGGGCGAAAAGAAGGACTTGGAAAAAAAGATCAAAGTAGCAAATGAAAGCCTCAATGACGCAAAGGTTCAAAAGAATTCATTGGAAGCAGCTGTTAGTCAAATTCAAGAAAAAATAGATACGATTGAAGAATATGATATAAGTGAACTTGAAAGAATATCTGATGAACTTGAAAAACAAAAAGATGAACTCGAGAATAAGAAGAATAAAAGCAATGCAATACTTGCCAATATTGAAACAGCAATTGTGAAATACAATGAAAAAGAAAAAGCCAAGAATGATTCAAAAGAAAAATTGATGTTATTGCAAGAACTTTCAGATGTTGCTAATGGAACATTAAGTGGCGAGAACAAATTATCTCTTGAGACATTTGTCCAAACTCAATATCTAGACAGGATTCTTTGTCGAGCAAATGAGAAGCTTCTTTCAATGTCCGATTATCAATATGAACTAGAGCGCAGTAGCAAAGCTCGCAACAAGAGCCAAAAGATGGGTCTTGATATTGATGTCATTGATCATTTTACTTGCAAGGAAAGGCCAGCATCTACACTCTCTGGAGGAGAGACATTCAAGGCATCGCTTGCTCTTGCTTTAGGGCTATCTGAAGAAATCCAAGCCAACGCTGGTGCTATAAAGATAGAGACAATGTTTGTTGATGAAGGATTTGGGACTCTGGATGATGATTCGCTTAGATCTGCACTCCAGGCTCTTTCTTCTCTTGCAAGCAAAGGACGGCTTGTAGGCGTAATTTCCCATGTGCCAGAACTGAAAGAGAAAATAGAGAAGCAAATAATAGTCGATAAAAGCAGAGCAAATGGAAGTTTCGTTAAATTGAAGGTCTAACAATTAAGTTTCTTGAGGGATCAAGGCAAAGGAAAGGATTCCGTCTTCGCTCAAGAGCTTCTTCAAGGCACTCTATGATACTTTCCGGAAAATCTACAAGAACGTCACAGGCAAGAGCTTGATGCCAGAGGGGCTTGCATCTGCGTACAGCTCGTTTGTCGAGGACAACAATGCACAATCCGATTCTACGATATTGAACCAAGCTGGAAATGAAGTATCAAATGACGTTGTTTATGCTGGTAATAATGAAGAAGTCATGAGCAGTTTGAAGAACATTCAAAACAAAACCATTATAAATAAAACCGATGGACTTGAAGTTTCTTTTGGAAAGACTGGAATAAATAAAATGATTTCAAACGTGGCTGTTAAGAAATCTATGAAAAATGGCTTTACCAGAATACAACATTTAACTGCTGTCGCAAATATAGATAAGTTGTTTGAAAACAGCTCATTGGTAATTAAAAGGCAGGATAGAAATGGCAGTCCAGATATTGTCGCAATATACGAGTATGAAGTGCCTGTTAAGTTTGATGATTCCAAAAGCTTGGACATTGCATCGTTGCTAATAAAGAAAAGTCGGCAACATGGTAACCATATTTATACAGTAGAATTGAAAGAGTTGAAAAGAAATAGTCCAATGGCAAAGGGTAGCAAACCGGATAACCGCCTTAGCTACGCCATGGACTCTATAATCAATCTACCATCAGAGCCAACAGAAGTCAACGCCAATGGAGAAAGAATTGAGGCTTTCGACGACATCCTCTTTCAAGTCGACCCCGATTATTCTCCAAATAAAGTTGGCACAGGCTATAAGCTTTTTGAGCAGGATACAAGGGACAAGAAACTGTATCCGTTATTCATAGGAGCAAAGGAAGAAACGCCAATGGGCAAATGGATTGTTGCAGAGAACAT